>NZ_FNKP01000003.1:357227-714455 GCF_900099835.1 Paraburkholderia fungorum
GGAAACCGCGACGATGATCGGCTTCACGTTTTCCGGCCAGACAGTGGGCAGCGCGATTGCCGGCCCTATCGTCGGCTTGACGGCTTTTGCGCTCGGCTGGCGCGTGTCGTTCGTCGTGGTCGCGGCACTGGGGATCGTGTGGCTGATCGCGTGGCGCCTGTTCGGCACCAATACGCCGGCAGAGAACAAACGCGTGGGCACCGCCGAGCGCGAACTGATCGAAGTCAGCCGTCACAACGTCGAAGTCGCGACGGGCGATAGCACTGCGCGTGCTACGCCGCTCAAAACCTTCCTGTTCCGGCCCAGCACGCTGGCCGTGGCAGCCGGTCTGTTCGCCGCCAACTACATGCTCTACGTTTTCATTTCGTGGATGCCCAGCTACTTCACGGACAGCCTGCATCTGAGCCTCCAGGCGATGAGCGTGGTCAGTGTGATTCCGTGGCTGTGCGGCGGTCTCGGCTTCTTCGGCAGCGGCATCGTCGCGGATATGTTCTTCAAGAAGATGAGCAACAAGCTGCTGGCTCGCAAGATGAGCGCAATCGTGCCGCTGGCGCTGTCCGGTCTGTCGATTCTGGCGGTTGGGCACGCGCAATCGACGGTCACGATCGTCACGCTGGTCGCTTTGGCTGTGCTCTTTCTCACGGCCGCGTGCCAGGGCTGCTGGGCGACGATCCACGAATTGATTCCGGCCGAGCATGTTGGCGGCGTCGGCGGATTCGTGCATCTGCTCGCAAATATCTCCGGCATCGTAGGACCGGCGCTGATGGGCATGGCAGTCGAGCACCTCGGCGGATACGACAGCGGTTTTCTGGTGGGCGCGGTGATCGATCTGCTCGGCGTGCTCGCGATGCTGTTCTTCATCACGTCGCGGACAAGCGACCGCGAACCGGCGCTCGATTCATCTCAGGCGTAAGGGACGGCGGGAACGGCGGGAACACACCGCCGCGCCGCGCGTATTCGCGCGCGTGGCGCGCGGCGTGTTTCGAGCGGCGTCCCGGTGACAAACATTGTTTCAGACGGAGAGTAAGCAAGTGAGTGCAAGTCAGGAAGCGCGCGACGGGGTCGACCTGCAGCGTAGAAGTGCGATGTTGTTCGGGGCCAGCGCCGCGTTGGTGTCGGCCGTGCCCGCGTTGCTGCCGGTGTCGGCGCAAGCGGCCAGCGAGAGCAACGGCAACGACGATCAGGCCCGCGTGAGCGCGCCGCCGTCCGCTGCGGCAATGGGCAACCGGGTCGTGCCGACGGCCGAAGAGCCGATGCACCACGTCATCATGCAAAACAGTCAGATGCGGGTGATGCGCGTGATGATCCGCCCCGGACAGTCGACCATGTGGCACGCGCAGAACCTGACGTTCGTCAATACCATCATCAATGGTTCGCGCTCTTTCATCGAGCGCAAGGGCGAAGGCGCGGGCAAGGTCGTCGACATGAAGACGGGCTCGGTCCGCTTCGGCGACTATCAAACCGCGGGCATCGTCGATCAGGTCAGCAACATCGGCGACTCGCTGATTCATCAGGTCGCGTTCGAAGTAATCGCGCTGGAACGCGGCAACTACGGCAATGCGGACCGCGCAAGCGTCGGCGCATTCTCGCTGGTGCTCGACAAGCCGCGCGTGCGCGGCTGGCGTCTGCGTTTGCAGCCCGGCGAGATCGCCGCGCCCTATCAGCAGTTCGGGCCCGGCTTGCGGGTGATTCTCTCCGGCGAACGGCTCATCGAGCAGAGCCCCGGCGACATCGGCAAACAGACGACCCTGCATAAAGGCGATGCGTTTTTCACCGAAGCCGGTACGCGCACGCTGACCAACGGTGGCGAAACGCCGCTCGAACTCATCGAGTACGAGCTGCTGTAATCGACGGCGAGGCGCACCGGCATTTACCTCGTGCGTCTCGACAGCGGCATGCAAGGCGTCAGCCGGTCGCCCTGCTCTCATCGACGGTATATGGCGCCGCGTCCCCCTGCGCCGAGCAATCCAACAAGAAGATGCGATTCACACACATTCTCGTCAGCGCTGCATTGGCAGCCGCCGCGTCGCTTCCCGCGTACGCGTTCGCTCAGGATGCCTCAGCACCTGAGCATGCAAACGCGCCGGCTATTGCCAGCGGCACAGTTGCATCGTCGGCCGCCGACTCGCCGCTGATCTCGGCGGGCCGCTATCTGGCCGTCGCAGCAGATTGCGCCGCATGTCACACGGCCCAAGGGGGCAAGCCTTTCGCGGGCGGTTACCCGATCAACTCGCCGATGGGCACGATCTACTCGACCAACATCACGCCGTCGACGCAAGGCGGTATCGGCGACTACACCGAGGCCGACTTCGCGCGCGCATTGCGCCAGGGCATCCGCCGCGACGGCAGGCATCTTTATCCGGCGATGCCCTACACGTCGTATGCCGCGCTGACGGACAACGACGTTCACGCGCTGTACGCGTATTTTCGCCACGAGGTCGCGCCGGTCGATGCGGTGCCGCCCAGCACGGCGCTACCGTTCCCGTTCAATATCCGCTCGTCCATGGCGCTGTGGAACGCGCTGTTCCTCGACAGCAAGCCGTTCGAACCGGACCCGCACGTGTCGCCTCTGATCAACCGGGGCGCGTATCTGACGAACGCGCTTGAACACTGCGCTGCCTGCCACACGCCGCGCAATGCGCTGATGGGCCAGAACGACGCACGTGCGTTCGCGGGCGGCTCGCTTGGCAACTGGTACGCGCCGAATATCAGTTCTGACCCGCTCAGCGGAATCGGCGGATGGACGGATGCCGAGTTGACGCAGTACCTGAAAACAGGCTCGGTGCCGGGCAAGGCCCAGGCCGCCGGACCCATGGCCGAAGCGATCGATCACAGTCTGCAATATCTGAGCGATGCCGACCTTGCCGCCATCGTCGCGTATCTGAAGCAGACTGCGCCGATGCCCGCCGATGGAAAGACCGTCCGCTACGCCTACGGCCAGCCTCTGAACGAGGCGGCACTGCGAGGCAACGAAGCCAAACCGCCCCGTGGCTGGCAGATTTTCTCGGGCTCGTGCGCGGCGTGTCATCAGGTGAACGGCGGTGGGCTGAGCAATCACGACTACCCTTCGCTCTATCACAACACGGCTACCGGCGCGTCGAACCCGGACAACCTGATCGCCGTGATCCTGTTCGGTCTGCAGCGCGACGCGCACGGCAAACCCGCCTTCATGCCCGCCTTCGGCCCAGGCGCGAGCTTCACCGATCGTCTGTCGGATCAGGACGTGGCGGATGTCGCCAATTTCGTTTTGCATCAGTACGGCAATCCGGCCGTCAAGGTCAGTGCGACCGATGTCGCGGCCATCCGCGACGGTGGCAAGCCGCCGCTGATCGCACAGGCCGGCCGTTTTGCGCTGCCGGGTCTAGGCGTGCTGCTGATCCTGATCGTCGTGCTCGTCTTGCTGATGCGCTCGCGTTCACGCGGATCGCGCAAGCAATCGGCGGCCTGACACCATGCGCGCCGCCAACCGCATCGTTCTACTTCATTTCGCCTCGCAGACGGAAGGACTTCACCATGCCGACATCTAAAACCGCCAGCACGCCGCAACATCGAGCGAGCGTGAAGCGTGACGCGGCCGCTCATTGTCCGTCACGGCGGACGTTTCTGGCGGTCGCCGCTGGCACCGCCATCGCCGCGCTCGCCTCGACGCCGATGTCGTGGCTGCCGCGCGCTCAGGCTGCCGAGGGTGCTTCGGGTACGACATCGGCTGCGTTCCTGCGCGTCTCGATGTTCGTCACCGGTCAGAGCGATCTGGATCACGAAACCGGCGACCGCTTTTTCGCCGCGCTGTCGCGGCGCGACGCGAGTTTCGCGACGAAGATCGACGCGCTGCTCGCTCACGTCGATCAGGCGAAGTTCTCCAATATGGACGCGTTCCTCGCGGCAACGCCTGCCGATGCAACATTGCTCGCCACTGCGACGAGCGTCGTGTCGGCGTGGTATCTGGGCATTGTCGGCGACGCAGCGGACGCCGAACTCATCACCTACGCGGATGCGCTGATGTACCGCCCCACGCGCGGAATACTCGCGGTGCCCACCTACGGTCCGGGCCCGCTCGCCTGGGGCGCAAAGCCGCAATCTTCCTGACGCAGCACGACGGCTTGCCGCTTTAGCGCGACGCGGCAAACAACGCAAAAGCCAGCGAAAAAAACCGCGCAATCAAACGAGAAAGACAGTAATGAGCAATTTCGACGCAGACGTGATCGTGATCGGATCGGGAGTGATGGGTGGACTCGTCGCGAGCTCGCTGGCCCGCGAAGGAAAATCGGTCATCGTTCTGGAGGCGGGCCCGCGTGTGAAACGCGCGGATGTCGTCGAGACCTTCCGCAATGCGCCGGTCAAACTGTCGCTCGCGAACATGAAGCTGCAAGGCGGCGGATCGCCTTTTCCGAGCATGCCTTATGCGCCGTCCACGTATGGCGACTATCTGCAGCAGACCGGCCCGGTGCCGTATAAAACCGCGTATCTGCGGGTTGTCGGCGGTACGACCTGGCACTTCGGCTCGGCGCTGTGGCGCATGATCCCGAACGATTTCAAACTCCAGACGCTCTACGGTCGAGGCCGCGACTGGCCTTTCACCTACGACGAACTCGAGCCGTACTACAGCCGCGCGGAATACGCGCTGGGCGTCAGCGGCGTCGACGATGAGGACCAGGGCGGCAACGGCGGCGCACCCTTCCCGCCGCGCAGCAAGCCGTATCCGATGAAGGGTCTGCCGAACAGCTACTTCTTCAACCGGGCGACCGAATTGCTCGGCGCGGGCGGCTACCATCCGATCAGCGAGCCGAATGGCCGCGCCACCCGTCCTTACGGCAACCGGCCGGTTTGCGCGGGCAACAACAATTGCAACCCGGTGTGCCCGATCGGCGCGAAGTACGACGGCTCGATGCATATCGACGACGCCGAAAAACACGGCGCGAAAGTGCTCGAAAGCTCGGTGGTTTATCACATCGAGGTCGGCGCCGATAAGAAGATCAGCGCGATTCTGTACAAGCAGCCGGACGGCACGTCACACCGGCTGACCGCGCGCTATTTCGTGCTGGCCGCGCATGCGATCGAGTCGCCGAAGCTGCTGCTGATGTCCACGTCCGCCGATTATCCGAACGGCGTCGCGAACTCGTCCGATATGGTTGGCCGCAACCTGATGGACAACACCGGCATCAGCATGAGCATGCTCGCGCGCGAAGACATGTGGCCTGGTCAGGGGCCGACCGAATTGCTGATCTACATGAACTATCGCGACGGCGCGTTCCGCAAGGACTTCCCCAGCTATAAAACCAAGGTGCGCAATACCGTCCCGACCGCGCAACTCACGTCGAAGCTGATTGCAAAAGGTGTGCTGGGCAGCAAGCTCGACGAACAGATCCGCCTGCATTCCGCGCGCGACATGAACTGGGCGGTCGACTTCGAAATGTTGCCGCTGCCGCAGAATCGCGTGACACCCAGCAAGACCAAGACCGATGCGCTGGGCTTGCCGGTGCCGTCCATCTACTACAGCGTCGACGATTACTGGAATGCCGGGCGGGATTTCGCGGTCAAGGATTTGCAGCGGATGGCGAGCTATCTGAACGCGGACGTGACCGCTACCGATGTGAATCACCAGAACCGTCAGCACATCATGGGCACGACGATCATGGGTAGCGATCCGCGAAACTCGGTGGTCGATGCCGATTGCCGCGCGCACGATCACCAGAATCTGTTCATTGCCGGATGCAGCGTCATGCCCGCCGTGGGCTGCGTCAACCCCACGTTGACGGGCGCGGCGCTCAGCATTCGGGTCGCCGATACGCTGTTGAAGGAGATTTAAAGCGCGCGTTTGACAGCGAATGATGTACGACATCTCATATCACGATCAAATAAAAACGGCAGCCTTTTCAATAAAGAACTGGCTGCTTTCGCGCATTCATCGTTATAAACGTCGCATTTATACGATGACTGACCATATAGTAGAAACCCGTATATAATGCGGTCCGAAAGCTGAGGCGGCCAGGTGGTCCAGCTAAGCAAATCAGGACTGAGCGCCCCGTGAAGATCGGCGGCTGACGACCAACCTCGCAGTACCCACGTTGTTCGCAAGCCCGCTTCTGCTGCGACGCAGTCTGTTTCAGCGCAGCGATTGACTGTCCCTTTGCTTCTGAATCGCCTGACACACCAAACAGCACTCGATGTCGCTCGCGCCGCCCTTTTTGCGGTGCGCAGCGCACAGCGAATTTTGCATTTCAGTGCGTCCCTGCATTGTTTCTGTCTCCACGAGCATTCCTCACTATGTCGATGGTAACCAGCGCCTCCAGGCGAAAATTTTTGCTGTCGGCGTTGGTCGGCCTTCCCGCCCTGGGCATCGCCGTCCACACGCTCAGCGCCCCCGAGGCTGCCGAAATGGCGGCCCCCGATCTCGCCCGCTACACGCCCGAATTCTTCTCCGCCAACGAGTGGTCATTCATCCTCGCCGCGTGCGACCGGTTGATTCCCGCTGACGGCCGCGGGCCCGGCGCACTCGAAACCAACGTCCCGGTGTTTCTCGACCAGCAATTGCGCGGCGAGTTGGGCCACGACGTATATCTGCAAGGTCCGTTCGACGTCCACGCACCCGCGACGCTCGGCTACCAGTTGCCGTACACGCCGCAGCAGATTTTCCAGCGTGGCATCAAGGCCACGGACGCATGGTGCATGCGCCAGCACGGCAAGCGCTTCAGCGATCTCGACACCGCCGGCAAGGACGCCGCGCTCGGCTCGCTGCAAAGCAACGAGGTCAACTTCGCGAACCTCGGCGAAGACGCGTTGAAAGCCAGCCAGTTCTTCGCGGAGTTGCTGTCCGATACGAAGAACGGCTATCTGTCGGACCCGATTTACGGCGGCAACAAAGGCATGAAAGCGTGGATCGCCATCGGCTTTCCGGGCGCGCGTGCAAGCTACCTCGAATGGGTCACGCAGCACAACGTCAAGTATCCGCTCGGCCCCGTCAGCCTGACGGGCATGCGCGCGTAAGCCGGCAACGGACTTCACCAGCTTCAACAAGGTACATCGTGGCAAAAATCACCAATGACGCAGTCGACGTCGTCGTCGTCGGTCTCGGCTGGGCCGGTTCGCTGATGAGCATCGAGTTGGCTCAGGCGGGCCTGAAGGTGCGCGCGCTCGAACGCGGCGAAGATCGCAGCAACGCCGACTTCGCCTATCCGAAGCCCGCCGACCAGTACGCGTACGGCGTACGCAACAAGATCATGGTCACGCCGCGCGACGGCGCGCTGACCGTGCGCCACTCGGCCAGCGACACCGCGCTGCCCACCCGCAAGTGGGGCGCGTTCGTGCCCGGCACCGGCGTCGGCGGATCGGGGCTTCACTGGACCGGCGTGCTGATCCGCCCGACCCCGACCGACCTCAAGCTCAAGACCTACGCCGACCAGGCGTACAAGCCGGGTCAACTCGAAGCGGGCATGCAGGTGCAGGACTTCCCGTTCACCTGGGACGAAATGGAGCCGTACTACGACTTCTTCGAAAAGGTCTGCGGCCTGTCGGGCACTACCGGCAACCTGCGCGGCAAAATCCAGGAAGGCGGCGATCCTTTCGAGGGACCGCGCTCGAATCCGCACCCGCTGCCGCCGCTCGAAGACACGCTCAATACGTCGATGTTCGACGCCGCCGCGCGCAAGCTCGGCTATCACCCGTTCCCGAACCCGTCGGCGAACGTGTCGCGCGCCTGGACGAATCCGTACGGCAACCAGATCGCGCCGTGCAACTACTGCGGCTATTGCAGCAAGTATCCGTGCCTGAACTTCTCGAAGGCATCGCCGCAAACGGCCGTGCTCGACGCGCTGAAGCGGATGGACAACTTCGACTACCGCGTGAAGGCGAACGTGCTGCGTGTCGATATGCACGCGGACGGCAAAACGGCGAAGGGCGTCACCTATGCCGACGAGCACGGCAACGAAGTGTTCCAGCCGGCGAAAATCGTCGTGCTGGCGGGCTTCCAGTTCGTCAACGTACGCCTGATGCTGCTGTCGGGCATCGGCAAGCCGTACGACCCGGTTAGTGGCAAGGGCGTGGTCGGCCGCAACTATGCGTTTCTCAGCAACGGCGGCGCGACGCTGTTCTTCAAGGACAAGAACTTTAATCCGTTTGCGACGGCCGGCGCGACCGGGCGTCTCTTTAACGACATCTCGCCGGGCAACTTCGACGGCCCGAGCCTTGGCGTGATCGGCGGAGCGAAGATCCAGAGCGCGCAATCGTCGGGCGCGCCGATCGGCACAGCGCTTCCGCACGGCACGCCCGCCTGGGGCAAGGGCTGGAAAGAAGGCATGCAGGACTGGTACGGCCACTCGATGCGGATCAGCATCACCACGAGCTGCATGTCGTATCGCGATCATTACGTCGACCTCGACCCGACCTATAAAGACCCGTGGGGCCAGCCGCTGCTGCGCATCACGTTCGACTGGAAACAGAACGAACTGAAATTGCAGCAGCATCTGCGCAAGATCGTGCTCGACGTCACGAAGGAACTGAATCCGGACAGCTACTCGGAGAGCTTCCTGTCGCTCGATTCGCACTGGGACATCACGAAGTATGTGTCGACGCACAACGTCGGCGGCGCGGTGATGGGCGACTCGCCGGAAACCAGCGCGCTGAACAAGTACCTGCAAAGCTGGGACGTGCACAACGTCTTCGTGCCGGGCGGCAACGCGTTCCCGCAGAACTTCCAGGCGAACCCGACGGCGACGATCGGCGCAATTACCATTTTTGCGGCTCGCGCGATCAAGGAGCAGTACCTCAAGAATCCCGGCCCGCTGGTGCAAGCATGACGGCAATCAAAACACTCAAAGCTCTTCTGAGCTCGGCACTGCTGGTCACGGCAGGCGCGACGCTCGCACCGACATCCGCGTTCGCGCAGTCCGCGGAACAGGACGCCGCGTTGATCAAGCACGGCGAGTATCTGGCCCGCGCCGGCGATTGCATGGCATGTCACAGCGCGGCAGGAAAGAAGCCGTTCGCGGGCGGCCTTCCGATCGTAAGCGGACTCGGCACGATCTACTCGACGAACATCACGCCGAGTCAGCGTAGCGGCATCGGCAACTACACCGAGCAGCAATTCGCCGACGCGATCCGCAAAGGCGTCCGCTCCGACGGCGCGCGACTCTACCCTGCCATGCCCTACCCGGATTACGTGAAGATCTCGGACGCGGACGTCCATGCTCTGTACACGTACTTCATGAAGGGTGTCGCGCCGGTCGACGAAGCGGCGCCGGTCACCAGCCTGAGCCTCCCGTTCAACCTGCGCTGGGGCATGGCGCTGTGGAACTTCGCGTTCACGCCGAACAAGCCGTTTGCCGCGCCCGACGGCGCGACCGAACAGGTTCGCCGCGGCGCGTACCTCGTCGAAAGCCTGGGGCATTGCGGCAGTTGCCATACGCCGCGCGGCGTCGCGATGAACGAGAAGGCCTTCGACGGCTCGGACGCGAGCTTTCTCGCGGGCGGCGATCTGAACGGCTGGACCGTGCCGTCACTGCGCGGGATGGCCCACTGGACCCAGCAGGATGTCGTCGACTATCTGCAGACCGGACGCAACAGCAAGGCGGCCGTCGCGGGCGAGATGACCTCGGTCGTCTACAACAGCACGTCGCATATGACGGACAGCGACGTGAATGCGATTGCCGCGTATCTGAAGTCGTTGCCCGCGTCTGCGACCGCGCACGCGGAGCCGGTGGCCACGTCCGCGTCCGCGACCGATGCGACGACGGCGAAACTGACGGCGGCCCGCGAATTGACCTTGGGCGAGCGTCTTTACGTCGACAACTGCGCCGCGTGTCACTTCGTGAACGGCAAGGGAGCGCCGCGCGTGTTCCCGCATCTGGACGGCGCGACGGTCGTCAATGCGAAGGACCCGGCGGGCCTGCTGCACGTCATTCTCGCGGGCGCGCAAACGCCTTCGACGGCGAAGGCGCCTTCAGTGCTGCCTATGCCGGGCTTCGCGTATCGCCTGAACGACGATGAAGTCGCGCAACTCGCCACGTTCGTGCGCAGCGGGTGGTCGAATCATGCGCCGGCCGTGACTGCGAGCGACGCCGCCAAGGCGCGCAAGCTGGCGGCCAAATAAGCCGTCAACGCAGAGGTCAGATGAGTCTGTTGCGTAACCGTTCGGCAACAGGCTCATTTGACCCGAAAGATGGTTGCGATCGCCCTGATTGCAGCGATCTTCAGCAAATCTATTCTTAAAGAGTTCGTGTAATCTGCCGTTAAAGTAGTCATCGTACAACTCCCGGATTCAAAGCGGCATGAGAAACGTCTCGGTTCGAACCAGTCTCCTCGCAGTTTTCCTGATCTTTGCCGTGATGATTCTGCTCGGAGGTGCGGTCGGCATCGCCGCGCTCAGTCGAGCGAACGAGAATCTGAATCGCGTCCATCAGATCGCGACTCAAGAAATCCTCGTCAACGACGGCTACAAGGATTCCACCCGCAGCCGCGCCGCGTTGACTCGCGCTTACTCCGCGCTCAAGGAGCGCAACGACGAAGCGACCCGCGACTCCGCGTTGAAGAGCGCCGGGACGACCATCAATCGTGCGGCCGCTGAAACCACCGCATTCCAGAATGCCGCTGCGTTCAAAGGCATCGACGACACGCTAAAGCAGCAGTTGATCGACTCGTCGACCCAACTCGCACAAACGCTGAAAAAGGCCGCCGACGCGCTGCGTGCCGGCGACACCAACGCGTACGCGGCGATCAACGACCGCGAAATTACCGCGAACGGCGCGGCGTATTCAGCGAGCGTCGAGAAATTCCAGAGCCTGGCCAGTTCGTTGTCCAACGACGCGATTACCCAGGACGATCAGGAGTATTCGTGGGTCATCAGTCTCGTCGTTGTCGGTGTATGCGCCGCTCTCGCGCTCATCGTCGCGTCGCACTTCGCGTTGAAGCGGATTGTGACCGCGCCGCTGAGCGAGGCGACCAACCTGCTCGACCAGATCGCAGCGAACGACCTGACCGCGCGCATTCCCGCCGCGAGCGCCAACGAAATCGGCCAGCTTTTCGCGGCCATGCAGCGGATGCAGCGCGGTTTGTCGCAGACAGTGGCGAACGTGCGCAACAGTTGCGAAGCGATTCACGGCGGCGCGCGTGAAATCGCGGCAGGCAATCTCGATCTGTCCAGCCGCACGGAACAGCAATCCGCCGCGTTGGAAGAGACGGCGGCCAGCATGGAGCAGTTGACCTCCACCGTTAAACAGAACGCGGACAACGCGCAGCAGGCCAGCCGCCAGGCGACCGACGCAGCCGACGTCGCCGAGGGCGGCGGCACGGTCGTCGAGCGAGCCATCCAGACCATGAACACGATCACCCAAAGCTCGCGCAAGATCTCCGAGATCACGGGGATGATCGACAGTATTGCGTTCCAGACCAATATTCTCGCGTTGAACGCGGCGGTCGAATCGGCGCGCGCGGGCGAACAGGGACGCGGTTTCGCCGTGGTCGCGAACGAAGTTCGCAGCCTGTCGCTGCGCAGCGCGGAGGCCGCCCGCGAGATCAAGACGCTGATCGGTGCATCGGTCGAGGACGTGGCGAACGGCAGCAGCCTGGTCACGCAGGCCGGCGAGTCGATGAAGCAGATCGTCCACGCGGTGCGCGGCGTCGCCACGCTGATGAATGAAATCAAGGCCGCGACCATCGAGCAGAGCGCGGGCATCGAACAGGTCGGCCAGGCCGTCACGCAGATGGATCAGGTCACGCAACAGAATGCCGCGCTCGTCGAGGAAGCCGCCGCGGCGGCAAGCGCACTCGAAGAGCAGGCTCAGTCGATGACGCACGCCGTCTCGGCATTCCGGCTCGCTACGCACTGACAGGTGCGACGGCCGACAGTCTTATTGTCCAGAGTCCGCCTGGAATCTGGACACGAGAGAAATAGAACTATCGATAAACGGAGAAATGAATATGAACGTTAAACGCGTGGTGGGCGCAATCGCAATGCTGTGTGCCGGTGTTTCGATTACCGGCGCCTCACAGGCCGCGACGTACGCGTACGTGTCGAACGCGGATAGCCAGGATATTTCGGTGTTCAGCGTCGACGAGTCGAACGGCTCGCTTGCGCCGGTGGAAACCGTGAACGTCGGCGGAACGGTGATGCCGATGGCGTTTTCGCCGGACCATCTGCGGCTTTATGCCGGTGTGCGCTCGAAGCCGTATCGCGTGGTGAGCTTCGCGGTCAATCCGCTCGACGGCCGCCTGATCGAGCTTGGCAAATCGCCGCTTGCTGAAAGCATGGCGTATATCTCGACCGATGCCACCGGCCGCTATCTGTTTTCCGCGTCGTACGGCGGCAACATGCTGGCGGTGAACAGCATCGGCACGAACGGTGTGGTTGGCGACGTGCAGCAGACCATCAAGACCGGGCCGATGGCGCACGCAATCCGCCCTGCTCCCGACAACCGTTACGTGTTCGCGTCGGTGCTCGGTTCGGACGCGTGGCTGCGCCTGAAATTCGACGCGTCGAATGGACAGCTCACTGAAGACGCCGCGCCTGCCTATTCGCTTCCACCGAAATCGGGTCCGCGTCACTTCGTGTTTTCGCCGGATCATCGCTTCACGTACCTCATCGACGAACTCGACGGCAAGGTGCACGTGCTCGCTTTCGATGCCGCTCACGACACCGTCAAGCCGATCGACACAGCCTCCGTGCTGCCGCCCAACTTCGGCGCAGCGACGCCGTGGGGCGCCGATCTTCATCTGACGCCGGACGGCCGCTTCCTGTACGTGTCCGAGCGCACGTCGAGCACGCTGTCGGCGTACAAGGTGAACACAGCAACGGGCAAGCTGACGCGCTTTGCTACGTACGACACCGAAAAGCAGCCGCGCGGATTCAATATCGATCCGTCGGGCAAGTACCTGCTTGCAGTCGGCCAACTGTCGACGAATCTGAGCGCTTATCGCATCGACGGCAAGACCGGCAAGCTCACGGCAATCGGACAGTATCCGGTTGGCAAGGGCGCGAACTGGATTGAAATGGTCACGTTTAACGGCACGAACGGTAATTAAGGCTTTCCAGCGACGCGGCAATTGCCGTCTCGCTGGCTTCGTTCAGATCGGCGGGCGTCTTCGTAGCGATGGCACTCGCCGCTGAAAATCACGCGCGTCATTCCACAAGAGCGGCGTGTCGAAAAAAATTTTGCGAAGGGATTGGCTTCTGCCAATTTTTTGGTTATAGTTTCGGTCCTCGCGTAGGGGAGTCGCCAAGTTGGCCTAAGGCACCGGATTTTGATTCCGGCATTCGAAGGTTCGAATCCTTCTTCCCCTGCCACCATTTCTCCACGAGATCGCAAGCGCGATCCTCGTTTAAATCCAGCCAGTCAGGCCTGGATTTTATGCTCCCACTTTGAATATCGTGTGCTCGACTGAATCGTCGAGATCGTTGCACGTAACCCGAAGTGCTTCAGGTTACGTCAACGAAATCCAGCTGCTTACTGCCGCGACTGTGTCGTACCGGCCAGGTCCGAACCATAGCCGCTGACATCGCCTTTCTGAGCCGCCACAATTGCCTCGGCGCGCTGCACGTCGCGCGGATACTCTTCGTCGACGTTCGGGTTGTAGCCTGCCTTTTCGAGTTGCGCGAGTTCGGTGCGAACCTGCGCACGCGTGACGTTCGGGGTGGACTGAGCGTACGAGAACGCGGGAATCGCGATGATCGCGACGGCAACAGCTTTGCTCAGCAATGTCATTTTTCAGCTCCAGAAGTTTGCGTAAGAGACGTTCGTCTGCTTAACCAATGAAGCCAGTATAAGGGTTACCTCCAATAGGGTAATTGCTTATTTATTGCCCTTTCGTTACGAACTTTAACGGCGCTACAAGGCATTTCAGAGGGGCACGAATCGCCGCGGAAATGACCAACCTCCGAATAGAACATCCGGCAAATTTTGCGCGAAAAAGTCCGACTGGACGTTCGTCCTCCGGCAGCCAATCTGTCGCCCTACTCGGCACTCTTCATCGATGCCACGTATCGTGCGACATCGCGCACGTCCGCCGCGCTAAGCGTATTTGGGAACAGCTTCGGCATGATGCTGCCCGACGGTTCCCGAATACGCGCTTCGATATCCGCCATCTGACGACGGCTCGACATACCGGTCAATGCCGGCCCGACTCCACCCTCGCCGGTTTGCCCATGACAGGCGGCACAGTTTGCACGGTAGATGGCCGCACCGTGTTCGGGCGGCATCGCAGCTTCCGGCGTCGACGGTGCGCCGTTGCTCAACAACGCGATACTGTCAGCCGAAGGACCTGGTGGAATCGACGCGAGGTACGCGTGAATACGTGAAATCTCGTCGTCCGAGAGAATCTTTCGGCTGAAAACCGGCATCTGCCCCTTCGGGTCGTGAACGTAGGCCTGCATGGCCGGCAGTGGTATCGGATGAGGTGCGAGTGCCGGTCCGGTCGTGATACTGCCCTGCCCGACCATGCCGTGACATTCGTAGCAGCCCTTCTGCATGTACAGCGCGCGACCTGTGTCGATTTCGGCGCCAGCATCCGCATACGACGAATTCGACCATGCGATGCATGACGCCGCAGCGACGAGTGTCACAAGATGCGCGGTCAATCGCGAATGAGCCTTCATTTCCCGCTCCATCACCTGGGTTGAGTTAGCACATCGACGAGCGCAGGCTTGCCGCTCTTCACTTGCGACATCGCCCGCGCGAGTGCCGGCCCGAGTTCGCCAGGTTCCGATACCGGCCCTTCCGCCCACATCCCCATGCTTTTCGCCAGCGCGGCAAAGTCGATCGGCGGGTCCTGAAGCAGCGTGCCCATCGTCCCTCTTTCGGGATGCCGGTCCCGACGGCTCGCCATGCGCTGGATGTGCATGGTCTCCTGATGCCACGCCCGGTTGTTGTGCATCACCGTCAGCAACGGCAACGCGTGATGGGCCGCCGTCCAGAGCGCGCCGGGCAGCACCATCAGATCGCCGTCGGTCTGGATATTGACCGCGATGCGGCCCGCGTCGCGATGGGCAAGTGCAGCGCCCACCGCCGCGGGCGCGCCGTAACCCACTCCATAGCCGCCGCCCGAGCCAATGAACTGGTAAGTCTTCGTGAAGTCCCACAGCCGCAGCGGCCACATACTGATCGGGTTGGGCGGCGACACCATTGCCCAGTCCTCGTGACGGATCACGTTCCAGACTTCCTGACACAAGCGCGCGGTACTGATTGGACTGGCATCCCACGCACGCGTCGCGGCTTCGCGCGCGTTGTTGCGCATTTCCGCGAACGCGAGTTTCATCGGCTGCTCGCGTGCGGCAACGATCTCGCGTTGCGCGGGTGTGATGGCCGCGAGCACCGCGTGAAGCAAGCCGGGCAACGATGCCTCGGCATCGCCGGCAATAGCAAGTGCCGGTGCGGAATATCGTTCCGAATCCTGCATATTCGACTTACCGTACAGATAAGCCGTCGAGATACTGACGACCCTGGCATCGCCGTGACCACGCGGTTTCGACGGGCGCTCGATCGTATCGGGCACGGTGCCGGTCAATCCCCAGACGTCGCCCACTTCGAGCGCGAGAATCACGTCCGCCTGCGCGAGCAGCTTCGCTTGTCGCGACGTGTGATTGAGGTAGTGACCGGTCGGGAAATTCATGCGCCCGAGCTGATCGACGACCGGCGCGTTGAGCGACTCGGCGATCCTGACCAGCGTGTCCATCGCCGCCTGCGTCCTGACAGCCCGATCGGCCACGATGACAGGTGTCTTTGCACCACACAGCATGGCGGCTGCGGTCGCCAGTGCATCGCCGCTGGCAACCGGCGGCGTCGCTACGCGCAGCGGCGGCACGCGAATATCGCGCGGATCGGCGATCGGCTGCTCCTGCAATTCGGTATCGGCGACGATCAGCACCGGCTCCATCGGCGGCGTGACCGACATCGTGTATGCGCGCATGAACGACTCGGCATAGTGCTGAAGCGACATCGGATAGTCGTCCCACTTCGTGTAGTCGCGCACGAGCGCGCCGAGATCCTGCGCGGTGTGATACCACTCCACGCCGGGACGGCGCTTCGTTGCGTCGGCGATATTGCCTGCCAGCACCATCATCGGCACCCGGTCGCACCACGCGTTGTAGATCGCCATCGACGCGTGTTGCAGACCCACTGTGCTATGAACCAGGCACGCCATCGGCTTGCCCGCGACCTTGGCATAGCCATGCGCAATCGCGGCAGACGCCTCCTCGTGCGTGCAAACGATCAATTGCGGATGCACGTCGCCCGCGTAATTGACGATCGATTCGTGAATGCCGCGAAAGGTCGAACCAGGCATCGCGGCCACGTAGTCGATACCTGCGATTCGCAGCAGGTCCACCATCAAATCCGAACCGGGGTTGCCGATGTGCGCCGCGTCGGCCGCCGGTGCTTCCATCAACGACGGCGCCTGGGTTTCGGCCGCGATCAGCGCCGGATGCGGACGCTCGACGTCGGGCGCTTTGTCAGTGGCAGACTGCGCAGCGCTCGCGCCCGGTTTTGCCAGCACCGCTGCCGTGCCGGTGACGAGCGCCTCTTTGAGAAACTTACGTCGGCCAGTCATGTCTCCAATGTCCTCTTTATTATTCATTGAGCGGCGTGGCTTATGGGCTTGGCGCATGCCGTGAGTCGACTCGTGGACGTCGTCAATCGATATAGCGAAGCCCCAGTTTGTCCAACGGCTCACGCATCTGATACATGTCGAGCCCCAGAACGCCCGACGCTAGCCTCGCGCGCTTCTGCCCTTCGTTCGCCTCGCGCGCGCTGGCGCTTTCGAGCGTTCGCGCCGCCATTGCCTGCGGCACCACGACGACGCCATCCTGATCCGCGACGACGACATCGCCCGGCACGACCAGCGCGCCCGCGCATACCACCGGCACGTTGACCGAACCGAGGGTCGCCTTGATCGTCCCCTTCGACGAAATCGCCTTGCTCCACACCGGGAAATTCATGTCGGCGAGCACGCTGACGTCGCGCACGCCTGCATCGATAACGAGACCTCGCGCGCCACGCGCCTTGAAGCTGGTGGCAAGCAGGTCGCCGAAATAGCCGTCCGTGCAATCGGCGGTGATGGCGGCGACCACGAGGTCGCCCGGTTGAATCTGTTCGGCAGCGACGTGCAGCATCCAGTTATCGCCGGGATGCAATAACACGGTCACGGCCGTGCCCGATGCAATCGCGCCGGAATAGATCGGCCGCATATACGGCTTGAGCAATCCGGTGCGGCCCATTGCCTCGTGCACGGTCGCGCTGCCCAGTGCGCCGAGTGCCTCCGCGACGCGACTGTCCGCGCGCGAGATGTTGCGATAAACCACGCCCAGTTCGTACATATTCAACGTCCTTGTGCAATCAGCGCGGCGTCCAGCCGTGGATAAACCCGGCGCGCGTTGCCTTCGTAAATCTTGTAGCGCTGCTCGGGCTGCATGTCGGCGGCTTCGATATAGCGCTTCGTATCGTCGAAATAATGCTGCGTGTACGGATCGATGCCGCGCACGGCGCCGATCATTTCACTTGCGAACAGAATGTTGTCGACGGGAATGACTTCCGTCAGCAAATTGATGCCGGGCTGGTGATAAACGCAGGTGTCGAAGAAAATGTTATTGAGCAGATGATCTTCCAGCGGCGGCTTTTTCATTTCCTGCGCAAGACCGCGAAAGCGTCCCCAGTGATAGGGCACCGCACCGCCGCCGTGCGGAATCACGAAGCGCAGCGTGGGGAAATCGTGGAACAGGTCCGAGGTCAGACACTGCATGAAAGCTGTGGTGTCCGCATTGAGATAGTGCGCGCCGGTGGTATGGAAACACGCATTGCAGCTTGTGCTGACGTGAATCATTGCAGGCAGGTCGTACTCCACCATCTTCTCGTAGATCGGATACCAGTAGCGGTCGGAGAGCGGCGGGCTGGTCCAGTGGCCGCCCGATGGATCGGGATTCAGATTGATCGCGACATTGCCGAACTGCTCGACGCATTTAACCAGCTCTGGAATGCACGTCGCGGTATCGACTCCCGGACTCTGCGGCAGCATGGCGGCAGGAATGAAATGCTGCGGAAACAGCTGGCTCACGCGATAGCACAACTCATTGCAAATTGCCGCCCATGTGCTCGACACTTCGACATCGCCGATATGGTGCGCCATGAAACTCGCACGCGGACTGAAGATGGTGAGATCGAGCCCGCGCTCGCGCATCAGGCGCAACTGGTTGGTCTCGATCGATTCACGCAGTTCGTCGTCGCTGATCTTCAGTTCGGAAGGATTCGGACTGAGCGACGGCTGGCCGATCGCGGCGACCTGTCTGTTGCGCCAGTTCTCCAGCGCTTTGGGTGCAGTCGTGTAATGCCCATGGATATCGATGATCATTCTGGCTCCTGAAATTCAGCGCGTGCATCGCTCACGCGCGTCTGGCTAGGTGTCCGGTCTGCTAGAACAGCACGTCGATACCGACGGTCACTGCCGTCTGGCTTGACGAACCGGTCGGATTAAGCGTGCTGACAACTGCATGTTTGTACGTCGTGTAATCGACCTCGCCGTACAGCGTGGTGCGCTTGGAGAGCAAATAGGCGAGCGAGATGATCGACAGGCCGCGCCGGCTCGCCTTGTCGGTCGACACGGTGGTCTGGTAATAGCCACCGTTGAAAATCACATCGGGCCTGATGGTCCACGACAGACCGCCGAACGCGTTGTTGGTCACCTGATGCGGTGTAGTGGGGTTTTGCAGGTCTTCGGACATGAAGCCGCCGGACAGACGCACCGGGCCGATTCTGTAGCCCGCGCCAGCCATGTAATAGCTGTCGCTGAGATAAGCGGTGCCGGTCAGAATATTGCGGTGTCCATACACCCCGCCGATGTCGGCCGGGCCCATTTCGTAGCTCATACCGACGGAGCGCGTTGCTCCACTGCTGAAATTGCCAGGCACACCGCCGAACGAGTTGTCCACTTCGAACAGCAACGGCCCGAAGTTGTTCTTGTACTTGATGGAATTGTTGTTGCGGGTGCCGTCAGATGCAGTGGTCAACGGGAGGATCGGCGTGAAGTGAAAGCCGAACGGATCGTAAATGCTGATGATGTCGTGCGAAATCGTGTATTGGCGTCCGAGATCGAGTATCCCGTATTTTTCATGCCCAATACCCACGTACGACTGCCGGTTGAACAGAACGCCCGTCGTATTATCCAGTTGACCATTGCCGAGGTTGAAACCGCTTTCGAGGCGAAAGTGAGCATTCCAGCCGTCACCCAGATCTTCTCTACCCAGAAAACCGAGCTTGTTCGAACTGTAATAGCCGTTCGAGTTCATCGTCACCACTGAGCCGCCGCCCTTTGCCGCATTCGTCTGATAACGGACGCCACCGTCTGCGGTCCCGTAGATCTGCACGCTGCTTTGCGAATATGCGGGAACTGCGCCAGAAGCAAGCGAGAGCCCGACGCCAATGCTTTTCCAAACCTTTGCTTTCATCAAGTGTCTCCAATATATTTTTTATAAAGCAGGATACGGTGGACAAAGTTCTCCCCACGATACGTATAACTAATTACGCGTATCGATCTGGATACCTGTTCCGGTCGTTTCAGGCCGGTGGCATCGGATCTTCGATGCCACCGTCGTTGCGAGAAGATGCTGCTAGTTGCCTGCGTGTCCGCTGGTCGTCTGATTGAGGCGGGCCGGCGACGATGAAGGTGCCTTGAAGCCCGCTTTCAGCTCACGGTGTAATGCGACGCGGTCGAGCGCCTTTTCCCAATTCGCCACCACGATCGTGGCGACGCTATTGCCGATGATGTTGGTAAAAACGAATCCGCTGGACATCGCCTTGTGAATGCCGAGGATCAGCGCAATGGATTCGACGGGTATCGTGTTCGACGCTGTGAGCGTCGCCGCAAGCACTGCGATGGCGGCACCCGAAACGCCTGCTGCGCCCTTCGACGTCAGCAACAGAACGGCGAGCAGCACCAGTTGATCGTGCCAGGTCATCGGCGTGTTGGTCGCCTGAGCGAGGAACACTGCCGCTGCAGCAAAATACAGACACGTACCGTCGTGATTGAACGTGTAGGCAGTCGGCAGAACCAGACCCACTACCGATTTCTCGCAACCAAGTCGTTCCAGCTTATCGATCAGTTGCGGGAATACGGTTTCCGACGAACTCGTGCCGATCACGAGCAATAGCTCCGCACCGATATACCGCATCAGACGCAGCAGACTGAAACCATTCACTTTCGCGATCGGCCACAGAACCAGCAGAAGAAACAGTAAGCAGGTCAAATAGAACTCGAGCACCAGCTTGCCGAGCGAGAGCAATGTGCCGAAACCGAATTTACTGACCGTGAATGCAATCGCGCCGAATGCCGCGAGGGGCGCGATTTTCATCGTCAGCCCAATGATCCAGAACAGCGATCCCGACACTGCTTCGATCAGATTCAATGCAGGCTGCGCACGTTCGCCGATTGCCGCGAGACCGAACGCGAACAGCACCGAGAAGAACAGCACCTGAAGCACATCACCGCCCGCGAACGCGCTGATCGCGGTGTGCGGAATCACATTCAGCAGAAATTCGCTCGTCGTGATGACGTGATGCGCGCTGGCGACGTACGTATCCACTGCCGCGGAATGCACGCTGTGAATGTCAACGTTCATACCAACGCCGGGCTTCAGCACATTGACGACCACGAGGCCTAGCACCAGTGCGATCGACGTCACGACTTCGAAATACAGCAGCGCCTTGATCGCGACACGGCCAACCTTCTTGAAGTCGTTGACGCCCGCAATGCCGCTGCAAACGGTGCAGAAAATGATCGGGCCAATCAGCATCTGGATGATGCGGATAAAGGCGTCGCCAACGGGCTGCAGGTTGATGCCGAACTTCGGAAAGAAGTAACCCGTGGCGACACCGATCGCCATGCCAGCCAGCACCTGGAAAGATAAGTCGAGATAGAACGGGCGACGTTCCCTCGATTTCGCGGCGGCGGATTTGCCGGGCAGGCTCATGGTGTCTCCTTGACAGACTACGGCGAATTCGGATTCGCTCAAAAATCGTAAAACGGACGAATGCAGCGTTAGCGCGCAGCGTCGCCCAGAACGCCCATACTGTCGGCGAAGATTTCGTCGACGGTCAGCTTGCGGGGTAACAGACCCTGCTGCTCGCAGAACGTCAGAGTTTCTTCCAACGGCCCGCGAAGCGCGTCATACCCGAACAGCAGCTTATCCGGTTTCCCTGCATTGTCCGCGGCCACCGATTCCTTACCGCGTTTCAGCAGGTCGTACACCGCGCGCACGGCTTGCGGATTCGAATTCACCAATTCGCTCGTGACCGTCACCACATGGTTGATCGGCACATAGTGATGCAATGCATACCACTCGCGATCGGCCGCCGCCGCATTTTCAATCAGCGGTTTGAATTCGGGATCGTCGGGAAGATCGTTGCCGAGAATCGCGGCATCGATTTCACCCGCGCGTAGCATCGGCAATAATTGCTTGCCCGCTGCCCGACGAACGAAGGAGGGATCGGCATACTCTTCCAGATGGCCGCCTTCGATCGTCACCCAGTCGACTTCTTCGAGCGGCACTCCATAGGTCTCACCGAGAATCGCGCGCACCCACATGCCGGTGGTCTGCGTGTAAGCTCGCACGCCGACGCGCTTGCCAGCGAGATTGCCGAGGTCGGGTTTGGCGCGCTGCGCGTTATAGATGATGCAGCCTTGCTGGAAACGTGCCGCAACGACGGCGGGCAAGAGCACGAGCGGTTTGCCGTAGGCTTTCGCCTGCAGGTACGTGACGATTGCCAGTTCGCTCACGTCGTAGGCCTGGCGGCGGGCCATCGGTGCGAACGCACCGTGAATGGGTTCGATCTCCTCGAACAGCAGTTCGACTGCGGGATCGGTCAGTTCGCCCGCTTTCAGTGCTCGCGTGTGCGGATAGGTTTTCAGCGCAGTCTTCAGTCGCACAGGTTGCGTCGTATTGCTCATGATCGGGTGTTCCAGTTGCATTCGAAGTCGACGGCTCAGGCGGCCAGTGCGGGATACACCTCAAACGCAGTGCCGCCGAAGATCGCCTCCTGCGCGTCGGCGGGCAGCATCGAAAGGCTTTCGCGGGCTTCGGCCAGCAGTTGCGGCAACGCACCTTCGGCAGCCGGGAAATTCGAGCCCCACGCAATCCGGTTTGCGCCGAACGCGTCGAGCACGCGCGGGAAAAACGCGGCCGGCGTGGAAGCGCCCCGGCCCGCTTCGGCAATCGTCCGGTTCGTCAACTTCAGAAACACGCCCTGATGCGACGCGAGGCTGAACAACGGCGCGGCCGCTTCGTACGGAGGACCACCGGCCAGGTCAGGACGCGCGAGGTGGTCGAGCAGCACCCGGATATCCGGAAAGCGCGCGAGCATGTTGAGAAGCGCGGGAATGCCCTGTGCGGTCATCTGCAGGCAGATCGACACGTTGTGACGCTGCGCGTATTCCCACACGGGAAACGAGCGCTCGTCGTCGAGCCAGCCCGCCTGCCCCGGCATCGTCGTGCCGGTCGTGAACAGACGCAGCCCGGAGAGTCCTGCGTCGAGCCAGCGCTGCAGTTGCGAGACGGCGTCGTTCGCCAGCACGTCGATCGAAAATACGCCGACGAATCGGTCCGGGTGATTGCGCACCGCCTCGACCACATAACTATTGTCGTTGCCGTAAACCGTCGACGCCTGCACCACCACAGCCCGGTCGATGCCCGCCTGGTCCAGCGATGCAAGCAGCCCTTCGAAGCTGACGGGGCGCTTCGCCGACCACTCGGACTGGTGACCGCCGACCGGCGCAAGCGGATAGCTCTGTTTATCTGAGGAAATTGCGTGAGTGTGCGTGTCGACAACAACGGCCATGAACGTGCTCCTGACTGAAAATGTTCTGCTTGAATGAACGTTAATGTAATCTCGATCACGTCAAACACCTCAATATGAAGTGAGGCCCAGCTCATAAATTTACGTTAAGCTGAGGGTTTTGGAGAGGTCGGCCGGGAGGAATAATGGGGGCTGTCGGAAAGGCATCGCAGGACGACGATCAGGCACGTTTGAGGCGTCTTTTCCTGTTCGACGCGGTGTGCGAGGCGGGAGGAATCGGACAGGCGGCGCTCCTTGCCGGGCGTACCCAGCCGGCAGTCAGCGTCGCCATCAGCAAGCTCGAAGCGAGCTTCGGCAGTCGATTGCTCGAACGCGGATTCGGGGGCAGTGAATTAACGGGTGAAGGCCAGATTCTGCAGCGACGCGTGCGCCGCATGCTCGATCAGATGGAGCGCGCCGTGACGAATCTGCTCGGTCAGACAGCGGCGGCACAGGCGCAGGCGGCCAAAATCTGCCGGCGCCTGACCGACGGGCAGATTCGCTGTCACGTCGCGATCGCCGAAACGGGGTCTGCGGCAGAGGCGGCGCTGTCGCTGGGCATTTCACAGCCGGCGGTGCATCGCGCTGCACGCCAAATCGAGCAGAACGTCGGCGTGTCGCTGTATCGCCGTCGGGTGCATAGCGTGTCGGCGAACGTGGCGGGAATCGAATTCGCGCGCTGCCTGAGTCTCGCGCTCCATGAGATCGCGCAAGCGGGAGAGGAGCTGGCGTATGCGCGGGGTCAACTCACAGGGAAGGTGGCAATCGGCGTGTTGCCGCTGCTGCCGCCGCGCCTCGTCGCGCGCGCCATTCAACGGTTGAGGGAGCGCTACCCCGCCGCGCGCGTCACCGTCGAGGAAGGCTCGCATGCCCATCTGCTGCGGGAATTGCGCAGCGGAACGCTCGACCTCATCATTGGCGGCTTACGCGAGCCGCGTCTTGCCGGCGTCGCACAGGAAATCGAACTATTCGCCGACCCGTACGTCGTGGCCGTGCGCAAAGGGCATCGCCTGGCGAGACGCAAGAGCGTCGCACTCCCCGATCTCGCCGACCACGACTGGGTGATGCCGCAGCACAATGTGCCGCGCCGCGCGGTGATCGACTCCATTTTTGCGCAACTGCCTGTCAAGCCGCCGCTAGTCCTCGAAACCAGTTCGCTCGCGATGATGCTGGCCATGCTGATGGAAAGCGATTGCCTCACGCTCCTCTCGCGCGCACAGATTCACGATGCCTACCCTGGACGCGAGCTGGTCGCGCTGGAACTGGAATTGCCCGAAGCGAGCCGCGCAGTCGGATATACGGTGCGAACCGACTGGCTCGGCACGACCCTTCAGCAAGCGTTCGTCGAAGGTCTGCGAGCGGAAAGCGAGTCTGAGCAATGAATCGCGCGGTGGTTGCGGCGCAGTGGTTGTAGCTCATTGCCCGCTGCAAAAAACCTCAGGCACCCGGCTCGCTACGTTCAGTGCAAGCTGTCGCGTTGGGCTAGCGGCTTGAACAAACGACTCCACGCGATGCTGACAAAAATGGTTGCACATCCCCCGAGCACGACTGAGCCGATCACGCCGAACACCGTAGCGGTCGTGCCCGATTCGAATTCGCCAAGCTGATTGCTTGCGCCGATAAACAGGGTGTTGACAGCGGAAACCCGCCCGCGCATGCGATCGGGCGTTTCCAGTTGAACCAGCGTCTGCCGCACGACGACACTGATCGTATCGGCCGCGCCCGAGATAGCCAGCAGAACGAGCGATAGGGGAAACGACCGGGACAGACCAAACGCTCCGATGCAAAATCCGTAAACGGCGACGGCGCCCAGCAGCTTTTTGCCGACCCCGCTTCGAATCGCATGACGAGACAAAATCAGGCCGACGCATAACGCTCCCACAGCCGGGGCGGAACGCAGCAAACCGAGCCCTTGCGGCCCAACGTGCAAAATCTCTCTCGCGTAAACCGGCAATAAAGCGGTGGCGCCCCCAAACAGAACAGCGAACAGATCAAGCGAGATAGCGCCGAGCAAGAGAGGGCTGCTCCACACGAAGCGCAGACCGGCAAGGATCGACTCAACCGTGGCCGGCTCGCGCGGCGGCGGCACGTAGTCGTAACGGACGAATGCGCACATGACCGCGCTCGCACTGAAAAGCACGGCACATGTGATGTAAACGGCGTTGACTCCGATTGCAAACAGGAGACCGCCCAACGCCGGGCCGCCGACTACACAAATTTGCTGGACGACCGTGCTGAGCACCATCGAACGCGCGAGCAACGATTGCGGAACCAGCATCGGCAGTAACGACTGCTGCCCCGCCATCTGGAACGGGCGGATGGCGCCGAGGACAAGAGACAGACCGAGCAGTACGTCGCGCGTCACGGCATGAGAAACCGTCGCTGCAGCGAGCACCGAAGCTGTGACAGCCTGAGCGGCAAGACAGACTGCGACGATCCGGCCGCGATGCATGCGATCGGCGCAGTGGCCTGCGACAAACGTCGTCGCGAGTCCTGGCAGAAACTGGAAGAGGCCGACGAGGCCCAGATCCCATGCGCTGGATGTCAGGTCATACATATGCCAGCTGATCGCCAGCAAGATCATCTGCTGGGCGGTAATGGAGCCGACTCGCGCTGTCATGAAGCGTCTGAACGACGCACGGCCAATCAGTGCCGACATGCCGGTGCCTGCATCGATTGCATGCGGCGTTGTATCGCGAGGGGATGTCATTCAGGAATCGATTTTTTTTACAGATGCAGATGTAAAAGCGTGGGCACACATATCCGGTAGGAAAACCTCGCGCCAGGAGCGGAGAACCTCCGGCGCGAAGCGCCCGATCAGTTTTTGGGCTCAAGCGCGTGCAACGTCATCGCGAGTGAAACGGAGGTGAAATAGCCTATGGTAATCAGCAATTCGGCGATCACCGGGCGGCCGAGTTCGGCTGCATAACGAGCGAATCGCGCATCGTCTATCACACCGCCTGCGAGAATATCGGCTACCGCTTCGCACAGTACGCCTAGCCGGCCGTCGACCGATTGGGGTCGCTGCTTTTCAAGAATCGCCGTGACCACCGATTCCGGAATCCCGGATTTAAGCGCATGCCGACGGTGATTGGCGATCACGTAAGGCGCGTTCCAGAACACCGCCGTCGAGAGGATCGCGACCTCTGTCTCGGCTTCGCTAAGCACCGGCGAATGATCGACATGCGTACCGATGATTTCCATTCCTTCCGCGAGATGCGGATTGTGCAGCCAGATGTTGAACGGCGTCGGAATGCGCCCTCGGCCTTCTCCAAGCCTCGCCATCACTTTCTGCTGCTCTTCGCTGGCCTTCTGTGGATCGACAGGTTCAAGTCTTTTGTCCGTCATGTTCTCTTCTTCCAATGAAACGATGCCAAGATTAATTTCACGCGCGCGCAACACGGATTGCATCGCGCGCTATTCGACCACCGGAGTCATTACGCGCCGCCTGCCGCAAGCATTGGGAAATACTGTCCCAGCAAACTGCTCGGCCACGGTATGTGGATAACCTGCTGGAAGATGCCGTACACCACGGCCGTCACGCACAGCGCGAGAATCAGGCTAAGTCGCCACGACTCGCGCCCTTCGACACGCATGAAGGCCACGATCATCAGCGGGATGGTCGGGATCATGCCGATCAGAGCCATACAAACGAGAAACGCGATAAACCAGCCAAGGAATTTCGCTGCCCGCAGCAACACCGTTCTGTTCGGCAAGGCCTCTTCGTTGCTGCTGGCTACATCCATGTGAATGCTGCCAGCGCGCGCCGTTCCCGAAGGAGACGCCACGAGAACCTTATTCGCCAGACTGAGCGTCGCGGCAACGACGAGGATGCCCGCTACCACTGTCGGTCCTATTCTTGCCATGAAGAGCCAGCCCTGTGCGCTCACCAGCATGTAGATGCCCACCCCGATGAAGAACGCGTAGGTCAGATCTTCGAGCTTGAAAACAACTTTCCCACTCGGCTTAAGCCGCGCAAGTCCGCCGCTGCGTACCAGCTTGAACAGAGGATTGAAAAAGATCGCCGCAGCAAGAACCAGCAGGACCATCACGCCCGGCCGCAATAACCAGTGGGTGCCATAGCGCATGAAAGAGATGGTCATGTAGCGCTCCATCAGCACGCCGAGCACGAGACCGAGAATAAGCGGCGGGCGTGTCCATTTCATCCGCTTCATGATCCAGCCAATCACGCCTGCAATCAGCAGGACGAAGAGATCACCCCAACTACGCGAGCCCTGGAACGCGCCCACGTAAATGATGGGCATGATGACCGGCAGAATAAGTGTGTAGCGCAGCGTCGATATTTTGGCGAATTGCCCGCTCAGTAAAAAGCACAGGCCTGCGCCGAAGATATTGGCGAGCGCAATCGACCAGACCATCGAATAGGTCAGGTCCAGATGCTTGGTCAACATGTCCGGGCCGGGTATGAAACCATGCACCATCATCGCGCCCAGCAAGATGGCCTGGGCTGCGCCGCCGGGCACGCCGAACGCCAGCATCGGCACCAGGCTGCCGCCCTCTCGTGCATTGTTGGCGGCCTCCGGGGCAATCACACCGCGTACGTCGCCCGTCGTAAAAGTTTCTCTCGCGCCCTTCGAGGTTTGCATTGCATGACCATAAGCAATCCAGTCCGTTACCGCTCCGGTGATGCCGGGGATCGCACCCAGTGCAGCACCAAGACTGCCCAGACGAAGAACCAGGAACCAGTTTTTCAGCGTATCGGCCACGCCTTGCCGCATTCCTTCGCGTGAACTGAACTGCACGTTCTGCGCAATCGCCGTGCGCCGGATTGCGAGCTCGCACAACTCCGGCAATGCGAAGATCCCGAGAATGATCGGTACCAGTGGAATGCCGTCCTGCAGATAAAGAAGGTCGCCGGTCCAACGCATTTGCCCGGTCTCGACATTCGTGCCGATCATGCCGATGAGAATGCCGAAACATGCCGCGACGATACCTTTCAGCGGCGCGTTACCCGACAATGACGCAACCATCGAGATGCCGAAAATAGTGAGTCCGAGCATCTCGGGAGTACCGATCGACAGCACGAATGGTCGAACCAGAGGCAAGGAGACGCCGAGGATAACCGCACCGATCAGTCCGCCCAGAAGCGACGACATGTAGCACGCGCTGAGCGCACGTGAAGCCTCTCCTCGCCTGGTCATCGGCAGACCGTCGAGAACGGTCGCCTGCGAAGCGGCGTGGCCCGGTACGCCGAACAGCACGGCGGGGATCACGTCCGACGTGGTGATGACTGACGCCATGCCGAGCAACATTGCAAAAGCAGCATACGGGTCCATCGTATACGTGAAAGGCACCAGCAACGCAAAGCCGGTCAGTCCGCCGATCCCTGGCAACAGTCCGATTGCGAGTCCGACCACGACGCCGAACACGAGAAAGATGAGACGGTGGAACTGTAAGAGTGTCGACAGAGCATGACCTGCTGCCAACAAGGTTGCATCGTTGAAAAATTCCATGAGTCATCCAGATTGGCGAGCAAGCCCAGCAGGCTCACTCTGTAAGGCGGCCGGAGGCAAAGATCAGGCATCGTATCAGACGGTCAATCGAGCGAAATCCCGGATTCGGCCACTGTCAGCCTCATTGCTTCAAGCACGGTTTCAGTACGGACCAGCGGATGCAAATGGAGCGCACGGAGGCTGTCGGTCGACAATTCTTTCTTTCCGCTGCCCGCATCTGCAACCCATTACCGCTCCTGATCCGCCAGCGCCGGATATAGAATTTTCGCCGTACGACCCCAGACCCACGCACGTTCTTCGTCGCTGAGCGACGCGAAACAGATGTGCCCCTGATCGATCAACTTCCTGAGCGGCCCCGCCGACGCCGGGTAGTTCGAACCAAATGCCAGATGATCGGCACCGAACACTTTCACGAGATGAGGAAAGAACGCATCTGCTCCGCCCGGCGCTGCCTGCGCGAGGTCGAAAGTGCGAGGCGTTACCTTCATATAGACGTTCTCGTATTTCGCCAGTTCGAACAATTCGGCACAAGCGGCGTATGGAGGTCCGCCTTCGAGAACCGGCCGCGCGCAGTGATCGACCGCGATCCTCACGTTCGGGAATCGTGCAGCCAGCTCAGCCACCATGGGAACACCAGTAAGCGTCGTCTGGACCACCATCGTCATGCCGATCTCCGCACAACGCTCCCAGATCGGGAAAGTCGCCGGATCGACGAGCCAGCGCCCGTCCCCCTGATGGGTCGCGCCGCCGGTAAAAAGTCGAATGCCGCCCATTCCGCGGGCCAGCCAGTAGTCGAACGTAGCCAGCGCGTCGACCGCCAGCAGATCGAACGAATAGACGCCCGTGAATCGCTTCGGCTGTTGCGCCACGCTGTCCGCAACGTACGCGTTGTTATGACCGTAGGTTGTCGAGGAGTGCACGATTGCGGCCTTCGACACGCCCGCCTCGTCCATCTCCGCGATCATTCTTTCGAATGTCACCGGACGCGTGGCGGACCAGTCAGAGCGATGCCCATGTTGCGGAGCAATCGGATAGCGGACCGTATCGTTCGAAACGATATGGGGATGAATATCGATTATTTCCATTTTCATTTATCCGTATTCCTAACTAATGTAATGTCATCCGTCTCCGACAGATGTATGACCTACCCGACTTGAGGCTATTTCAATGACGACCTGGAGCGCGCGGAATCAGATGCAAAACCTGCGCGCTCCCGCGCTCTTCAACCCGGACTAAAGATGAGCTTGCGTGCGCTTTCCAGTTGCGGCGCGGGTGTCGCGTAAAGCTTGTCGACAATCTGCTCCACTGCCGCGCCGTCGATCGGATCGATTGGAAATCCGGCGCTTGTCATCGCCGACTGGAACCCGGGATCGGCAATCGTCCTGGCGAAGGCTGAACGCAACGCCGCGAGTCGCTCGGGCGGCACGCCGGCAGGCACCGCAATGGGCCGTCCCGCCGCGAAGGGAAGAAGGAACAGATTGAAGACCGCCTTCACCTCCGGGTTGGTGATATAGGCGCTCAGGTTTGGAACATTGGGAAACTCAGGCGGGCTTTTCCAGCCGAGTTCCAGCAACACTTTCATCTTTCCACTGGCGAGCAGCCTCACGGGATCGCCCTGCTTCAACCCGTCGACGGTCGACGCCCAACCGTCGACTTCGCCACGTTGCATCGCGAGATAGACTTCGCCTCGTCCCGTATAACCCGGTACGACGCTCATCTTCGTGCCGAGATACTCATTCAATAGCGCCGGTAAGGTCCGATCCTCGTTGGAGAACCCTGTCGCGCCACTGAACATCTTCTTTTTAAACAGATCGTCGGCGGTCGTGACGCCTGAACGAGTCATCGCAACCATGCAGTAATCGACTTTGTTCAGACTGCCAAGCCACTTCACCTTGCGCGGGTCGAACCTGCTTTGCCGTGGATCGAGCAACGGTATATAGAGATTGTTGCGCTGAAGGAAGCCCATGACAGTTCCGTCGGCCGGCTGTCGGGACTGGAGGGACGCTGCCGCCACCATCCCTCCGGCTCCGATCACGTTCATCACGACTGCCTGCGGATGTCCGGGCATGTACTTGACGAAGAAGCGTGCAAATTGCCGCGCAATGATATCGGTGGGTGTACCGGCATCGGCGCTGACCACAAGCGTGACCGTCTTGCCGCTGTAGAAACTTTCAACTGACTGATCAGAAGCCGGCGCGGCAACCGCCGTGGTGGCGACACCCATCAGCACCGCGAAAGCGCGCAATGCGGTCCTGTAGTTCATAGTTCTGCATGTCTCCGATTGTTGTGCGATCCGTCATCACGGCAAGCTGTGCGAGGTCGCTGCCACCGATAGTGGCTCGTGTTGTCGCCAGCAGTTAGCGAGTCGACAGAACGAATTTTTGCCACTACGCCGCTTTCCGTCAATTGATAAAAACTGGGCTGCACTTGAGCAAATGGTCAAGCCACGCGCGAAAGCATGATCGCAGGATTCCACTGACCCTGCAGCGACGACTGTCTCGTCGGCCGAATGCGTCGGCGCCAATGCTTTATGTCACGGCGCGAAGTCGTTCGGATTCGTGTGCGGGGGATGTTAGAACCGGAAAGGAATTTCGCACCGGAGCAGGAGCAAATCAAGGCAGGAAGCAACGACCGCCTCATCAAGCTTTGAACGCTCGCGGAAGCGCTTAATCATTCACTTCTTCTTGCGCGCGGACGACGCCCGGCCTGCGCTGTCAGAGGCAACCGCCATACTCTGCGCAGCGTCCTCCAGGCACGCGACCATCAGTTTCGCGCTGGGGCTCAGGCCGCGATTACGATTCCACAACACGCCTGCGGGCCGCAGCAATTGCGGCAGGCTCAGAGGCAGCGTGTGCAGACGCGGACCCGAATCGTTGACAGGTGCGCCGGCCATCACCGCAATGCACTCCGACACCTGAAGATGAGCTCGCGCAACGTGAATCGAAAGTGTTTCGATGTAGTTGTTGGTCAGAGGCACATCGTGCGCTTCCAGCGTCCGCTCCAGCGGATCGCGCAAGATCGAACCGGGCGGCGGCAGGATCCACGGATAAGGCCGCAGGTCGGACCACTTCAACGACTTCTTGCGCGCCAATGGATGATGTGCGCCCGTCATCAATGTCACGGGTTCCTCGACAAGCTCTTTCTCCTCGAAGCTGCCCAGCGTGTCGGTCGGTGGCAAGCGGCCCACAACGAGGTCGAGTTGGCCTTGCCAAAGCTCCGGCAGCAGCAACGCTGTGGTGCCCTCCGTCACCATCACATTGGTGCCGGGCGAGCGCTGCTTCAGCAGATTGAGCGCCTGCGGCAGCAACACCGACGCCGAAGCCGGCAACATGCCGATGTGAACCTTCCCCGCCGTTCCCGAGTTCAGCGCCTTCAGATCGTCGCTGGCCTGATGCAGGATGGTCAGGATCGATCGCGCATGTCGAATCAGACACTCGCCGTACGGCGTGGGCACGATGCCGTGCGTGGTGCGCTCGAATAGCGTGAGTCCGAGTCCACGTTCAAGTTCGGCCAGTGACTTGGACACCGCCGGCACTGAGACATGTGTGATCTCGGCGACCTGAGTCAGATTGCGGTAGGTGTCGATGGTCGCGAGCAAACGCAGATGCCGCGCCTTCACGTTAATCTTGAGATACCAATCAAGCTCTGACACGTTGTGTCTCCCTCGCAGGTTTTACCATCTGGTTAAGTCCACGGTAATCTTATTCAATCGACCGTGGGATCTGTAGCGCGCAATATCCGGATCTTTCAACAAACGTCGATCGCGGATTGCGTCGGTGCGAGCGGCTCGCGAGACCGTGAAGTGCGATTCGTGCGTCCGGCATCTCGAACGCCGTGAATGTCCACGCGCCGAAGCAGACAACAACGCAAGGCGCCGCACGACACGTGCATCGACAGCATAGACAGAGATTTCAGATGCCGCAGACTTTCAATCGTCGCCATTTCTTGCGCGCGACAGGACGCCTCGCACTAAGCGCCGTCGCAGCCCCATTGACGGCACCGTATATCGCGAAAGCCAGTGCATCACGTCTGACAGTGGTCAGCAATCCGGGCCTGGAGAATGCGACGCTCAACATATTGATGGAGCAACAGGGCTTCTTCAGACAGTTCGGCGCCAATGCGCTCATCGTCGAAGCCGCGGGCACCAGCGGTCCATTCAACGCAATCGCCACAGGTGCCGCGGATATCTGCATGGTATCTGGCTCCAACATTGTGCTGCCGCGAATTGCTGAAGGCGCACCGGTGAAGATCGTCGGTGCAGGGATGCGAAAGTGCGCGTTGACCATTTTCGCCCGGCCCGACGACATCAGAACGCTTGCCGACCTGACAGGAAAATCAGTCGCCGTGGGCCCCGCAAAGGGCTTGTTGCATATGCTGGTAATCCAGCTTTTACGGGAATCGAACATTGACGCGTCGCAGGTAAATTTCATCGATAAGGGAAGCAACGACGAATGCCATGAAGCCGTGGTTAAAGGCGAGGCCGATGCTTGCTGTTCGAGCATTTCGCATCTGAATGACGATGATGGGCTCGTGACCATCAGCGGCGGCAACTTGTGGGAGACTCTGCCCCGATGTGTTTTCCAGACCGCTTATGCCGCCGATTCCGCTCTCCGTGACCAGCACGCGAACATCGTCGCGGTCATGGCGGCTTACGGCGCGCTCTACGACTACCTGATGTCGCCGGCTGCGCATGATGCATTCTTCGAAGCGCGCAAGCATGCGCAAAAGAAATTCGATAAGGCTTCGGCGCAGGCAGTCTGGAATTTCAACCAGGTCCAGCGACCCTACTCACGGGACCTGTCGTTGACCCACGACGACATCGACTATCTGCAGGATATGGAGATCAATTTTGGCAGCCTGAAGCAGAAACTGCCTTTCCATTCGATAGCGGATATGTCGCCGGCAAACGACGCAGCGATGCTGCGCGTCGGAACACCTTAGCGGAACAACTTTGGCACGATCACTGAATCCTCGCGCGACACCCTATTGAGGTATCTGCGAGAGGATTACTTTTCTACCCCATTTCAATTAGGCACCCGAAACGTTCAATATAAGCTGAATTTCCGGGGACCAGATCAACGAAGTTCGGTCGGGCTCGCCGCGGTCAGAAACGATGCTTGATGCCGGCGATGACGGACAACTGCGAGCCGCCCGGCGGTGGCGCCTGGACTGGCAACATGGTGCTCGCCGCAAGAGCGAGATTGCCGCTGTTATGAATGTGATCAGCCGTGACGTACAGCGAGGTGGTCTTGGACAGCGTATAGACGCCGCGCAATACTTCGACCAGAGCTTTATTCGGCGAATGATCGTATCTGAGATTGGCAACCATACCGTCGATTGAAATGTTGTGCCCCACAGGCACCGTTCCCGTCACCCAGACCAGATCGCTTCTCGGTGTGGCGATGCCCAGGTTGATACGCCGGATCCAGCCAACACCGAACCTCGCCCCGTCCACGTTGAAGTAACCGCCCAGGACATATCGGCTATCTGTCAGGTTCGGGGCCGTGAGTCCTCCGTAGGTCGCCGACGTACCACCATTGTTGCGCTCATAGGCGGTGGCTGCACCCCAGTTGTTGCCGGTGTACTTGAGCAGCGCGGACCATTCCTTGCATTCCTGGTAAGGGGTTGTTCCGCCGGGGCAATTACTGCCGACCACGCTGACAGGAGTGGCTGCGACTCCATCGCGGCCGAAGCTGTAATTCACGCCGCCTTCCAATGCACCGAGGTGGACGCGATAGCTCACGGCGTTGTCCGCACGAGGGTTCGCCACGCCATTGTCCAGCGTAGTCAGGCCCTGCGCACCGTCGCCAAACGGGTTGATCGCGGACATCGCATAGAAGCGCATCGTGTATTGGCGGCCAAACGTCAGCCGACCATAGGGGCCGTCGAGACCCACGTAGGCCTGCCGTCCGAACAGACGTCCGCCCTGGCTCGACGTACCGTTCTGCGGCGAATAACCGCCTTCCAGGTTCCAGATGGTCTGCACTCCCGCGCCGAGATCCTCTGTCCCGCGCATGCCGAAGAACGAGGTCGCCATGCCCGATCCCATCTGGAAAGCGCTGCCAGTCGTTTTGCCGGTGGCCGCATGGCTGAGGTACTGCACGCCTTCGTCGATCGAGCCGTATAACGTAACCGAGCTGGAGCTGACTTCCTGAGCCGATGCCGGTCCAACATACATCAACGCCACGCAAGCGCACAATGCGAGCTTGTGATTCATATCTGCTTCTGTCTCCATGTAGTAATCCGCGATCCATCTTTGTGACGCCTCATAGACGTTGGCCGTCTCGAGGTGGATCGCGTTGTCTCTGTTTTGCTTTTTGATTCGAAGCACCGCAATTCTTGCTAGCTTGTCGCCGTAGGTCTATTGAAATAATCTGGTCGTGGCTTGAGGAAACCGTCAAGTGATTCGCCGAAGAGTTCGATTGGCAGCAAGACGCGTATCGATCAGGTGAATGAAAAAACGGGATCGTCAGGCAAAGTGGGGCCATGCAAAGTACCCGCTTCCAAAAGAGAGAAGCGGGTGCGGAGGATCGGCGTTGGAGCGGCTCGGAACGAGCCTGTGAAATCTGCAGAGGCCGCGAATGGGCGATGCAACGGAGCACGCGTCGTCCAGCGGAAAAGAAACTTCCCCGCCGGACGACGCGTTGTCGAAAGCGCAAACGATAGTCGAACAGGATCCTTCGCTCTCGAAGCGCGACAGGAACTGGTTGTCAAAAGCCGGGCGTCTACTTCATGAAACGGCGCCAGCGATCCGCATTGATCGCATGGCAGCCGTGACCAGTCACCCGCTCATGACCACACAACTCAGACACGCGGGTCGACAAACAACTCGTCCATCGACATCCGGCGCGGTGTGAGGCCCTGTTTGAACGCAGTGGCTTCCAGTGCTTCGATGGTCTTGCGATTTTCCTCGATACCGTAAGGCAGCGGATCGTGACCGACAATCTGGCGCAGCTTCAGGTACTTGTTGTCGCCTGCGCTGGTCGATTCGCCTGCATCGAGACGCGCCAGCCACTCCTTCTTCGCCTGCGCAAACGCGTCGTAAATCGACTTCGCGATCCACGGATGCTCGGCCAGCACCGAATCTTTCACGACGATCGTGCCATGCATCGGATAAACGCCGGTACGTGCGTAGTATTCCGTTTCGAGTTCGGTTGCGTTCGGCAGCAGATCTGGATAGTCGGCTTCGACTTCTTTCCAGCCACCTGTGGGCGCACCCGTGCGCCCAATGCCCGCGTTCGCGCCGAAGCCTGCGGCGAGTTCGCCTTTCGCCATCATGTCGGCGAGCGAGCTGCCCTCGGGTGCATGAATCACGTTCGACGGCAGCTTCAACTGCGTGACGTGTTCTTCATCGTCGACTACCCACGTAACCTTCGACGAATCCAGGCCGAATTCATCCATCAGTACCTGGCGGGTCCATACGCCTGTCGTGACCGAGTACGCACGCACGCCGACCTTTTTCCCTTCGAGGTCTTTCGGATGCTTGATGCCCGCGTCAGGCCGCACCAGTAGTCCGCCATGATGGAAGCGTCGCACCACGAAGATCGGCAGGGCAACGAACGGCGCGCCGTAGGCGCGCGCAATGATGTAGGTGGTCGGCGCCAGTTCACACACGTCGAATTCGACGTCACGCACCATCCGCCGGAATGCGCCGATCTGCGGTTTGACGGTGACGAATTCCGCGTCCACACCTTCAATGGGAATTGATCCGTTACGAACGGCCGACGTCTGCGGATGATCCGCAATGGCGATCTTGAGGTGAACCTTCGTTGACATCTGTCTCTCCTGAATAATTGGCTGTGGCGAAACCCGATCCGCGCCTGCGACTCGTCACCACAAAAAATTTCTGGCCTTCCGGAATGGGCCGGCTGTTCAGTGCCGGAAGGTCGAGACAATGATTCACGCTCCCCCCACACCCGGCTGTCAGGCGATCAGGATGTTGCCAGCGCACGGTCATGCGGTCGATTGAATAAAATTACTTGAGCCTTAACCAAATGGTAAAACCTCGGGAATACGAGGTATCGAAGGACATTTTGTCGATGACGCGCGTCACGCCTTGTGGATCACTGCCCGCCTGAGCCCACGGAGCCCGCCGACCGCTCCACCTCGGTAGACACGAGTAGCGGGCTGACCTCTTCGAGGCAACCCAGCATCAGCATTGCGCTTGGCACGAGCGGTTTATCGGCGCGCCAGGCAGCGCCGAGCGGAGATCTGACAAAACCCGGATCGAGTGGCAATACGTGGATAGGACTGACTTCTGCGTACGGATACTGGATATCTATCGTGTACAGCGCGATTGCATCTTCGGACTGGATATAGGCGCGGCTAAGATGAGCGGAAAGGGTCTCGATGTAATTGAGCGGCATGGACATGCCATTACGCGCAAAGGTACTTTCGATCGGCTCCCGCAATAGCGATCCTGGAGGCGGAAGCACCCACGGAAAGTCCTGAAGATCTTTCCATTTCAAATCCTTTCTTCCCACCAGCGGATGATGCGGCCCGGTCACCAGCCGGACCTGCGAATACATGAGAACCTTCCCCTGCAATCCAACCATCGCCGACTGATTAGGGAGCCGTCCAACCACGAGATCCAGCTCGCCTCGCCGTAGTTCCTGCAATAGTGTCGTCATCGGCCCCTCGAAAATCGACACATTGGCGTGCGGCGATTGTTGCTTGAGCCGCGCGAGCGCTTTCGGCATGATCGTTGGAATCAGACTGGGGAGCGCCCCAACGTGAACCTTTCCTGACTGTCCCGTTTGCAGTGCCTTGATTTCCTCGGCAACACGCCCCAACCCACTCAGAAGAACCCGAGCATGACGGACCACGCATTCACCATATGCGGTGGGTCGCAAGCCGTTGACGGTACGCTCAAACAGTTTTACACCGAGTGCGCCCTCGATTTCACTGAGCGCTTTTGAAACCGCCGACACCGTAATGAAGGAGTTCGACGCGACTTCGCTTAGATTTCCAAAGTCATTGACGGCCAGGATCAAACGCAAGTGGCGCGCTTTCAGATTTGCAGTCAAATACCAGTCAAGTTGACTCATCAGGTCTCCGTATTCGTCACCGCAGGCGGTACTCCGCACACGGTTTTCACCGCATTTTACCCTTGTGCGGATTTCCGCTTCATAGCGACGCTGCCATTCCGACTCGCTACAACTCCAGCACTGACACTCGTCAAGGACCTTTGCATCGTCGAGTGCGAAACATCGGCAAACGTCGCAGATAAGCCGCCGCTCGCACGGTGGCGCAGCGGTTTGGACGCTATTCCACTGCGTGGCCGATACTGGTTTACCCGGCCAGATTGTCAGTTAAAAAATACCATTCAATCTAAGTTTTATGCATGGACCGATCGCCTCTCGCGCACTTAACCTTAACGAATGAGTTTCGATAACTTTTTCTCCCGAATCGATAACGACCAGGCAATAAATACCTGCAGTCAACGGAGATCGAATTGAATGGAGAAATGAACTGAGGCTGTTGGTTTGCGTCGTCGTTACCGGTCTTCGATTCGGCAGCCAATAATTTGGGCATCCGATCCGAACAGACTTTCCTCGTTATAACCCCGGCATACGCGAGCACACAGGAATGCTCGATGGTCGATTCATCGCCAATATATTAGGCATCCAGAATAATAAATATTCAAAAAAGCATCGGCAACCAGATGCAGATAACAACGGAGATATCGCTTGAAGAAATTTGCCACTCTCGCATGCGGCACGGTCTTGTCGTGCGCGTCCACTCCGGCCGCGTTCGCGCAGTCGTCGGTCACGCTTTACGGCGTACTCGACAATGGTTTCGTCTATCAAAGTTCGTCGGGCAGCAACAGTTCGGCGGTCCGCGCGGTACCAGGCGGACTCTTCGCAACACGTTACGGCTTCAAGGGCACTGAGGATATCGGCGGCGGCCTGCACGTCAATTTCCAGTTGGAGCAAGCGTTCTCAGGTCAAACGGGCGCCGCGACCAATCCGGCCGACGCGTTCAATCGTCTGGCGTATGTCGGCATGTCCGGCGGCTTCGGCGAAGTCCGCTTCGGGTTGCAGAACTCGCCTTCTTACGACGTCCTCCAGGCAGCAATGGACCCGTCCTGGGTCAAGAGCATCGCGTCGCCGATGAATAACTTCAATGGCCTGATCATCCGCGCGAACAATGGTATCTCCTACTACACGCCGACCTTCGATGGTCTGAATGCCAAGTTCATGGTGGCATTGCGCGATTCGTCGGCAGGTGGGTCGGGCAACGGCATTGGGTTCTACAACGTCGTTCTCCAGTACATCAACGGGCCATTGAATGTGGCGGCCGGCTATGAACGCGGTGACGAGCCGAGCGTCGGCGCCGGCGGCAGCTATACGCTCGCAGGCGGTGCATTGGCAGGTCCGGGGGCGGTATTTACCGTGTTTAACGCGGGTGCGTCGTATGCGATCGGAGCCAACCGCATCTGGCTGGCTTATCACACGGAGCATCTGACGAATACGCCGAAATACAAGCAGCACGACGTCTACCAGATCTCGGACTCGTATCAGATCTCGCCATTTGCGTTGATTTCGCTGATGTACGGTTACCTGTACGACCGCACGGGAGAAGGCAACAACGCGCAGCAGTTGGGTCTGCTTTTCGAGTACTCACTGTCCAAGTCGACTGAACTCTATACGGCGGCCGGCTTTATCCAGAACAGGAACCAGGCTCAATACACGCTGTCGGGTACCGCTTATTCGGGCCTCGCCGTCACTCCCGGTACCAATACGCGCGGCATTGGAGTGGGTCTGGTTCACAAGTTCTGAGGATGCGGCAGAAACACCAACCGGGGCTGTCCAGATGCGCCGGTTGGGCAGTCTCACTGTTATTGGGCGTGGCCGTTTCCAAACCGGCACAGCGGATATCTTCAAACAGCCCGGTGCGGAATTCGGGCGCAGGCAACTACGCCTGCGCCCGTGCTCTGCGCCGGGCGCCTTTCGTCGCGCCCGGCATAGGCGTCACGACTTCCGCAAGCAGTTCCTCGTGCAATCCCCTCAACACGTCGACGAATGCCGAAGCGAGCCGCTCCCGCGGCCTGTGCGGCGGGAATAGCAGGTAAGTTGGAAACAGCGTAGCCGGTAGAAATGGCCTGATCGCGATGCCCGGCCCGGCAAAGTCGCGAGCGACGATCGGATGGGCCAACGTCACGCCCATACCGTGGCGAACCATCTCGCAGCACATCGCGGTGTATTGCGCCTCGATCGCCAGGACACGCTGCACGCCGGCGCGCAGAAACACTTCATCCATCATGGCTCGCGTACCGTCACCGTGACATAGCGAGATGAACGACTCCCCCTCCAGATCTTCAGGCTTGACGGTGCGCTTCGCCGCGAGCGGATGCGTGTCCGGCATCACGCAAACGGCCGCCACGTTCGACAACTGCTCGACCTCGCAATCGGATGCCTCACTCACATACACCGCCACGCCGAGATCGCAGAACTGCGACGCCGTCCAGTGATTGACGGTCGCCGACGTGTTGACGTGAAGCGACACCGTGACGTCAGGGAATAACCCGACAAAGCGTTTGATTGCATGCGGCACCAGCGTCATGCCCGCCGACGGCATGGCCGCGATGCGCAACCGCCCGCTGCCGAGATTGCGAATCTGCGCGGCGGCGTTCGCGAGGCCCTGCAAACCGACAAACGCGCGTTCGACCTCGCGAAAGAACGCCTCGCCCTCGCTGGTCGGAATCAGCCGCACACCGCTGCGTTGAAAAAGCTGCAAGCCCGTGTCGCGTTCCAGTTGCGCGATCAGACGGCTCACATTCGGCTGGGACGTGAAGAGCGCCTTGGCCGCAGCCGTCATGGAACCCGACACCATCACGGCCCGAAACGCTTCTATGTGCTTGAGATTCATACGTATTTTCCCTTAGACCAGCACCTTCAACCCATATCATTCTTGCATGGATAGGTATTTTATTCGTATTGGACGACATAGCCAGCCAGCGCGACACTGCATTTTATCGACGGGCCGACTAGCCCGCGCCACCCCACATCGGAACTGGAGATCGTCGTCATGAAAAGCGCGTTGCATCGCCGTCTGTCCGCCCCTTCGCGCGCCGCCGTCGCGGCGCTTTCCTTCGCTTCCGCCCTCGTCGCCCACGCCGAGACCACCCTGTACGTCGCCAATGTGGGCGGCTCGAACGAACAGGTCTACCGGCAAAAAATCATCCCGGCGTTCGAGAAGGCGCACAACGTCAAGATCGTTTATGTCGCGGGCAATTCGAGCGATACGCTTGCCAAGCTGCAGGCGCAGAAAGGGCATCAGCAGATCAACGTCGCGGTGATGGACGACGGTCCCATGTATCAGGCGATGCAACTGAACCTGTGCGCGAAGCTCGACGACGCGCCGGTGATGAAGGACGTCTACCCGCTGGCGAAACTCGGACCGACTTCGATCGGCGTCGGCATGGTCGCAACCGGCATCGGCTACAACGAGGAAGCGTTCAGGAAGGCCGGCCTGCCGCCGCCCGATTCGTGGAAAGCACTTACCGATAGCCGCATCAAAGGCAAGATCGGTGTGCCGCCGATCACCAACACCTACGGCCTGCATACGCTCGTCATGCTCGCGCGTCTGTCGGGCGGCGGTGAGAAGAACATCGACCCTGGCTTCGCCGAAATGACGAAGGCAGTTGCGCCGAACGTGCTGTCCTGGGCGCCGACGCCAGGCGAGATGGACGGCCAGATGCAGGCCGGCGACGTGATCCTCGCCCCCTACGGCAGCGGCCGCGCGGTGGCCTTGCAGAACACCGGTTTCCCGCTCAAATTCGTCTACCCGAAGGAAGGTGCGGTCGCATTGCAGGTAGCAGCCTGCGTGATCGCCGAAAACGCCCAGCCGCAGTTGTCGCAGCAGTTCGTTCAATACCTGCTGAGCCCGGAAGTGCAGGCGGCACAGGCGCAAGGCATCGGTTTGGGTCCGGTCAACAAGACCGTCAAGCTCGCGCCAGACATCGCCGCGCGCGTGCCTTACGGTCCCGAACAGATCTCGAAGCTGACCGCAATGGACTGGGCGACGATCAACCAGCATCGGACCGAGTGGACCGAACGCTGGAATCGCTCGGTCGAGCGTTGAACTCCGTCACCGGCATTTCTTTCCGCGCGGCGCGCGATCTGATGAAGGAGCAAGACGCATGGCCTTCCTGACTCTGCAGGGCATCTCGAAACGCTACGGCGACTTCACGGCAATCGAACAACTCGACCTGTCGGTCGAGCGCGGCGAACTGCTCTCACTGCTCGGCCCCTCCGGCTGCGGCAAGACGACCACGCTGCAAATGGTCGCGGGCTTCGTCACGCCGACCACCGGCTGCATTCTGCTCGACGGACGCGACATCACCCATGAACGCCCCGAAAAGCGCGGTCTCGGCGTGGTGTTCCAGAGCTACGCGCTGTTTCCGCACATGACGGTGGCGGCCAACGTCGGCTTCGGCCTGGAGATGCGCAAGGTCAAACGCAAGGAGCGCGACGCGCGCGTGGCCGAAGCGCTATCGCTCGTGCGTCTCGACGGACTGGGTCATCGTTATCCGAAAGAACTGTCAGGCGGCCAGCGGCAACGCGTGGCCATTGCCCGCGCCGTCGCCATGCAGCCCGAACTGCTGCTGCTCGACGAGCCGATGTCCAACCTCGACGCGAAGCTGCGTGAAGAGATGCACATCGAGTTGCGCGCGATCCAGAAGCGCCTCGGCATCACGACGATTCTCGTCACGCACGATCAGGTCGAAGCAATGACCATGAGCGACCGCATCGCGGTGATGCATCGCGGCACCATCGCGCAACTGAGCACACCGTATGACGCCTACGAACGTCCGGCCACGCCGTTCGCGTCCACCTTTCTCGGCCGCACCAATGCGATTGCCGGGGAAGTATTACGGCGCAATCTACGTTGCGCGGAAGTCGAGGTTGCGGGAACGACGCTCCACGTACCGCACGAAGGACGTCATGTGCAGGGTGCAGTGAACGTCTATATCCGCCCGGAAAAGGTTCACCTCGCCAACGGCAATGCGCGCCTGCACGGACGCATTGCGACGCGGGTATTCGTCGGCAATCAGTGGTTGCTCGAAGTGGAGACCGAACTCGGCAAGTTGCGCGTCGCGCAGCCGAACTACGGCGCGCCGCCACCGGATGAAGGCGATCGGGTGGGCCTCGTCTGGACCGACGACGACCTGCGCGTACTCACGCAAGACGATCAGGAGACCGCTCATGGCCACGCTTGAGGACGGCCGTCCCGGCGCTGCGCCCTGGCTGCTGTCGGGACCTGCGCTGCTGCTTTTCGTGGGCCTGCTGCTGGTGCCCCTGCTGCTCACGTTGATGCTGTCGTTTCGTGTCTTCAGCGACACGGCGGGCGTTACCTCCGCCTATACGCTGTCGAATTACTGGGAAGTCGTTAGCGATCCGTACTACGGCACGATCTTCCTGCGCACCGCCGGTCTCGCGTTCGGCGTCACGTTGCTGTCTATCGTGCTCGGCGTGCCCGAGACCATCGTGCTCGCCCGGATGAAGCGTCCGTGGCAATCGCTGTGTCTGTTGATCGTGCTCGGCCCGCTGCTGATCTCGGTGGTGGTGCGCACGCTCGGCTGGCAGATTCTGCTCGGCAACAACGGCGTGCTCAACAACCTCCTGCAAGCATTGCATATCACCGACGAACCGATCCGCCTCGTCTTCACGATGACAGGCATGATCATCGCGCTGACGCATGTGCTGGTGCCCTTCATGGTGATGTCGGTATGGGCCAACATGCAGAAGCTCGATCCGCAAGTGGAATGGGCCGGCCGTTCGCTCGGCGGTTCGCCGTTCGCCGTGTTCCGCCGCGTTGTGCTGCCGCAGATCCTGCCCGGCGTTTTATCCGGCTCGATCATCGTGTTCGCGCTGTCGGCGTCGGCGTTCGCCACGCCCGCGCTGATCGGCGGACGGCGCCTGAAGGTGGTCGCCACCGCCGCCTACGACGAATTCCTCGGCACGCTGAACTGGCCGCTCGGCGCGAGCATCGCCGTGTTGCTGCTGATCGCCAACGTGGCGATCGTGATGGGTTGCAGCCGTCTCGCCGAACGCCGCTTCCGGCACATCTTCGATTAAGCGTGGGAGAGCGATCATGAAACAGAACGGCATTCTCGGGCTCGTCTACAACGCGTTCTTCCTGACCTTCATTCTGGCGCCGCTGGCGGTCGTCATGCTGGTGGCGTTCACCGACAAAGGCTTTATCTCGATGCCTTTCGATGGCGCGTCGCTGCGCTGGTTCCGCGCGATCCTTGCCAACGACGACATCGTGTCGGCTTTCTGGCTGTCGGTGCGGCTCGCGTTCGCGGCAGCGACCATTGGCGTGCTGCTTGCGGTGCCGGCTGCGCTCGCCATCGCGCGCTACCGCTTTCCGGGCCGCGCCGCGCTGACCAGCTTCTTCCTCTCGCCGATGATGATTCCCGCCGTCGTGCTCGGCATCGCGTTCCTGCGCTTTCTGTCGCTGCTGCATCTGTCCGGGTCGTTCTGGTCGCTGGTGTGTGCGCACGTGATCATCGTGCTGCCGTACGCGTTGCGGTTGGCGCTGTCGGCGGCGGTCGGACTCGATCGCGACGCCGAGCGCGCGGCGCTTTCATGTGGCGCGAGCCGCTTCACCGCATTTCGCCGCGTGGTCCTGCCAATGATCCGCACCGGGGTCGCGGGCGGCTGGGTGCTGTCGTTCATCCAGAGCTTCGATGAACTGACCATGACCATCTTCGTCGCGACGCCCGGCACCACCACGCTGCCCGTCGCCATGTACAACCAGATCGCGCAGACGATCGATCCGCTGGTCGCTTCGGTGTCGGCGGTGCTGATCGTCGGCACGGTTCTTCTGATGGTCCTGCTCGACCGCATGGTCGGCCTGGACCGCATTCTGATTGGAGAAGCCCGATGACATTGACAGGCACTACCAGTCCCGACGTGCTGGTGCTTGGCGGCGGCCTGGTCGGTTCGGCCGTGGCCTACGGACTCGCCCGCGAAGGCGCGCGCGTCACCGTGCTCGACGAAGACGACGGCGGCTTTCGTGCGTCGCGCGGCAACTTCGGCCTCGTGTGGATTCAGGGCAAGGGCTATGGTTTGTCGCCTTACGCACGCTGGTCGCGCAGTTCGGCGACGCGCTGGCCGCAACTCGCCGACGCACTGCGCAACGAAACCGGCGTCGATGTCGCGCTGCGTCAGCCGGGCGGCTTTCACTTCTGCTTCACCGACGACGAACTCGCCGAACGCGACAAGCGCCTCTCGACGCTGCAAACGGAACTGGGCGACTACCCGTACCGGATGCTCGATGCCGCGGACGTCCGCGCACGCATCCCGCAGATAGGACCCGACGTGATCGGCGCAAGCTACTCGCCCATGGACGGTCACGTGAATCCGCTGAAGCTGCTGCGCGGATTGCACACGGCCATGCAGGCGCGCGGCGTGCGGCTCGTCTCCGGCGAACGGGCCGAACGGATCGAACCGCAGGCGAATGGCTTCGTCGTACACGGAAAACGCGGCACGTATCGCGCGTCGAAAGTGGTGCTCGCTGCCGGACTCGGCAACCGCATGCTCGCGCCGTTCGTCGGACTGAATGCGCCGGTCGCGCCCAATCGCGGACAGGTGCTGGTCAGCGAGCGCGTCGCGCGCTTTCTCGACTATCCGACGCTCAACGTGCGCCAGACCGACGAAGGCAGCGTGCAGTTCGGCGACTCGATGGAAGAAGTCGGCTTCAACGACTTCACCACGACGCACGTGCTCGCCGATATCGCGCGACGCGGCATACGCGCCTTTCCGATGCTCAAGGATGTGCGGCTCGTGCGCATGTGGGCGGCATTGCGGGTCTACAGCCCCGACGGCTTTCCGGTCTACGACCAGTCCGATGCGCACCCCGGTGCGTTCGTCGTCACCTGCCATAGCGGTGTGACGCTGGCGGCGGCTCATGCGCTGCGCGTGGCGCCGTGGATCATGGGCGCGCCCATGCCCGACGAACTGCCCACTTTCTCCGCGCGGCGCTTCGAGCACGCCCGGGAACTGACTCCTGCTCACTGAAACCGATATGACTGCCCAATCGATTCCTACCCTGTTCAAGCCGCTGCCGGGCGCGACCGCCGCGAACGTCGCCATCTGGTTCAACGATCAGCCTCTGTCCGTGCCGGGAGGCCGCTCGGTTGCCGCCGCGTTGCTCGCGGCCGGCGTCTCGCGCTTTCGTGCGACGCCCGTATCGGGCGCCCCGCGCGCGCCCTTCTGCATGATGGGCGCGTGCTTCGAGTGTCTGGTCGAGATCGACGGGGTGCCGAGCCGCCAGAGCTGCATGGTCGAAGTCAAGGCAGGGATGCGCATCCGCTCGCAGGAAGGCGCACGCGATCTGCCACCGTTCGGCACGGCCGATCCGATCGGCGCCCCTTTGGAGAATGCCCATGCCCGCTGATTTCGCTGCTGAATCTGTCGACGTCGTCGTGGTCGGCGCCGGTCCTGCGGGCATGAGCGCCGCGACGCGTGCGGCGCGCGCGGGCCTGAAAACCGTGCTGATCGACGAACAGGACGCCGTGGGCGGCCAGATCTATCGCGGCATTGGCCGCGCCGATGCGCGTCGCAAGGAGATTCTCGGACCCGACTATGCCGCCGGCAGCGCGATCGCCGACGCGTTCGCGGCATCCGGCGCACAGCACATCACCCAGGCGAGCGTCTGGCAGGTCACGAGAGAGCGCGGCGTCAATTATCTGAAGGACGGCAAGATCGGCAGCTTCGACGCGCAACGGGTGATTCTCGCGAGCGGCGCACTGGAGCGGCCTTTTCCGATTCCGGGCTGGACGCTGCCGGGGGTGCTCACGGCAGGCGCCGCACAGATCCTGCTGAAGAGCGCGGGCGAAGTGCCTGCCGCGCCGCCCGTGCTGGCCGGGTGCGGGCCGCTTCTGTACCTGCTCGGCTGGCAGTACGTGCGCGCCGGTGTGCCGATCCGCGCGTTGGTCGACACCACGCGCCACGAAGATCGCTGGCGCGCGAAACGGCATATGTTCGCGGCGCTGCGCGCGTGGCCGTTCCTGAGCAAAGGCCTGCAACTGATTCGCACGCTGCGGCAGGCGGGTGTGCCGATTTTCGAGGCGGCCGACGATCTGCGCGTCGAAGCGCGCATCGGCGAAGATCAGACCGGGCGTGCCGCCGCTTTGCACTTCACCACGCAAGGCAATGCACATCGTGTCGAAGCCGATGTGATCCTGCTGCACCAGGGGGTCGTGCCGAACACCCAATTCACGCAGGCGCTGCGGGCGTCGCATCGCTGGGACAACGCCCAACTGTGCTTCACGCCCAACGTCGACGCATGGGGCGAACTCGACGTGCCTGGCATCTTCGTCGCGGGAGACGGTGCGGGCATCGGCGGTGCGCAGGCAGCCGCGTTGCAGGGCTCGCTCGCAGGTCTCGCCGCCGCCGCGCAACTCGGTGCCGTCACCGGCACGGCGCGCGATGCAGAAGCCGCCGCGCTTCGCGATGCGCTGGCGGGAGTCATGCGCATCAGGCCGTTTCTCGACAGCCTGTATCGTCCGCGCGACATCAACCGCATTCCGCGCGACGAAACCGTCGTCTGCCGCTGCGAGGAAGTCACGGCCGGCGAGTTGCGCAAGTTCGTCGAACTCGGCTGCGTCGGGCCGAATCAGGCGAAGTCGTTTGGACGCTGCGGCATGGGACCGTGTCAGGGGCGCATGTGCGGGCTCACGGTCACGGAGGTGATTGCCGACGCGCGCCGCGTCTCGCCCGCCGAAGTCGGCTACTACCGGATTCGTCCGCCGATCAAGCCGCTCACGCTCGGAGAACTCGCCGGTGAATGACACGTCCGACGTCAACCGCGCAACCATGGTTCAGGAAGCCGACGTGCTGGTGATCGGCGGTGGTCTGCACGGCACAAGCAGCGCTTTCCACCTCGCACGACGCGGCGCGAAAGTCATCGTGCTCGAAGCCGATTACGTCGCGCGCCACTCGTCGGGCGTGAATGCAGGCGGCGTGCGCACGCTGGGTCGCCCGTTGCCGGAAATTCCGCTCGCGTTGATGTCGCGCGAAATCTGGCACGACATGCCCAGTCTGCTCGGCGATGGCGAGGATGGCGGTTTCGTCGCCTCCGGTCAGTTGAAAATCGCCGAGACCGACGCCGAACTCGATGCGTGCCGGGAGCGCGTCGCGTTGCTGGAATCACACGGTTTCACGCACGAGAAGGTGATCGACCGTGAGACCGTACTCGAACTCGAGCCGGCGCTCGCCCGGCACGTGACAGGCGGCATCTGGGTCGCGCGCGATGGCTACGCGCTGCCTTATCGAACCACCACGGCTTTCCGGCTGGCGGCGCAACGGCTCGGTGCGAACTTTCTCGAAGGCACGCCCGTGCGCCGTATCGAACAGCGCGGCACGCGCTGGTTTGCGCTCACGCCGTGCGGCACGTTCAGCGCCGACAAGCTGCTCGTCACGGCAGGCGCGTGGTCCGGTGAACTGGCGAAACAGGTCGGCGAAGCGGTGCCCGTGCATCCCGAAGGTCTGATGCTGATGGTCACGCACCGCGTCGCACCGTTCTGCAACGCGACGCTCGGCGCAACCGGCAGGCCGCTGTCGTTCAAACAGTTCGACAACGGCACGGTGGTGATCGGCGGCAAGCTGATCGGTATCGCAGACCTGGCAGGCCGCCACGGCGAGATCGATTTCGCCCGGCTCGTGCGCAGCGCGCGGACCGTCACCGATCTGTTTCCGCATCTGCGTCATCTCGGCGTGAACCGGGCGTGGGCAGGCGTCGAAGCGTTTACCGAAGATGAACTGCCGGTGATATCCGCGAGCCGCGCCGCGTCGAATCTGTATTACTCGTTCGGCTATTGCGGCAGCGGCTTTCAGTTGGGGCCGGGCTGCGGCAAGCTAGTGTCGGAACTGATGCTCGACGGCGCGCCTTCTCTTTCCCTCGACCCATTCGCCATCGACCGGTTCGGCCGTGCCTCGGCCGCTTCCACGCTCGCCTCCCCGCTTTCGTCTCACGCGGCAGCGGCATCGCCGGTCGCGCATTAGCGCCGATTCGTTTTGTCATCCCATCGCGCTGTCGAACCGGTTGCGTGAGGGTTTTTCCGATCTGCTTTTCTATTTCCCTGGAGAGATTTCAATGAGCGATATCGTTCGTATCGACACCAATCAACGTATGAGCCGCGTCGTCAAGGCAGGCGGTCTGGTATTTGTCGGCGGCCAGACTTCGGGCGACGTCACGCTCGACGTCAAAGGTCAGACCGCCAGGGTGCTGGAGAAAATCGACGGTTTTCTGGAGAAAGCCGGCATCGACAAAACCCGGCTTGTTTCCGCACAGGTTTGGCTCGCGGACATCAGCCGGGATTTCGCAGGCATGAACGAAGTGTGGGACGCATGGGTTCCACAAGGCCACGCACCCGCGCGCGCGACTGTGCAGGCGCAGCTAGCCGCGCCGGAGTTACTGGTCGAGATCGCTGTCGTCGCGTGTGCCTGAGACACACCGATAAAACGCCGGGCTGTCTCCTGCCGGACAGCCTGTCGGCAAACCCTCGACCGGATCGCGCTCGCACGCTCAACGATCCCCCCCGCCAAAGCCGTCTCCAAAACCCCTCCGCTACAATAGCGTCCGACAACTGCCGGCGCGCCGCCAGGCACGCCGGCGGCTAAACGCACATAATCCTACCTTTGCCGCGCGCGTCTTCCGGGCCGATGCCGGGCGCCGTCGACGATCAATTCTCGCGTTCTCACCGTCAATCGCGCCGATCCGTGCGCCAACGGCCGCCAGAAGCCACGCTCGTCAATCGACCGGCTAACAGCGCACTCACACCGCGTCACCGAAAAAACCGCCTCTCTCACTGCTGTCATGAACAACCCTACCGCCGACCGCCCCGCCACTCCCGCGCGCGCGCCCAACGCCGCGAACTCGCCGCGCTTCCTGCTGTTTCTGATCTGCCTGTTCGCGTCCGCCGGGCAACTCGCGATCGACATCTACGTGCCCGCGCTGCCGGCCATGGCGCGCTTCTTCGCGACCTCGCCGCAAGCGATCCAGTCGAGCGTGTCCGGCTACATGGTGGCCTACGCGCTCGGCCAGCTCATCTTCGGGCCGATCGCCGACGCACACGGACGCAAGCCCGTGCTGGCTTTCGGGCTCGTCATCTATACGATCGGCTGTCTGCTGTCGCTCGCCGCGACCAATCTGGAAACCTTCATCCTCGCCCGCTGTTTGCAGGGCTTCGGCATCGCCACCACGAACCTGCTGGCGAAGGCGATCATCACCGATTCGTTCGCCGGACACGCGCTCGTGCACGCGTTCACCTACATGTCGATCGCGTGGGGACTCGCGCCGATCGTCGCGCCAGTGATCGGCGCGCATCTGCAGACGTGGTTCGGCTGGCAGGCGTGCCTCGTCTTCCTGCTCGTCTATTCGCTGGTGATGTGGGGGCTGCTGTGGCGTTATCGCGAGACGTTGCCGCGTCCGGTGCACCTCGCGCCGCGCACGCTGATGGCGAACGCGGGCAAGGTGCTGTCGAGCCCGGTGTTCCAGAGCTGTTTCCTCGCGCAAGGTCTGTGCTACAGCATCCTGCTGGTGTTCAACATCGTCGGTCCGTTCATGGTGCAGAACACGCTGCACAAGCCGCCGACCTTTTTCGGCTATCTCGCGCTCGGCATCGGGATGATGTACTTCCTGGGCGGTCTGTCGAATCGCATTCACGGCCCGCGTCTGCCGAGCGCCGAGCAACGGCTGCGCTTCGGCGCACGTCTGATGGCGGCCGCGTCGATGGCGATGCTGGTGCTCGCGCTGACGGTCGGCCTGCGCGTCTGGACGCTCGCAACGCCCGTGCTCGTAATGGGCTTCTGCGCCGGTGCGATGTATCCCACGTTGATGGCGAAGGGCAACTCGCTGTTCCCGCACATCGCCGGTCTGACGAGCGCGATTCTCGGCTGCGCGCTGCTGCTGGTGTCGTCGGCGATGATGGCACTGGCCGGCTTCGTGTCGGTGCAGGAACTGACGCCGCTGGCCGTGTTTTTCGTGATCCTCGCGATTACCGTCGTGGTGATGGTGACGAAACTGCTGCGCCATCTGGCGCAACTTCAGCCTGCAACAGCGGTGAGCGCTCATGGTGAGACGGCGTGATTTTCGCCGTCTCCGCCTGAGTCATGCACCTGCGTCACACGCCTAAACCGTCAGCAACAACGTCGCCACCGTGCCCGGATGATTGTCCGTGAACGCGACGCTGCCGCCGTGCAACGTCGCCACCGCGGCAACGAGCGAGAGCCCGAGCCCGACCCCCGGCGTTCCCCGGCTTGCGTCGCCACGATAGAAGCGCCCGGTGACCTTGGCCTTCTCCGCGTCGGGAATGCCGGGGCCGTTATCCGCGACGGCAATCGATATCGCGCCGTCTGCATTGCGTGTGGCCGACACGCGAATGGTCCCCTGAACCGGCGCGTATTTCAGCGCGTTGTCGATCAGATTACCGACCGCCTGCGCAATCAGCAGATGGTCGGCCACCGCGCGCAAATCGCCCGCACATTCGACCGACAAGCTCACATTGCGCAATTCCGCGACCGGCAGATAGAACTCGGCGGCCTCCAACACCAGATCGCCGATATCGCCCTCGACGAAACCCGCGCGACGGATGCCCGAGTCGATCTCCGCAAGCCGCAGCAGCGCATTGAAAATCGCCATCACGCGATCGATATCGACGAGCGCCGCATCGACTTCGGAAAACGTTTCGTCCGGGCCGGGCCGTAACACCGACAGCGATTCGAGACGCGAGCGCAACTCCGCCAACGGCGTGCGCAGATCGTGAGCAATCGCATTCGACACGTTGCGCACGCCGTGCATCATCTCGGTCAGCTCGGCCTGCACGCGCTTCAACTCGGTGATATCGACCACGGTGCCGGTGAAACGCACCGGCAGCCCCTGTTGATTGCGCAGCGCGGTCCCGCGTACCAGCATCCACCGATACGCGCCGTCTGCGCGCATGACACGATTTTCGAGTTCGAACGACGCGGTCTTTCCGCCCAGATAATCTTCGATCGCACGCTCGGTCTTCCCGCGATCGTCGGGATGGATGATCTGCATGTACTGCGCCGAGGTCATCGTTTCCGCTGCGGGACCATAGCCGAGACGTTCCCAGATGTTCGTCAGATGCACGCGGCCGCTCATCACATCGCCGTCGGGCATGTCGACTTCCCACACGCCGATGTCCGAGCCGCACATCGCAGCTTCGAGACGTGCGTTGGTTTTGCGCAGCCACGTGGCCTGCTCGGCCTGACGACGCTCGGACACATCGTGGAATACCACGACGACGCCCTCGACTTTCGCGCGATCGTCGGTGATCGGCGACACGCTCGCTTCGACCGGCGTGCGGCGGCCGCCGAGAGATTCCAGCAACGTGCCGGTAAGCGTTGACGTGCGCGTGCCGGATTTCAGCACACGCGGCACCGGATCGTCGATGCCCAGTCCGTTCGCTTCGTCGATCGCGACGAAGACTTCGTCGAACCTGCGGCCTAACGCATCGCTACGCTGCCAGCCCGTGAGCCGCTCGGCCACTGCGTTGATAAACGTGATCCTGCATTCGCAGTCGGTCGCGATCACCGCATCGCCGATACTCGACAGCGTGATCGCATAGCGCCGCTCGCTTTCGCGCAAACGCGCTTCGGCGCGGTGCTTGTACAGCGCCATCTCGACAACCGTCACCAGTTGAAGATCTTCAAACGGCTTCAGGATGTAGCCAAACGGTTCGGCCAGCGCCGCGCGTTTTACCGTTTCGCTGTCAGCGTACGCAGTCAGGAACACCACCGGAATATGGCAACAATCGCGCAACTCGCGCGCCACTTCGATCCCGTCGATTTCGCCCTCGAGACGCACGTCCATCAGCACAAGATCGGGCGTCGTATCCAGCGCGAGCTGCAACGCGTCTTCGCCGCGCGCGGTCATGCCGACAATCGTGTGGCCGATGCGCTGAAGCTGTTGCTGGATATCGCGGGCGACGATCCGGTCGTCTTCGACAATCAGAATGCGTGCGTGCTCCATATCAGTGAGCCCGCTCGCCAGCGGTGTTGAACGTGACCGTGAAGGCGGTGCCCGGCCCGGTCTCGACGGCAAGCGCGCCGCCTATCTGCTGCGTCAGGTCGCCGACCAGTTGCAGGCCGAGCGAACTTGCATTGCCCGCAGCAAAGTCCTTGTCGATGCCGACGCCGTCGTCCGCGACACGCAGCACGTAGTGCGCGTTGCCATCGTGCTGCACATCGCGTTGCAACGACACGCACAGCTTCCCGCCGCGTCCCGCGAACGCATGCTTGAGCGCATTCGACACGAGTTCGTTGATGATCAACCCGCATGAGGTTGCCGTGTTCATGTCCAGTTCGATCTCGTCGACAGCGAGTTCCAGCACGACCCGCTGACGGTGCAGATCGTACGCACGCGCAAGGTGCCCGCACAATCGCTCGATATGCGTCGCCATCGGAATACGCGCGAAATTGCCGGCGCGATACAGGTTTTCATGCACGAGCGCCATTGAACGAACCCGATTGCGGCTATCCGAAAACAGTTCGGCGACGGCCGGATCGGTCACGTTGGCAGCCTGCAGATTAAGCAGACTGCTGATCAGTTGCAGATTGTTTTTCACGCGATGATGGACTTCCTTCAGCAGCGCGTCTTTCTCTTCAAGCAGCGCTTCTCTTTGTTGTAGCGATGAATTTTCGAGCGAGATGGCGGCCTGCGATGCGAGCAACCGCAACACTGACACGCGCGACGGCGTGAATACGCCGGACATCTGGTTGTTTTCGAGGTATAGCGCGCCGATCAGCCGCTTCTGGTTCATCAACGGCAAACACAGTGCCGAACGCGGCCGCGCGGCGAGCAGATAGGGATCGGCGGAAAACTCGGGCGGCAGCGGTTGCGCGTTGTCGAGCAGGACGAATTGCCGGGTACGGATTGCGTAGTGCAGCAACGAAAGCGGCAGCGCATTCTCCGCCACCGCGCGGGCATTCACGCCCACCTGAATGCCGGTGCGGCCCGTCGTGGCTTCGGCTTCGATACACAGCGCGTCGCCTCGCGGAATCACGAGCAGTCCGCGTTCGGCACCGGCATGTTCGAGCATCACGTTCATCAGAATACGGATGACGCGCTCCAGTTCTACCTCACCAAACAGCGCCTGCGACGATTCGACGATCCCGACAAGATCGAGACTGTCGAGCGGCATCCCGTGGACGGACGGCGCCACACTCGTTGCCGTCCGCACGATCGCGGAGCCAGGCGTTTCTTCGATGCCGAGCCCACGCGCGTCGATAGCCGCAACCCGGCTCGCCGCGCCCCATGTCGACCACGCAACGCGCGCATTGCGCCAATAAAGCTGCGCGATGGCAGCGAAACCTGCGGCATCGTAAAAGGCGGCGGCCCGTTCATGCGCGAGCGCATCGATCTGAACGAAACCATGCGCGCGGGCCTGCGCAATCGCGCTGTCGTAATGACGCATCGCGTCCATTTGTGCACCGGCGATGCGCGCCAGTTCCGCCTGCACCAGGCTGAACCGGCAACCAAAATTATCCGGACCGTGATCAGCCCATTGCGACAACTGCCCGTAATGCGCGTGCAACCCGGCCGGCAGCGCCGCGCCGGACTCCAGCTTCGACGAGCGCGCCAGCATCGCATAGAAATGAAATTCGGCGACCTCGAAATGCCCGGACGACGTCCATAGCAACGGCTCCGCAAAATCGGCTGCTATCAGCGCACCGTCGATGTCGCCGGCCAGATAGCACGCCTGCAATTTGCGAATCCAGTACCAGCAAGCGGCAATCGCCAGGCACGGGTCGGACGCAAGATGCGCCTCGAAATCGGCTTCGTCGAACGCCGCATCCTGAGGCACGCCGCGCAGCATACGGATCAGTCGCAACTGGCCGGTGATGATATCCACGATCAGGCCGAACTTCGCGGCTTGCACGAGTTCCAGCCGCTCCTGCGCCTGACGCTCGATCTCAGCGAGGTTCGTCCCTGCGGCCAGTAGGCTCGTGATCAGCGTGCACGAACTGAAGCCCATGTACGTGAGATCACCTTGCTCGCTGGCGGCGTCGAACGCGCGCCGCAGCAGTGGCAGGCCCGCGCCGATGTGGCGCGTCCACGGCATCACGTGGTACGCGAAACACATGTAGACGCGCGCACGGAAGCGGTCGAGCCCGCGCTCGTCGACCAGTGCGAGACCGAGTTCGCCGAACTGGAAGCCCGCCTCGTAGTCGCCGAAACAGGGCCCCGCCACCATGCCGAGATACGCGTAACCGAGCGACGACGCATCGCTATTTCCATGCGCGAGACCGAGATTCGCCATCCGGCACAACACGAGGCAGACCAGGTTCTCGTCGCTGAAAAACGCGGGCGGCAACACGGCGGTCAGCACGTCGAGCGTCGCCTGACGGTCGCGGTCGTTCAGCAACGGCAAGTCGATCAGCGATGCAATCGGCCGCCCGTCGATCTGCGCGAGCAACGCCTGATATTCGTCGCACGCCGCGTCGCGCGTCGGGTGCGCGGACCAATCGACGCCGACGCTGCGCAGATACTCCAGGCACAGCTCCACCGCGACGTCGCTGCGATCGAGCGCCGTGAAAAGCGTGACGCGCAGCCAGGCGACCGACGCGCGGTCCACGAGATTCGCGGCCCGCGTTGCCAGCGTTTCGAGGCGGATTCGCGCGTGCTCTGTCTCGCCGGTCAAGAATTCGCACTCGGCGAGAAGGTAGTCGAGCGCGAACACCAGCGGATAGTTGTCGGTCCACGCGTTCGCGTCACACAGCGCGAGCCCGGTTGTCAGATACAGCCGCGCCGACGCAAACGCGGTCGAGCTTTTCGCCCGCCGCGCGGCCATCAGATTCAGGGTTGCGGCCTGCTCGCGTTCGGCGGGACTCGCCAGCAGATCGAGCGCGCGATTGAACTGGCTGACGATTTCGAACACGCCGCGTTCGATCTGATCGGGCCGCGTCTGCGCAAGCAACGCGCGCGCGATCTTCAGATGCAGCGCCGGGCGCGCGTCGGGTGCGATTCGCGCGTAGGCGGCTTCCTGCACCCGATCGTGGGTCATCCGGTAAGCGCCGTCGACATGCTGAACCAGGCCGACGCTCACCGCATCCGCGAGCGCGGTTTCGATTCGCCGGGGCGCGTGACCACTCACCTGCGCGAGCGTGGCGAGCGGCACGGCGTCGCCGAGGCAGGCGAGATAGGCGAGCGCATCCCGGCTTTCGGCCGACAACCCGTCGATCTTGTCCACCATCAGATCGACGATATCGCCGGACGACAGATGCTCGCGAATCGTATCGACAGTCCAGCGCCATGCGCTCGACGAGCGATCGAACACGAGTTGGCCGCTGTCGGCGAGCGTCATCAGCAACTGGCTGGCGAACAGCGGATTGCCGCCGGTTTTGTCGTACAGCAAACCCGCAAGCGGACGCGCGCTCGCGCAGTCGCTACCCAACGCGTCGGCGATCAACTGGCACAGATCGTCCGCGACGAGCGGCTGCAGCACGATCTCGCTGACATTGCCGGCCGCCGTCCTGATCGACTCGATCACGCGAGCCAGCGGATGCGTCGCGCCGACTTCGTTGTCGCGATAGGCGCCGACAATCAGCAGATCGTGTACCGGCGCGACGGCCACGAGTTGTTCCAGCAGCGACAACGTAGCCGCGTCGATCCACTGCAAGTCGTCGAGAAAGAGCACGAGCGGCTCGCCCGGCTGCGCGAATACGGCGATAAAGCGGCGCATCGCCGTGTGAAAGCGCGCCTGCGCATCTTGCGGCGACAACGCGGGCAACGGAGGCTGCGCGCCGACCACCAGTTCCAGTTCGGGAATGACGTCGACCAGCAACTGCCCGTTCGATCCGAGCGCATCGCGCAGACGCTCGCGCCAATGCGCGACCTGTTCGTCGCTGCCCGTCAGAATCTGGCGGATTGGTGTCTGAAACGCCTGCGCGAGCGTTGCATATGGAATGTCGCGCTTGTACTGATCGAACTTTCCGGCGACGTAGCGGCCTGTCAGATCGCGTGCAAAGCGACTGACCAGCGCCGACTTGCCAACCCCGGAATGCCCAGCCACCAGCACCAGTTCACAGCGTCCCGCTCGCGCGATACGCGCAAACGCCGCGTCGAGTTCATCGAGCGGCGCGCGGCGTCCGTATAGCTGGTCGGGAATCGTCAAACGCTGCACGGCATCGTGCGTGGTCAGTTCGAATGTGTCGATTGCGGCCTGCGCGATCCATTGATCGAGACAGCGACCCAGGTCCGCTTCGAGCGCGGTCGCGCTCTGATAGCGGTCGTCGGCACTCTTCGCGAGCAGCGTCGTCACGATCGACGCGACCACGGGCGGCACGTCGGCCACGCGCCCCGCAACTGGCGCGGGCTGCCGCGTCATGTGCGAGTGAATCCACTCGGCGGCGGTCGTTGCGTCGAACGGCAATTCGCCGGTGAGCATCTGATACAACACGACGCCGAGCGAATAAAGATCGCAGCGCCGGTCGACCCGGCGGCTCATGCGGCCGGTCAATTCCGGCGCGATATAGATCAGCGAGCCGACTTCCGTCATGGCGAGAACAGACGGATCGGGCGCAGCGCCGCCATCCGATGCAACCGACGTCATGCCGAAGCGCGTTAGCGCAACCGAATTTTCATCCGTCACGAGAATGGTCGCGGGCCGCACGTCGCGCACGATCAGATCGTGTCGATGCAAGCCGGCGAGTGCGGCGGCGAGCGCGCGTGCCACGTCGAGAAACCGTCTGAGCGGCCACGGCGCACCGAGCATGCCCGCGAGCGGCAGGCCGCCGGGATCGTCGAGGACGAGCGCGGGCTGGCCATCAAGTTCGATCAACCGGCGCGGCCGCGCGACACCGCGTATATCGAGCGATGCACGCAACGACATAGCATTCGTGAGCCGCTCGACCACGCGGGCGGACGGCAACCGGCAATCGTGAGACGGCGTCAGCAGAAGCGCCGCTTCACCGTCCTGCCTGCCGATGACGCGCGACAGCACAAGCTCCCCATCGTCCACGAGGACCTCAGGCGCAACGATGGTCTGGTCGTACATACGCGTTCCTCGACAGCCCGGCCAACCCGCCGGCTGAGCTTGGGGTTCAGTCGTCGGCCGTCAACATGTAGCCGGAATTGCGAACCGTGTGGAGCAGCGAGCGCGCGAAACCCGCGTCGATTTTCTGCCGGAGTTTGCTGACGTGGACATCGATCACATTGGTCTGCGGATCGAAATGATAGTCCCAGATATTTTCGAGCAGCATGGTGCGCGTGACGACCTGCCCCGCGTGCCGCATCAGGTAGGCGAGGAGCTTGAATTCGCGGGGCTGGAGCGCGATGGGCTTGCCGTCGCGCGTCACTTTGCGGGAGATCAGATCGATAGTCAGGCCGTCGACGGTCAGCGTGGTCTCGGCGGGCACTTCCTGCGTACGCCGCACCAGCGCATCGATTCGTGCGAGCAGTTCGCCGAATGCGAAAGGCTTCACCAGATAGTCGTCGCCACCGGCTTTCAGGCCGCTAATGCGTTCGTCGACCGCCGCGAGCGCGCTGAGGATCAGTATCGGCACCTTATTGCCCGCAGCACGTAGCCTCGCGATGATTTCCAGTCCGTCGAGGTCGCCCGGCAGCATCCGGTCCATCACGATCACGTCGTAGGACCCGCGCGTGGCCAGTTGCAAGCCGGCTTGCCCGTTGTCCGCGTGGTCGATTGCATGCCCTGCTTCTGCCAGACCCTTCTTCAGGAAGTGGGCAACCGGCTCGTTGTCCTCGACGAGCAAGATCTTCATTCGGCTCTCTTATGGTGATGCACGTTCAGTTTGGTCAAACGATGGCGCAACGTACTCTACGGCCATTATCGGGCTGGAATCTACCCGCAATGCCGCGCGTCACGGATTAAATTTTGTTCATATTCGGAGATCGCGCGGCAAGTCTTACCTTAAATATCGTTCATATTCCCGCAAACCCGATTTCGGTAGCTTACGATTCGCTCCGACAGTGAAGAAATCGAGGTAACGAAGCATGCCCTCCCAGACAAACGGCTCCGTTGCGGCACCGGTACGACCCAAAGACTCGTTGGGCTGCGTGTCGAACCGCTTGCTCAAAGACTTCGAACTGGATGCAGGCGAATTCAAATTTTATCGAAAATGCACGCACAATGGCCCGCTCAGTTCGGTCGCGACGCCCGCTTCCGATCGGGGCATGCTGGTGGGCGTGTCGTTGAAAACGGGACATCACAGGCGGGTGATTTCCGGTCGACATCAGGCGTCGCAACATTTCGGCCGCGACTCGGTTTACCTGCGCGATTTCTCCGACGACTACCAGGCCGACATGTACGGCGCCTTCGACTTTGTACTCATGGAACTGTCCACTGAATCGATCGCTAAAGCTTTAGACGAACGTCAAGGCTCCAAACCGCGCGGCTTTGCGACGCCGCTGGTTCGCGAGGACCCGGTGCTGGGTCACTTCGCGCAAATTCTCGCGCTCACGCTGGAAGGTCCGGGCAAAGCGAGTCCACTGTTCGTCGAGCAACTCGGCACCGCGATCGCGACGTATGTAGTCGACCAGTATGCCGGACCGTCCGGTGCACCTACTCGCTCGAAGCGGCGCCTGTCGCGTGCGCAGGAGGCCCGCGCGAAGGAAATGCTGCTTGCGGAAGCCGACGGGAATATATCCATCGAAGAGATTGCGGCCGCGTGCAATCTGTCGCGCAGTTATTTCATCAGCGCGTTTCGTGAGACGACGCATTGCACGCCGCATCAGTGGCTGATTCAGCAACGCATTGCGCGCGCGCGTGGGCTACTGGTGAGTTCGGATGCGTCGCTCGCGGAGATTGCGGTCGCTTGCGGATTTTCCGATCAGAGCCATTTTTCGCGGATGTTCTCGCAGATCGTCGGCGTGCCGCCAGGCACATGGCGCAGGTCGCAATAACACAGCACAGTCTGCACGATTCGGAAATGCCCGGTCTCGCCTTGTGAGGAAAACCGGGCAATTCCACTTACTCTGCGGATTGCGCAGCAGCAATAATCGTATCGGCGACGGCCTTGGGCTGGCTGAGCATCGCCACGTGACTCGTATCGACATTCGTGACATGCGCGCCAATGTTTTTGGCCATGCTCTGTTGCAGGTTCGGATCGATCATCTTGTCCTTCGCTGCGACTACGAAATAAGACGGCTTGTCATGCCATGCAGCGGTCGTGACTTTTTCGCCGATGCACGCGGCGGCCCACGGCCCTTGAGTGGCGGCAATCAGGCGACGCTCCGGCAGCGGCAGATCCTGCGCGAAATCGGCGAGCACGGCTTGGGTGGAAAGCGTCAGATAGCCGGCGGAATCCTTTTGCAATTCGCTTGCCCAGACGGGCGCAGGCATACCCTTCGTCATATCGTCGATTGACTGTCCGCTATCGGGTGCAAACGCCGCGACATAGACGAGGCTCTTAACCTTGTCGTCATTGCCCGCCTCGCTAATCACCACGCCCGCCCAGGAATGGCCGACCAGAACCACAGGGCCGGTCTGCTGATCGACCACGCGTTTGGTCGCGGCAACGTCGTCTGCCAGTGAACTCAACGGATTCTGCACGGCGACCACATGAAGGCCGCGCGCTTCGAGCAGCGGAATCACTTTCTCCCAGCTCGAACCATCGGCGAATGCGCCATGCACGAGCACGACATTCTTGCCCTTCAGATCCTGTGGCGGTGCCGCGTGCGAAACCTGAAATGCGCACAGGCCACCGATCAATACTGCGGAGCCGAGGAATCTCTTCAGAAAATCAGTCATGGTTCTTTCCGGCGGAATTGAAATAGCGTTGAATTGAGCGACCCGCTGACAGGCATAAGGCACCGGGATCATAGGTACGGGTGAGGGAATGAAATCAGTGCACGCAGATCGCCGCGCAGCCCGAGTTCAACGCAGAGTTGGATCAACCTTGCGTCCGCACATTTAATCTCGCGGATGTATCTGCAATGTGTTCGCTGTGCCCACGCTATGCAAGCGTCCTTATCCAGACGTGGGATAGATACATTGGGATACAAAAGGCGGCGGCAGAAATAAGTCCGATATGAACTCGACGTATCGAGGCCGCATGCCTGCTCTTTCGTTAATTCATCGCAAGCAAACTGACAGAATTGTTTCTCAATGTGTATGCCGTTCGCGCAGATACACAGCCTTGCAATACCTCCCACTCCCGACACAACCCAGATACCTCGTTTGGCTTTAATGCATCCAACGACGGAATCCGCTGAAGACATTCCTGCAGACACCACGCTCTGCGGTCTGCGGATACCGAGCGGATGCTTCCAATCTGGTCCCTGTTTCAGGAGAACGACATGAAAGTAACGATGCTCGCTTTGGCATTGGCGGCCTGCGCGATGACTGGCTCCGCTTATGCAGCCAATCCGACAGCTAATTCTATTGCCGACACACACGCAGCCAGTTTCGACTCGCAAAACGCTCCGCACGCGAAAACGCGTGCCGAAGTTCGACAGGAACTCGTGCGCGCCGAGAAAGACGGTCAGCTCGCCGCGCTGAACAAGTTCTATCAAGGCAGTTAAGCCAGCTTCAGCCAACAGAACATTCATCGTTCATCACTCAACCTGAACAACCGGAATCGATCATGACCCAAGCTGAAAAAGTGCTGTACACCGGCAAGACCCACACCACCGGCGGACGCGATGGTACTGCGCGCAGTTCGGACGGCCGCCTCGACGTGAAGCTGTCCAGCCCCGGCTCGGCCGCGCCCGGCACCAACCCCGAACAGATGCTGGCGGCAGGCTGGTCGGCATGCTTCATCGGCGCAATGGGACTGGCCGCGCAGAAGCTGAAAGTCGCGTTGCCGAAAGAGACCGCTGTCGATGCCGAAATCGATCTTGTCACCGCCGACGGCGCGTACTTCCTGCAGGCTCGCCTGAACGTGAGCGTGCCGGGTGTCGATAGCGAAGTCGCCCAGGCACTCGTGGATGCCGCGCACCAGACCTGCCCGTACTCGAAGGCCACGCGCGGCAACATCGATGTGGTCATCACGGTCGTTTGATCGGCGTTGCGGGTTTTACCCGCACTCAAGGCTCGCCGCCGGCTCAGGTATTAAAAACTGCCGCGCGAAATCGAGCGCCCTTCTCGTGAATAACACGCCGGTGCACCGTAATCGGTGCGCCGGCTTTTTTTAGCGCCAGGATAATAACCATGACTTCATCACCGTTCTCGCCTCGCCGACGCCAGATTCTCGCGACCTCCGCCGCCGTGGCCGCAGCGGGATTGATCCCCGGCACGTTGTTCGCCGCAACCGGCGGCGAACCGATTCGCCCGTTCAAAGCCAACGTGCCCGAGGCCGCACTCGACGATCTGCGTCGGCGCATCGCGGCCACGCGCTGGCCCGCGAAAGAAACCGTCAACGACGAATCGCAAGGCGTGCCGCTGGCGCGAATGCAGGCGCTAGTCGATTACTGGGCCACCGACTACGACTGGCGTAAAGGCGAAGCGAAGCTCAACGCATTGCCGATGTTCATGACCGAAATCGACGGACTCGACATTCAGTTCATTCACGTGCGCTCACGCCATAAACACGCGATGCCGTTGATCATGACTCACGGCTGGCCTGGCTCGATCTTCGAATTGATCAAGGTTATCGCACCGCTCACCGATCCCACCGCACATGGCGGTAGCGCCGACGACGCGTTCCATATCGTCATCCCGTCGCTGCCTGGCTTCGGTTTTTCGGAGCAGCCGAAAACAACCGGCTGGGGCTCGGATCACATCGCGCGCGCGTGGGGCGAATTGATGGCGCGGCTTGGCTATACGCGTTTCGTGTCGCAAGGGGGCGATTGCGGCTCGGTGATTTCGCACCGCATGGCCATGCAGAAAGTGAAAGGCCTGATTGGCATTCACGTCAACATGCCTGCAACCGTGCCACCCGATATCGCCCGTTCGCTTTCACTCGGCGATCCCGCACCGGCTAACCTGTCGCCGCAAGAAAAAGCGGCGTACGAATCGCTGAGCGTGTTCTATCGGGACAACTGCGGTTACTCGTCGATGATGGTGACGCGCCCGCAAACGGTCGGCTACGCGCTCGCCGACTCGCCGGTCGGACAGGCCGCGTGGATGTACGACAAAATTTCGCAGTGGACATATAGCGGCGGCGTGCCGGAGCGTTCGCTGTCGCGCGACGAAATGCTCGACGATATTTCGCTGTACTGGCTCACGAACAGCGCGACATCGGCTGCACAGATTTACTGGGAAGATCATTCGAACAACTTCAACGCCGTCGATATTTCAATGCCCGCCGCGGTGACGATTTTCCCGGGCGAGATTTATCGCGCGCCGCGTAGCTGGACCGAACGCGCGTATCACAACCTCATTTATTTCAACGAGGTCGATAAAGGCGGTCACTTCGCCGCGTGGGAGCAACCGGAGCTTTTCGCTACTGAAGTTCGCGCGGCATTTCGTCCGCTGCGTTGAGACTGGCGACGAAGCAGCGCACTATCGGCGACAGCCTATGTCGATGACAACAGAATTGCCGGCTCTGCTGCCGCCGATGCTTCCCCGGCTGTGGGCGTTCGCGCTGCGCATCTCAGGAGACCGGCACGACGCCGACGACCTCGTGCAGCGCGCGTGCCTGCGCGCACTCGAACGCGCGCATCAGTTGCAACCGGGAACTGCTCCGCTGAGCTGGATGTTCTCTATCGTGCAATCAACGTGGATCAACGAACTGCGCTCGCGAAGCGTGCGTAACCGAATCGGGATGGATTGGGACGACCTCTTTCTCGAAACGGTAGCCGACCCGGCTGCATGCACGCCCGAACAACAGGCAATGAACCGGCAGATTGTTCAGGCTGTGCAACGTCTGCCCGAAACCCAACGACGGGTGATGCTGCTGGTAGGAATCGAAGGACTCAGCTATAACGAAGCAGCTCAGACGCTCGGCGTGCCGGTGGGGACAATCATGAGCCGGCTTTCAAGGGCTCGACAGACCATCGGCGCGTTATTCGACGACCGCTCTCGCCCGGTAGCAACTCGCCGACGTCAATAATTTCTATCAACGTAGCTGAGATCGAACGAGTGAGAGGTACTTCATCTCCGTTTCGTTTCCAGGCACGATTACGCCGCAATCTCAACCGTCATTTCAATTTCGACGCATGCACCAAGCGGTATTTGCGCGACGCCGAATGCCGAGCGCGCGTGCTTGCCGTTCTCGCCGAACACCTGGGCGATCAGGTCCGACGCGCCATTGGTCACGAGGTGTTGTTCGACGAAGTCCGGTGTCGAGTTGACGAGGCTCATTACCTTGACGATCCGCGTGACACGGTTGAGGTCGCCAATCTGCGCATGCAAGGTAGCGAACAGATCGATTGCGGCCGCGCGTGCAGCGGCCTGGCCTTCTTCGGTGCTCAGCGTATCGCCGAGCTTGCCGCCCCATACCTTGCCGTCCCTTTTTGCCAGATGTCCTGACAGGTACACCATATTGCCGCTCTGTACGCTCATCACATACGCTGCTGCCGGCACGCCGGCCAACGGCAATTCGATTCCAAGTTCTTTCAGTTTTGCGTAAACGTCATGGCTGCTCATGCAATGCTCCATTGGATGGGTTAGCAGGAAACGCAGACGGCGATGCGCGCCAGTCTGCGTGATTTCATCGGTTCACTAGTGCCAAAAGCGATGCTACCGCCGTGGCCCTTCGCTCAAACGCCAGGATCGACCGGAGAAACCGGCACACCGCGCGCTTCGATCGCTTCGCCCGCGAGCAGGCACAGATCCTCGCGATAATGCGCGGCGACAATCTGAACACCCACGGGCACGCCGTTGACGAGTTGCGTCGTCACTGCGAGACCGGGCAGCCCCATTGCCGGCAGCGCGCGCATCGTGAGCTGCGCTTCCCACACGCGATCGAAGCCCGCCGCCCCTTGCTGATCGAGATCGTCGGGAAACGGTAGCTCGCCGGATACCGGCATCAACACGACCGCATACTGATCGAGGAACAGACGCCATTGACGCAACAACGTCGTGCGCCGCACCAGCGAACGGCTGATGACATCGGCGGGGAGATCCTTCACCTTCAGACGCGCCGCGTTGACGACCGCCTGCGCACCCGGATCGCCGTCACGCGCGACCGAATCGACCAGCGCGTCGAAGCCGTCGCCGAGCCACAGCCGTTCCTGCAACAGCGCCGTTTCGCGCATCGACGGCGTGTCGTCGATTTCCTCGATCGTCCAGCCCGCGTCGGCGAGGCGTTGCGCAGCATCACGCAAGGCATCCTCGACTTCTCTGGCGATCTGCATGCCGCCCGGACGCAAACAGAGTGCGGCACGCAACGGCACGTCGCGCCCCACCAAGGGCATCGGCATATACCAGGGGTCGCGCAGATCGGGCGCGGCGAGCGCGAGAAGACCGAGCCGCAGATCGCCGATCGTGCGCGCCATCGGGCCCGCTGCCGACATCAGTTGCGCACCGATCGCGCGCTCCGGCGACGACGCATTGAACGCGGGCACGCGCCCCGACGTCGGCCGCAGTCCGTGGACACCGCACGCATACGCCGGGTAGCGCACCGAGCCGCCGATATCGGTGCCGAGCGCGATCTGCCCGATGCCCGCCGTGACCGCCGCTGCGCCGCCGCCCGACGAGCCGCCGGGCGTGATCGACGGATTGCGCGGATTCAACGTGCGACCGTGAACCTGATTCGACGTGAACCAGCGTAAAGCGAAGGTCGGCGAATTGGTGCGGCCGAGCATGATGGCGCCGGCTTTTTGCAGATTATTCACGGCGGGGCTGCTGACTTCCGCGATCAGGTCTTCCTGCAGACGCGTACCGTTGGTGGTCGCAAACCCGGCGTGATCGATGTTGATCTTGGTGGTGACGGGCACGCCCGCAAGCGGCCCCGGGTCCTCGCCACGTGCGATTGCGCGATCGATGTCGTCCGCCTGTTGCAACACCCACTCGGGCCGATGCGCGACCACCGCGTTGATCATCGGATTCACGGCTTCCAGACGCTGCAGCGCGGACTCCGCCGCCTCGCGCGCGGACACTTCGCGGGTCTTCACACGCGTGGCCAGTTCAACTGCGGACAATCGCCATAGTTCACTCATGTTGCCTCCAATAAGCACGTTGTACGGAATTCCGGCTGCGTGAGCATTTGTGCACACGCACATCGTTGCAGATTCCAGCGTCCGGTATGGCGCAGCACTTGGCCGTCCACGTCTGGACCGAATCGTCTTTTTGCAGGTTCTTATTTAACCGGGTCGACGTATCTGGTGTATGTCTGTCGATGGTAAAAATGCAAGCTACTTTTTCCAGGCGCGCGGCAGATACATTGCGACACACATGGCGCGCGGCGTCAGTTGAGGCTTGCCGCGCCGCAGGCTGGAAAAGAGGCTGAATTTGATTTGGGAGTCGCGCGTTGCGAGATCCGATCAACCGATTGGCAGATCGGTGCGGTACTCGACCGCGTCGACGAGGATCATCTGATCTTCATTGGCCGGCACGCGAAGTCCGCGAGTACGGGGCCGAAATACGCGGTCGCCACGCCTGATAGTGCGGCCTGTCAGCACGCAGGTGGACGTGACGCGGGACAAGCCGCTGCACCAGATCTGCTCGATATAGCGACCGCTGCACGAGTCGCCCCACGACACGCTGATCGTGGCAGACGACAACCATTCCGTCACCGTGATTTGCGCAGGCCGTCTGATCGCGCGATGGCACGCTTCGGCGGTAGACAAGCGCTTGTTGATACGGCATCGGGTTAGCGCCACATGGCGTTTTCTCGCGCATACGTCGAGTTGTTCCGCAGACGGATCGAGGACGTTCAGCAGCGTGCGAACCACGATGTTGTCGTCGGATAGCGACGTCATCGACTGATCTCCAGTAGCCGGTGTGATCGTAGGGCGAAAGCGGCCGCGCTCACACGGCATCGCACGACGAGGACGCCCCCGTCGTGCGATGCTTCAGCGTGCCGAAGCGGCGAGCTTAGCCGCCGCCTTGCTGATGCAGCGACAGCTTGCTGCTGACCAGCGTGACGCCATGCACCTGCTTCGCCGCGTTGACCGCCACAGCTTCCTGATCTTCGCTGAGGATCTGGCCCGCCAGCGTCACCTGACCCGTCTTCGCATTACCGAAGACCGCGATCGATGCCTGTTCCAGACCCTTGGTTTTCTGAAGTGCTTTTTGCACCGTGCGGGAGAATGCGCGATTCGCCGCGCGAATCGACTTCTTCGTCGCAGGGGCGGGTTGGCTGGTTACGGCGTTTGCCGCGTTGGTATTCTGGGCCGCGTCGGTTGCGTCCGCTGCGAATGCCGGTACGGTTGAAAATGCCGCCAATAACGCAGCAAGGCTGCCACTCACCACAACTTGTCGAAGGTTCATCGTCTTATCCTTATTTTTTCGGTTGGTGAAACGTGAGAAACGCGTGGAGCCAGCACACATCGGCGTCATTGCATGGTGAGGCTGCATAGGGAGATTAGAACCGCCCAATGTATCCTGCGTGTTTCCGCGACGTATCGAAATGTATCTCGATGGCGGGTACGTCGATGAGCTGCCAGTCGCCCGACTGCAGGCACAACGGCGTTTGTTACTACCCGAATCTGGCGCAGTTTTGTATCGCCACGTATCTACGCGCTTCATCGATACAGGACGTTTCGCATCACCACTACGCCGGACATATGCGAGATACGTCCGCGCGCTCCAATACGTTCATTGCTGACTTATTGAAGGTTTCTCATGTTCGATCGACTCAGGATGGCCGCTGTTGCTGCGGGTGTCAGCGCTGTCGCATTGCTGGCCGGCCTCGCCTATACCGGCAACGCGGCCACACCCGCCGCTTCCCTGCAAACCGGTGCATCGGCGCCCGATTTCAAGGGTATCGACGGCTGGCTCAACAGTCCGCCACTCGACGTGAAACAGTTAAAAGGCAAAGTCGTACTGGTCGATTTCTGGACTTTCGATTGCATCAACTGCGCACACACGATTCCTCATGTCGAGGACTGGTACTCCCGTTATCGCGACAAGGGGCTCGTTGTTGTCGGCGTGCATACGCCCGAGTACTCGTTCGAACACAATGCGGACAATCTGAAGAATGCTGTCAAGCGTTTCGGCATTCAATACCCGGTCGCGCAAGACAACCAGTACGCGACGTGGAATGCTTATGGCAATCAGTACTGGCCGGCGCTGTATCTGTTCGATCAAAACGGCCGGCTGGTGTATAGCCATTTCGGCGAGGGTCGCTATGACGAGACAGAGCAACAGATACGCGCGCTGCTAGGGCTTAATAACAAATAGGGTTAGAGAACGTCCTTGCAGCGAACGGTCATGAAGATAACCGGCATACGCGGCGGGCTACTCTTGCCGCATTGCCGTACATCTCGAATGACGCAGGAGAAAATTGACGCTCGCAGACGCAACCGCGTTATGAAATAGAATCAGATGCCGCAGCGTCTTCTTCAACGCGACACGGTCGAATGAATGAGTGGCCTTGCTCGTAGCACACGCCGCGGCGTCTCTGCGATAACGGCATGTGCGCCAGCCATGTTTGCGTCGACCGAACGAGGCGCCACACCGGGTTTTCCTTCTACAACAGAAACTGCACCTGGAGAATGGCCGAAACTGAGCCGCGCCTCCAGGCCTCCCCCGCTACGGTTCGCCAACCGCAATTCCGCGTTCATCGCTATCGCAAGTTGACGGGCAATCGCAAGCCCCAGCCCGGAACCCTTCAAGTTCCGCAAGCCACACGACTGGCCACGATAAAAAGGCTTAAACACCTCTTCCAGTTGATCCGGGTGAATACCCGGGCCGTCGTCGAGCACGGAAATCACGAGTCGAGACGACTCACAGCTCGCACGTACTTGCACCGTGCTCCCGAATTTCAGCGCGTTATCGATAAGGTTGACGAGAATCCGGCGCAAAGCGTGCGGAAGCGTGAGCACGGGATCCACGATAGGTGAGTCGAGAATCATGTTATGCCCCGAGTCTTCATAGTCCGACACTATGCTTTGGAGCAAGGCACAAAGATCGATACGCGACGGCGCCTCTGTCGTACCGTGAAGCGTGCGCGCGTAGGTGACGCCCTCCTCGACAAGGGCGTGCATCGTGTCGAGATCCTGCAAAAGCCTGGCGCTATCCTGTTTGCTTTCCAGCATTTCAGCGCGCAGGCGCATGCGCGTAATCGGAGTCTGTAAATCGTGGGAAATTGCGGCGAGAACCTGTACGCGTTCCGCAGTACAACGCGCGAGTCGTTGCTGCATGCCTTTAAAGGCACGAATAGCCTGAACGATTTCCTTAGGGCCGTCTTCGGGCAATTCCCGAACAGTCATGTCCGGGCCGAGGCGATTTGCGGCATCAGTCAGCGCAATAATCGAACGACTAATCAGATTCCCGCAATGTGAAGAAAGCACGGCCAGCAGGATCAATTGCAACAACGGCGCCAGAAACATCCACACGAACCCGGAGACCTGCGGCAGAAGCGACAATGCGATTGACGCACACGCATAAGTCAGTACCACGCTCGCTGCCGATACAAGGAACAGTAGTCTCGCTAAAGGTAACTTGTTCATCATCGACAGCTCCATGTGGAAGGCAAGGCGCGACAAACAATACGAAGTCGACCACCGCAATTAAAGCGCTAAAATGCGCGGGCAGCTATTGGACGATGGTGTTGGTCGATACCTAATCGATACTCCGGCGATGTTCAAATATCGCTTCGAACCCGTGACAGCCTCGACGAGCGTGAGTAGCCGAATCCATGCCGGCATCGAAGAAAACAGCGACGGGAAAAGCTGCGTGACGCAGCGTCAGCGTGTCGGCTCGACGGAAAGGTGTAGTCGCGCAGCCATGATCACCAACTCGGGTAATGATGACGCTTTCATTTTTCGCATCACATTGCCGCGATGGGCCTTCACGGTAATTTCGCTGATGCCTAATTCACCACCCACCTGCTTGTTCAGACGCCCCGCCACAACGAATGCCATCACTTCGCGCTCGCGCGGCGTGAGCGACTCGTAACCCTCGCGGAGTTCGCACAATTGCGCCTCGTCCGCCAATGCCGCAGCACTTCGTTCGAGGGCGTGGGTGACCGCGCTCAACAATGCGTCGTCGCTGAACGGCTTGGTCAGAAAGTCGACTGCGCCGGCCTTCATGGCCTGTACGGTCATGGGTACATCGCCATTGCCCGTAATGAACACGATCGGCATGTCGGCGCGCTCGGCGCCGATCAACCTTTGCAAATCGAGACCGCTCAGATCCGGCAGGGACACGTCGAGTACCAGACAGTTCGGCACACGAGCTCGCGGATAGGCGAGAAACATTTGCGCGGACGCAAAAGTGACAGGTTGCCAGCCAACGCTGACCATGAGCAATTCCAGAGATTCACGAACCGAGATATCGTCGTCGACGATAAATATGATTGGAACCGGCTTCTCCATGGACGGCGACCTCGACAAGGGCCAGGTTAGCTGTTGAAACTGGTATAAGTTCGGCGTTGTCATCCATCTAATTCTTTTTGAACGCCTCGTGCAATGCTTCAAGCAAGGCGGTCTCGCTAAAGGGCTTTAGCAAACAGGCGACTGCTCCCTCTCCAACCAGTTCGGAACCGGTTGCCCCATCGCCATGCGCCGTAATGAAAATGATGGGCACGGCCTTTCGCCGGCGAACAAGTTCGCGCGCCAACTCGGGGCCGGACATCCCCGGCATGGCGATATCCAGAATCAGGCAACCCGTTGCATCGACTTTATCCGATGCGAGAAACGCTTCTGCCGACGAAAATGCATGCGCGGCAAACCCCAACTCATTCAGCAAATCGGGCAGCGACTCGCGCACGGATTCGTCGTCATCCACAACCGACACGAGCGGCCGCAAGACCATCATAATTTCCCCACGACATGCTGGCTATTCAAATGCCTGCGCCCGGACACCGGAGCCTGCCGGCAATTGTTCTCTGCCACATCTGTCGGGACGGGCGACAGCCTCAAGCATGCGCCTTTCTGGGGCCATATGGATATGATACTTTAGTATCGATTCAAAACCCGCAGCGCATCGACCGACGTTTTTTGAGTCCGGCGGCGCGTGTCAATACTGTGTCAATGCCGCGATATCACCGGAATTTCGGCATATCCGTGACGCCGGCAATCCAGCGCGCACTCCTGCCGAAAGCGCCTTTTCGTTGCTTCTGGTGCGTCGGAATCGAAAATGAAAACGTAGCACCGCCGCTTTCGTTGGCGGCGGCCCACAAACGGCCATCGTGATTGTCGATAATCGATTTACTCACCGATAAGCCAATACCCATGCCGCCAGGTTTGGTCGTATAGAACGCATCGAACACGCGCGCAGGGTCATCCGTCCCAAAACCTGGGCCGGTATCGGCGACTGAAGCACACACGCTTCCGTCGGTGTCTTGCCCGGTCTTTACGAGCAACTGTCGTGGACGGTCGTCGATACCGCTCATCGCCTCCAGCGCATTCAGGATGAGGTTGAGGATAACCTGCTGAAGCTGCACCCGGTCTCCTGTAATGAGCGGCAAACTTTCGGCAAAGTCGATCTGAAGCGTTACCCGGCTACGATGCAGTTCGCTGCGAAACAGCGTAATGATCTCGTTGATGGATTCGTTCAGATCGACGCTTTCCATCGTGGCGTCCGTCTTGCCGAATAGCGCGCGCAATCGCTTGATCACGTCCGACGCGCGGTTACCGTCCCGAATAGTGCGCCGCGCGGTTTCGCGGGCGCCTTCGAGATTCGGAGGATCTGCACCTAGCATCCGCAGACACGTACTCGCATTCGTGATGATGCCGGAGAGCGGCTGATTGACCTCATGGGCAATGGAGGCAGTCAATACCCCGAAGCTTGATGCTCGCGAGACTCGCGCGAGTTCCGATCTTGCTTCGATCAATGCGACTTCGGACCGGCGCCGCTCGGTCACGTCCTGAATCGCGGCAATGTACTCGAGTTGGCCACTCGAATCTTTCGTGGCATGCGCGACCACATGCATGTACTTGACCGACTGGTCGGGCATCAACAGGCGGTACTCGTGCTCGTAATCGATTGCACGCTGCTGACGGTCGAGCATGTCGTCGAATGAAAGACGGTCTTCGGGATGCACACGCGAACGGATCGATTCGAGCGTGACTGGCTTGGTCGGATCGAACTCGAACATCCGGTAGACCTCTTCGGACCAGATGATCTCGCCCGTCGACACCCGCTTTGTAAAGCCGCCTGTTGAACTCAGCCGACGCGTTTCGGCGAGAAAAGCTTCGCTCAATCTAAGCGTCGCGTCATTCTGCGTACGCTCGACGACAATGCTCGCAATACGGGAGATCTGTTCTATCAGGCCTTGATCGAACGGAATTGGCGTTCGATGATTGTCGTAATAGATAGAACACACACCCATCACCTTGCCGCTCGCCGACACTACAGGTATCGACCAGTACGCACGAATTCCGTAATGCGCGGCGATTGGACGCCACGAACAATGTTCCCAGCGCGGGTCGGATAGAAGATCGGAAACGATCACCTGTTTATTGGATTGGGCCGCGCTCAGGTATGGGTCGCTATCGACCGTACCATCCATGATCGATTCGATGAACTCCGGGGGCAAACTGGGTGCTGCGCAATCTTCCAGACGCGTGGTGCCTGGCTGCATGACCGCGATACTGCAATAACAGCCAACGGTGACACTTTCAACCAGACGGCAAAGCCATTCCAGTATGACCGGCATGGGACGGCCGCCCGCGACCATTTCGAGCAGCTCGGTTTCTCCCGCGAGCAAAGCCTCCATTCTGCGCCGGTCTTCGATGTCGGTATTCAGCCCGCACCACTTCACCAATTGGCCGGACGCATCCACGATCGGGCGCGTACGAATCAGAAACCAGCGATACTCTCCGTCGAAGCGGCGCAGCCGTGCATCTACTTCCCGTGGCTCTCCGGAAGCCAGACCGGCGCCCCAGCGTTCGAGCAGTTCGGGCAAGTCGTCGGGATGAATTGCATCCTGCCAGTGCTGAAGGATGATCTCTGCATTCATGCCGGTATATTCACACCAGCGTCGATTGAGAAAGTCGACCTGGCCGTTGGGTAGCGCGGTCCATACGAGACCGGGCAGCGCATCCATGACGTGGAGAAGTTCTATTTCCATTCCGTTGGTGGCCTGGAGAGTTAATTGCCATTCCCGATAGACAGGCAAAGCGAGAAGGCAATGGTTTCTCGCGAGATCTAATGCGCCGGCGGAATGTACCGATAAGTACTTATCTATGGAAAGTCATTGAGTACGCGCTATTGACTGACGCAGACTCTTACCATAAATTCATGCCTTCCAAAAAAAGCGCCATGCAAAGCGCTAATCATCGACACATAAGGTGCAATGTGCCTGATCAATCCCGGCGGCCGCCGTTGAGATATTACCACCCGCTCAAGGCATTGTTTGCCGCTGCAGTCGTAGCAATAACCGCTTCTCAGGCACGAGCCGACAATGTAGTAATGATCGGATATGCCGGTGCATTGACCGGCCCGCAGGCTCATCTCGGCAAGGATGTCGAGCACGGCATCAGGCTCGCTATCGAAGAGATCAATGCGTCGCATCCGGTTATCGCGGGTGTTCCCACTACCTTCAAACTCGACGCAGAAGACGATGCTGGAGATCCGCGCATTGCGACATTGATCGCCCAACGGTTCATCGATAGCGGTATGAACGCTGTCATTGGACACCAGAGTTCGGGAACCTCGATCGCGGTGGCACGGCTCTACGCGGCAGCGAACATTGCCGAGATAACGCCCTCCGCCACCAACCCGCAATTCACGCGACTCGGCTATCGCACGACTTTCCGCGTCATTGCAGACGACAACTTTCTGGGCACGGCCATGAGCCGTTATCTGATCGACACGATGCACGCGCGGCGCGTGGCCGTGATCGACGACCGGACCGCTTACGGCCAGGGCGTGGCCGATGTATTCGTGGACGCCACGCGTCGCGCGGGCGGCACGATCGTCGCTCGTGAATATACGACCGACAAGGCAGTGGACTTCAATTCGTCGCTCACGCTATTCAAGGACAAACGGCCCGACGCGATTTTCTTCGGAGGCGTCGACGCGCAAGCCGGTGCCATGCTGCGTCAGATGAAAAAGCTCGGTGTGACAGCGCCGATGTTAGGAGGTGACGGCATCTGCACGCGCGAGTTGCCGCAACTGGCCGGTGACGCGCTTGTGAGCAATCTGTTTTGTGCGGACGGTGGTTTGAGCCTGGCCGCGATGCCCGGCGGTCCGTCGTTCGATCAGCGCTTCTTTGCCCGATACGGCCAGCACGTGCAACTGTATGCGCCATATGCCTACGACGCGATGATGGCGGTGTATCACGCTGTCGTTCAGGCGCAATCCGCGCAATCTGGGAAGATCGTCGATGCGTTGCGACGTGTCGATTTTCATGGTGTGACCGGCCAGATTTCTTTTGACGACGCGGGCGAGCTGCGCGCGGCGTCGGCGACCATCTCCACGTTCAAGGATCAGAAGAAGCTGACGCTGCTGGAGATCAGAAAATAGGCGGCTCGCTGTGAGCTTCTGATTACTCTGCCCGCTTGCGATAGGGCACAAGCTTCGACGTCCCGCTAGTGCCTGCGTTGAGCGGAAGTAAATAGAAAGGCGACGGGATGCGCCGCCATTTCGGGACTAGCGAAAGATCGGGTTTCAGAACTGGGCAGTCAGTTGGAAACCTACCGTGACGCGCGCGGTGGGAAAACCTGATGGCTTGTAGATCGGCGTGCCAGCAAACAGGTCATAGGCCAGTGCACCCGCCTTCGCCGACGCACTACCGCGCACGCCGATTACAGCACCCGCTAGCTGCGTTCCGGCGAGAAATGCCGCACTCGGCCCGAATACATGACCATAGTCGATGCCTGCATAAAGCGATTGCCCTGTCGATCCGATTGGCAATTGAAGCTCGTTGCGCCAAAAAAAGCCGCGCTCGGCCGCAAGCATCGTCTCACCATCGAAGCCGCGTACCGTGTAGCGACTGCCTATCGTCAGGTCGTCAATGTAGTTGAGCGTGTTGTTCGTGAACTGGCCGTGGACGCTTGTCACGTAGCGTAGCGGCTGCGTTGATATCTGGAATGGCACGGACAGATTCGCGTCGAGTACGGCCATGTGGAAGCGGTACGTAGGGCCATCCACGTGATAGTCCGGCGTCGCCCCGAGTCCACCGATGCCCTGACGGTAGGCGAGACTGCCGTCGAACTGCGATGCGCCGAGATAATGACGATCGGTCAGACCGGCTTCGATGAACGTGTTGTTGCGGCGCTGCTGCGGGATATCGGTGTCTTCGATGAAACTCTCGCCAAAGCGCTTCGTCAGCCGGAACTGCGCGCCGAGTACATTGTTCTGGCTGCGCATGAGCACGCGTTGCAACTTGAAGTCCACAGTCTGCGAGTTACCGCTCGATACGAACGTCTGGTTAGCGCCCGCGATCTGCTGATAGTACGTATTCGTATAGGCCGACAGTGTAGCTGTCCAGTAGCCCCATGGCATCGAATATGAACCGTTCCAGCCGTGCGAGCCGAGATTCTTGTCGCCGAATTCGAGGTCCTGACTCACACCCACGTTGAAGATATCGTTCAACCCGAGCGGGTTATCGATGCCAAGGCTCAGGTTGCCTTGCAGTTTTCCGGTAGCACGGGTGCCTGAATTGTCCACCGACGCGACCACGGTCCACGGTTTCGTGCGCTTTACGTCGAGTACAACGTCGCTTTCGCCGGGTATGTCAGTCGGCACGATCTGCATGGAAACGTCCTGACTGCTGACGCGCTTCATCTGCTCGAGTCCCTGTTCGAGGTCTCGCAGATTCAGCACGTTACCGTCGCGCGTGGGGAATGCGGATTTCCATGTGCCGCGTGGTGCTTTATCGGCAAAGCGGACCTTGCCGATGACGCCCGGCACCAGCGCGAATTTTAGCGTCCCAGTAGAGAGGTCCTGTTCGGGCAGCAGTACGCGTGTGGTGATGTAGCCGCGGCTCAGTATGGTTTGCTGCAATCCTTTTGTGAGCGTGTCGAGTCCTGACTTGCCGACGCATTGCCCCCTGTAATGGTCGAGCCATTCGCGCGCGAAAGCAAAGCGGTCGAGCGGCAGTGCAGATGCGCCTCGCGCACGCACTAGATCGGGTAGCGTCGCTGGTATGTCCAGCACGAATGTGTCGATGCGGAAGCATGGCGTTTCGATTGGCAGGTCGGGCCGGTTCGAAGCGCGCTTGACGGTCGAGCGTACTGAGCGTGCGTTGACGGCCGCCTCGCGTTGTTGCGCGTCGCGCTGTTGTTGAACCTGCTGGTTCTGTTCTGCGTTGGCGCGGGCCGCGGCTGCCGTGTCGGCGGGTGTTGTCGTCTGCTGCGCGTGGGACGCGAGCGATACCATGGCTGTGAGCGGCAGGCCCGCCAGCCTCTTTCCTATCTTCATTTTCGTTTAGAGGTGCAAATCAGTTGGAACGGGCAAACCAAGCAAGGTTGCTCGGATTACCAACTCGCTATCAAAGGTGCCGTTATGACGAAGACTTCATGCTCCTGTTGTTCCGCTTGTATGAATTCGGCGCCGCAAGATTTTTCACCTCAGCGACATCCTGGCTCACAGGCGGGTCCGCCCCGTCCCAAATGCAGTCGGACCTGGCTTTAAATCCCGGGGCATGCCATATCCCGCCCTCCACTCGAGCAACGCCCAAGCCGTGCTCTGCGGCAGAGATGAAAATAGCCACCGCAGCTTCGGCCGACACCTTCATCACGACGCTTCCACCGAGTTCGAAGAAGTCATTCGGTGATACGTAAAGCCTCTGCAGATCAATATTCATTCCATTCACTTCCAATTGATTCGACTATCAGGAATCCAGAAAACCACTATGTCAGCGAAGCTGCGAGCACTGTTGGAATATCTTCCGTCGATTCGATTGACATGACTGGGTCGTCATAAGCTTCAATATTCTCGCTTAGCCACTGTTCGGTCTGACGCTTGACATGAAACTTCACAACAACGCTCAACTCGTCGGCGCTGATGATCGCAATCAATATCTGCTGCGGCGTAGATGTATTCCAATCCGTCAAGATCCGCATAACAAACCGTATCGCCTGCATCAACGGCATCTTGTTCTCATAGTCTTCGACATGCACAGAGTTGACAAAACACTCATACGCAGCGCAATCGCAAAAGGTTGCTTTTCGGGCATCTTTAGCGAGCGCGAGAAGGGCTCGAAGAAGATGACAATCATCCCTCTCTTCGAACCCCGCATCTGCAATTGCCTTCAAAGATGGTTCAAGTATCTGATCAAACTTTGCCTCCTTCAGTTGCAGCTTCATTGCTGAGTTAATTTTCATCAGTTACCTCCGATATATTTGTTAAATTCCTTTTCGATCGCTGCATTGAAGCCCGGTTTGTTCAGCAATTTATTGACAGAGTTCGGTGCGTCCGGAAGGAAAACTCAACCGAAACGACTTTTCAAGGATAATTTCCATATGCGGATCTCATTTAACTCTAGGCAATGCATGAAGAACACATTTCTTCGGCGCGAGGATGCCAAGCTGATTGTTCTCTACAACAACAAACCCAGCTAGAAGACTGGGTTTGTTGTTTCAACAGAGCTGATACGTAAATTTGTCGTCCCAGCCGAACTCCTCGTCTTGCAACTTCACGCGCTCCAATATCTCGCGGATTCTCTCGAAAGGGACGCCCATAGCTGCTTTAGAAGCGTGGGAGTTTTTCCAAATCAAAGTGACAGGACGCTCCACTCCGGTGCTGAGCACGTCCAACAACGCGTCTAAATTGCACCCGTAAAATTCCTTCATTCCAAGAGCAGACGCCAACTCTCAATGGAAGTCGTTTTCACACAACATGTTCTCACCATTAATTTCTATCGTCATGATCTACTTCCAATTCCCGATAGGAGTCGCGGTCTTGTAATGATCGGTCGTTATATACAGCAAGCCATCGCTCGAATATAACAACCTGGTTCCAGCCTGATTACTGCGAGACATGCCGCTACTCACTCTAATATCTGCCTCAAACCATATTCGACCGGTAGTCGAAGGCAAAATATTGGTCGCATTGTTGAAGACATCACCGCCCATTTGCCCACCCGGAACGCTGTTACTCAGAGCCTTTCCCGGTTGCCATCCTTGTTTAGCCGCTTCTGCCTTCGTCACGTAGTTGCCGGGGAGCTGTCCCGTAGACCGAGGGCTTTCAACCATTTTTGGTTGGCTGAAGATCAATCATGCTGACCTCGCCCATGGGTGCGCCAGTTTTCCCGTTGACCTGTTCAAATCGCCTGTGCCAACTATCTACAGCATATAAGGTTCCACCATCTGCCCGATATACGTCACGGCCATTAATGCGACTAAGCTGGCAATCCATTTGCCAGCCATTGTCGGCCGCTGCAGTTTGAGCAGTCTGCTTAACTTGCGCGACGCGTTCGCCTAGGGGAAGCGTGACGAGGGATTTCTCGTGTCAGCATGTCGGTCGCGCCGATCACTTACCACCACACCGGAAATTGTTCAATTTGACTCTTTATATGTGCCATTGTGTCTTCGTCGAGTCGCGAGCTAAACGCCACCATCACAGTCGCGCCGTCTAAGCCACTTCGCTTGATTTCCCATGAAATCTCCGGGATCCCTGCGGGTTTTCCCAGTCGCAAAACAAAATAGTTATTCATATCTGCAAGACGTGCCTCCCCCGCGTCAAGATCGTTCAATCTTGATGCGAACTCATCCCAACTGGAGCAAGCAAACCATAGGCTGCTACGGCAATTAATATCTTGTCCAAACTGCTGTATCTCAGCAGATACTTGCATCCGCATGGACGGAACATACTCGTCCGTTTCGACCACATCGAAACTCAACCGAAACGGCTTTTCAAGTCTAATTTCCATATGCGAATCTCATTTACCTGTAGGCAGTGCGTGAATGAGCACTGGAAGCTGCCCTGGTTGCCGTGGAGGAGCAAACTTTAACTCCCAACCGTTGGAGTTGATTAGCTGATTGTATGGCACCCCATCTTTGGTAACAGCGTTAACGGCACCTTCCAGGCTCGCAAGTTGTTGTTGTGTCGCAAGTCGAACGACCTCAGGTGAATTGTTCTTTGCAATCATCTGGGCGTATTCCGCAATATGCTCTGTCGCGTTTCCATGAACCCACACACTCTGGCCGTCTTCCAATATCAGTTCAAACGATTTTGGGAGAACTGAGCCGGGATAAACGGGCTGGGTCGCAACAATCGAATCCCAGACCGTACCTGCTTTCGCCCCCGCGCCCTCGATAGCCATCCCTGGCGTGACCGAGTTCGTCGCAATCGCCGCAGCCGTTTCCACCGTAATGATGCCAGCATTCACCGCTGCCGCTGGATTCGACAACGCCAACGCTAAAGCTTCCGGCCCCAGTACCGCGAGGGCAGGCACCGCCGCAATAATCGCCACTGCACCGGCCGCAATCACCGCATTCTTACCGCTCGCCTCATTTATCTGATTCTGCGCCTGAACCAACTGCTTCACCTGTTCGTCCGTACACGTACCTGTTGCACAGAACGCCTTCACCAGATCGGTTGTCAGCGGATTTTTCTCCGGCGTAAGGATGCCAAGCTGATTATTCTCCACAACATCAGCATCCGACGCACGCGCTGTTGTCGAAACCGCTTTTCCCCTGACGCATCAATCATCTGCAAACAGGTTCTGCCTGACACAGGTCCGTGCCCGCACTTTTTTGCCCCGACACGGGTTCCGGCCTTAAGACGCGAGTTTGCCCGTAACGCATCCGGCCTTTGTTAAGGACTGTCACGTTTGCAGGCATCATCGTCCCGCCGGGTTTGACGGCGGTCGAAGGCCGACGGCAAACCCGGCGGAACAGGGCCGTCGTGTTCCACTGCTCCAGAACCGCGCAGGCCTTTGCATGCTGCCCCAACGCTTACCCCGTCAAGGCCGCGCAACGCGCGCCGAAGGACAGTCTTGACGGCCACCAGGGTTCTACGCTCGGCCATGCGGTGCAAGACGACACGGCGGCTTCCAGATCGAACACCGGCACCACCAGACACCCGTTCAGATGCTCATGGCCCGATGCCCGATACACGCCCACCTGTTGCAGCCGCTCGCGAACTTCCCGGCCTTCCTTCGAATACCCCGGCGGCAACCGGTACGTCAGACTCTTGTTCGCATAGCCCAGCCGGAACGTATCCATCAGCTCACCATGCACCAGCCCGCGCTGCACCAGATACGCCTGCGCCTCCGGGCTCTGCTTCAGCGTCGCGTGATATGTGTCGGCCACTTCACGCAGCAGCACGGCTTCGTCAGAACCCGCAGCCAACGAGGGCAGGTGCCGCGTCTGCGAACGGTTCACGCCTACTTTTTCCGCACCCGCTAGCGGCGCATCGTTTCGCAGCAGCTGCACCGCATGCGGCAACGACACGCCCTGGGTTTTCATCACCCAGTCCAGCACCGTGCCCGACGCGTTACAGCCGAAGCGGTGGTACACCCACCTTCTTTCCGTGGCTGCGCATCGCCGGTATGTGGCTTGAGCAGGCCGGCTTCCCGCCCGGCCAGCGCGTCAGGATCGAGGTCCAGTTCGGCAGACTCGTCATCACGCCAGACTGAACGACGCTACAAACAGCAAACCCGGCTCAAGGCCGGGTTTGTTTTTAATCCACCTTGGTTTTCGTTGTCTGCCAATGCTTACGGGCCTCATTCAGACTGCTTTGATTGGCACCTCCTGCGAATGTGGGATCACCTGACTGCACTGGATCGTCTTCCCAGCCACACACAGGACAGATTTCATAATCGTCTCGTACACCAATTGTCAAGCTCTCACAGCATGGGCACGGTAAGCGACTTTCATTCTCTTGCATCATTGTTTATTCCAATAGTCCATTCCAGCCGTCGGTTTGAACATCGTCTTTGGCGCACCGTCTTTGGTTTTTGATGCAAACGTGTTCGTCGCCGGATCGTAATACAAGGTATCGCCATTGGGTCGTGTCTTGGTAAGCGTCCCAGCGGGTGGATTGTTCACGAGGTCCTGCGCTGCCTGAACATATTGCACCGAGTTCTGATACTCCGGGAACTCTCCACCGTGCTTGGTCGAATGGTCATAGGCGTTTTCAACGGGCGTCTTGGCTTTTGTTGAAGACCAGAAGGCGCTATTTCCACCGTCTCCACCCGCCATCGTAAAGACGTAATCCACCAGATTCTTGACCTGATCCGGAATGATCGCCGTGATCCAGTCATTCACGCTTTTCGCATCCGACATCGGAGAAATCAACGGCCCGGCCTTCATCGATGGATCAAGCTCGGTCGCGGGATCGGCAATGATGCCATCGTCTTTTCCACGGCTCTGCCCTGTGAAGCCCGGTAGCTTGAATCCTGCCAGCCACGCCGGCGGAGGAGCAACGGCCGCAAGCTGATTATTCTCCACTTCGATCAGTCCCGCACCAGTTGCGGTTGCGGCATTCGTTCCCGACGCCGTCGCAATGCCTGCCACCAGGCTCGTCACCAGATTTTCCCGCGCCTGACGGTCTTCCGCTGACATGTCGGTGGTCGGCGCCAGCAACGTACCGAGCAACGAACTCGCCGAGGCCCCGAGTGCACCAGCGCCGCAACTCTGGCTACTCCCCGCCGCTCCAGAACAGCCGACAATCGCATGTAGCGCCGCACGTGCCGTTTCGCCAGCAGCAGTACTGTCCTGATCCAGACTATCCGCGATCTGTTTGACCTCAGCCGCGCCGAGTTGCTGGATATACGCCACCGTCGCACTCTGCGCGAACTGGCCCACGCTTCCCGTCACGTTACCGCCAGCCGCCACCGTCAGCGCGGTCAGCACCTGTCGATAGCTCCCGCCCGGCCCCCATTCCGCCGTCAGCTGGTCCGCCTGTACCTGCGCCGCCGCCCGCTGTTCCGGCGTCAGCGTTGGATCATTGGCCGCCGCCTTCGCCGCCTCCGCTTCCTTCGCGCGGTTGTTTACGAACGTGCCCACCTGATTGACGAACTGGCTCGTGATATCGAAGCCCGCTTCAATTTTGTCCTTATCGAAGATCGGTGCAATCGTGCCCAGCGTATCCGACGTGTCGCGGCTGACACCAGCGACTGCCTCATCCGCCGTCTGTCCGGTCAGTTGTTGCTGCTTCGCGCCATCGGTAATCGTGATGGTTCCACCACTGATCGCGCTCTTCGTCGTCCCGCTCGCGTCGCCCGATGCACTCATGACGATGGGCGGTGCCATCGAAAGTCCGCCACTCGTGGGCAGGGTCGTGCCTGGGATGGGGTTGACGTTGGTCGCTGCCCCGGACGGGCTCTTGCCGATGTCGCCGCCGTAACCACCGCTGATACCCACCGACTGCCCGCTGTATTCGGCTCGATTCTCGATATCGCTATGCGTGAGCGTCGCGGTCGCCAGGCTGTTGACGCCGTTCTGCACCGCCGTGTCGCTGCTGCTGATCACCGCGCCTTTGAGGTCGGTGTTGCCCTTCACATCGATCTGGAAACCGCCGTCGCCCGCGCTGATACCCGACTGTTCGGTGACACTCGCGTAGTTGCTGTTCAGTTTCTGCTGACTGTAGTTGCCCGACACGCTGGAGCCGCCATAGCAGATCGGCGGTACGCACACGCTCACCGACACGCCCCCGCTCTGCTGCTTCGAACCGTAGGTACTGGTGTCCTGGAGACTTTCGATATTCAGATTGCCGCCGACGTTGGCGACCACCTGCTCCCCATTCGCCACCGCTCCCTTCAGGTTCGTATCGCCGCCCGATTGCAGCGTCAGGGTATTGCCCGCATTGACCTGAGTGTTCGTCCACGTCGTATCGCTACCGTTGCCATCACCCTTCGTGCCAGAAACACCCGCCTGGAATGAAATCCCGTTCTGCGAGCCAATGCCAAACGTCACACCGATACTCGCACTCGATCCGCTGTTCGTGCTCTGCTGGCTGTCGGTATTCTGCGCGGCCTGAAGGTTGATGTTGCCTTCGGCGTTGAGCATCGCGTTATTGCCTGCGGTGAGGTTGCTGCCGGTCACATCGATGTTGCTGGCGGCTCCCGCACCAGCCGCCTTGATCGTCAGGTTATTGCCTGCGGATACCGTGCTGCCCACCGCCGTACTCGACGACGCGACCGAATTGCTGTTGCTGTGGCTCGTCCCAAGCGACACGTTGACGCCCACGCCGCCCACCGCCGTCGGGTTGCTCATGACCGCGTCATAGGCGTTCTTGCCAGCGAGTCCGGTTGTCGCAGCAGCGAGCGCGTCGAGCCGCGCGTCGCCTTTCGTCTGCTTCGTGTCCTTGCGCATCTGGTTCGCGGTCTGCACCACGGCCAGGACCGCATTGCTGATGCCCGCAGAAATCGCGGTCTGTTTGAACGACTGCTGCTCGTTCTGCGTCGTGGTGTTTTGCGCCGCATCGACGGTGACGGCTTTGCCGGTCAGATCCAGATCGCTGGCCGCATGCAGCGTGCTGCCCGTCACGTGCAGGTCGTTGCCGGCCGTGATGGTGACGTTGCCGTTCAGCGAGCCGACCATGCTCCCATTGTTCGTGATCTGCGTGGCCTGCTGCGCGTCGGTCGTGGTGCGCATGCCGATGGTGTAACCCTGCAGCCCGCCGTCGAACTGGTTCAGCGGATTCAGGCCGCCGAGGAAGCCGTATTCCCGTTTGCTGTAGTCGCTCTGTGACTGCTGGGTGTCCTGCGAAGTCGTGATGGTGACGTTGCCTGCTGCGGCGAGTTTCAGGTCGTTCGTGCCGACCACGTTGCTGCCCTGAACCATCAGGTCGCGGCCCGCCTGCACGATCACGGTATCGCCCGACACCGTGCTCGCGACGCCGATGTTGGCGTTCGAGTTCTGCTTCGTGTCAGTGACCGACCCGCCGACGAGACTGCCGCGCTTCGACTGGACCGCCTGATAGTTATCGTGCTCTTCACGCGCCTCGCTGATGATCACGTTGCCGGTGGCGGCGATGGTTGCCGTCCCCGTGCCGTTATCTACACCGTTCGTCACGCCCGCCGTGAGGCTTGAGCCGGTCAGCGTCACGTTACCCTTGCTGGCGTCGGTGCTGGTCGCCCCCAGCGTCGCATTGCCGCCTGCCGTGAAGGTTGTGCCAACCGCCTGCTCATCGTACGTATGGTCGACTTCCTTGCGCGAACGGCCGTCGGTGGCGACGTTGTCATATTTCGCGGTATCCGTGACGATGGTTGCCGTCAGGTTGCCGCCCGCCACAGCAGCAAGGTCGCCGCCAGCACTGACCGTCGCGCCCCTGAGCGTCATGTCGTTGCCGCTCTGTATGGCCAGGTCGCCGGCCGCAGAAATCGCGCTGGTCTGGTTCGTCGTGCCACTCGCTTCCCAGTGATGCTGGTCGTTCAGCGTGACAGACTGGGACGTGGTGGACTGCACCGCATCCACCGTGATGTCGTGGCCCGCCGTGATCTGCGCACGACCACCCGCGCTGATGTTCGCGCCATGCACCATCAGGTCGTTGCCGGCGGCGATCACCATGTCGCCGGTCGATGCGATCGTGCCGTGCGCGCCGAGCAGGGTCTGGCTGACCTTGCTGTCGCCCGCAGCGCCGCTGACACCAACGATATCAACCAGCGTCGTATTGACGATGTTGTTGCCCGCCAGCACCGCCACCCGGTTGCCGCTAATCGTGCCCGACGCGTTCACGACGTCGTTGGTCGCCGATACCACCGTCGTACCGTTCACGCTGCTGCTGCCGATCGTGCCACCCCGGTTCAGGATATCGGTCGCGCTGACCACCGTCTGCGTGCCGCCCTTGATGACGCCGGAATTGACCGCACTTCCTGTCGCGTGAATCTCCACGTCATCCGCGGAAATCAGCGCGCCGGTCGGTTGCAGGTCATTCGCATGGGTCTGCGCGAGGTAGACGACTGGTGCGAGCACCTGCTGCGTGGTGCCGTCCGGCAGCATGACAGTCTGGCTGACGAGCCACACGATGTCGCTGGTCAGTGCATCCATCTGCGCGGCCGTCAGCGCAATGCCGGGCTCGAGCCCGAACTGCTGCGCGACGTTCACGCCGTTCGTCATCAGCGCCTGATACTCGTCCAGGTTGTTCGTGTAACCCTGGAGGTACACGCGGCCGGTGAGCTGCGTGATCTGGTCGCGTACCAGCTGCTCTTCATACATGCCGTCGCCGAGGCGCTTCTCGACGCTCTGCGGGTTCAGCCCCAGTTGCCTGAGCATGTAGTCGCTGGAGATGAAGCTCGTATAGCTGGTCAGGCGCGGATCGGTGACGATCAGGTAGGACGCGCCGGGCGCAGCCTGGTACGTGTAAAGACCGCTTGTAGGCAGCGTGATCTTCAGCGCGCCAGTCGCGCCCGCGACCGATTGCGGCGCATCGATCGTCTGCGTCTGGCCGGTGGCCAGATTGACGGTCTGCGCGCTGCCACCCGAAATGCCGCCCACGGCACCATTCGCGCCGAGTGTGCCGCCCGTCGCGCCGGTGGCTGAGTTCGCCGCCGCCACATTCGTATTGTTGATGTCGGTTGCGCTGATCTGCACCGTGTTGTTCGCGATGATCGTCCCGCCCGTGCCGCCGATGGCGACCGGCGATAGCACAATCGACGGTTCGGCCACCTGACCGACGTCCTGCGTAGGATCTTCGTTCCATGCGTAGGTCGACACGATGTCCTGCCGCTGGTACTGGTACAGCGTCTGGCCCAGGTTGTTCACCTGCGTGCCGCCATAGCTGCCGCTGGCCGATGTATCGAGCGTGCTGTCCTGCGTGGTGCTGCCGATCCGGATCGAGCCGCCTGCCGCAATCGCACTGTAGTTGTTGTTCAGCGCGCCGACATTGGCGAGCGTCAGGTTGCCGCCGGCAAGAAACTGCCCCTGCTGCGCCTGGTCCGTCACCTGATCCTGCTGCGTGGTCGTCGTGGTGTCGCGCGCAGTCTCTACACGCTGGTATCCCTTGTGTCCATCACTGCGGGTCGGATATTCGGTGGCCGGGTCGTAGTTGATATGCGGATCGTAGCCGTCCCAGTAGGTGACCGTGACCGAGCCATCGGGATTCGTCGTGGCCGTGTTGTACCAGATCGTCTGCTGGACACCGTTCACGCTCACGACAAGGGCGCGGTCGGTGGCGTTTGCGCCCGAGGTTTCCGACACCACATCCGGGGCGGCGTAGGTCGTCGTGAGCGGCGTTTTGTAGGGACCTGACCAGACTGAATCGCCACAGCCCGCATTCCCGTCGCCGTTGCTCGGCGTACAGGCGATGTACTTGCTGCGCTTGGTCTGATGCAGCGACGAAATGTCGGTCGTCACGGTATCGATGGTCGGCGCGGGGCGCGAGTTCGTCAGCGTCTGCGTGGCGATTTCGATATTGCCTTGCGCCTCGATGGTGGACTGGTCGTTGGTGACCGAATTGCTGCGATTCGCGAGCAGGCCGCCAGCGTCGCGTGTCGCATCGGCGGCGATGTTGATATCGCCGAGGCTGAACAGGTTCGCACTGCCCGTGTTCGAAATATCGCCGGGCGAATAGAGGTGCAGTTGCGACGCAGCGGCCATGATGGCGGCGGTCCCGGTGTTGACGATGGACTGGCTGCCATTGAGCGTGACCGTGTTACCGATGATGGTGGCCGTATTGGTCAGCGTGGCGCTGTTCGTCGTCACGTTGTCGCCCTCGATGCGGCCTTCATTGGTAATCGCATTCGCGGCGTTGACGGTCGTGGTGGCCGAATTGAGATCGGCACCCGTCTGGTTGTCCAAGTTCGCGGCGTTGACCGTGAGCGCATTGACCGCGCCCAGCGTGCCCTGATTCGTGAAGCTGCCCGCAGTGGTGAAGGTCAGGTCGTGATTCGCCCGGATCAGATTGGCTGCACCGAGCGTGTAGTCGCTGTTGAGCGTGACTGCGGCATCGTTGCCTGCCACGATTCTGCCGTCGCCGGTGAGCTGGTTCGTCGTCACGATCAGGTTCTGGTCGCTGCCGATCGCGCCGCCCTGGTTTGCCAGCGTGCCGGCAGTGATGGCTACGCTGCCACCACTGCCGGCATCGTTACCGATCCGGCCCGATGTGTTATCGAGCGTCGCGGTGTTCAGACCGAGCGCGCCATTGGCGTGGATCGAACCGTTCTGGTTCACGACCGACGCGCCCGCCTGGTCGAGCGTGAGATTGTTCGTCCCCGAGAGCGAGCCGCCCGTGTTGTCGACCGACTGCGCGATGTTCAGCGCCAGGTCATGGCCTGACACGATTTGCGCGCCATCCGTGTTCGACAGCACTTGCGCGTTCACGGTCACGTCGCCGTTTCCGCCGATGGTGCCCGCGCCGCTTACGCCGCCCGCGTTCGCGTTCGTCACGGTGGCGGCATCGACTGTCGTCGCGCCGTTGCCAATGTTGGCGATGCGGCCATCCGTATTGTCGAGCGATGCGCCGGCGACAGTGAGTGTCGACGCCGCGCCATTGGCGCCGATCTGGCCGCCGGTGTTGTCGATCGCGCGCTGTGCGGAGGCCGTGACCGTGCCGTTGCCCTCGATCATCCCGGCGCGATTGCCGAGCGTGCTGCCGGATAGCACCGACGCCGCGCCACCCGCAATCAATGTACCGCCCGAATTATCGATGCTGCCGCCAGTCACGGACACGTCGCCATTGCCGCCGATCAGGCCGTTGCCGGTGTTGGTGAGTGCGCCGCTGGCGTTCACGGTCATCGACGATTTGCCGCCGTTCGCAATCGTGCCGCCATCATTGGCGACGCTCTGCGCTGCCACAGTGAGCGCGTCATTGGCCTGAATCGTGCCGCCAGTGTTGTCGAGCGCACCCGCATCGGTCACGGTGACGTTCTGCGCGCCGATATAACCGCCCGCGCTGTTGTCGAGCGAGGCTAGTTTCAGCACCGCCGACGACTGGCCCGCGAGCGTGCCGCCACGGTTCGACACTGCGCCGCCGTCGATGGCAAGCGCGCCATTCGTGGCAATCGTGCCGCCGTTGTTCGACAGCGAGCCGGTGTTCACCGACAGTGTTCCGTTACCCGAGTTCGCAATGGTGCCGTGATCGTTGACGAGCGTCGCGGGACTGAGCGTCAGGTTCGCGGCATTGGTCTGCAACGAGCCGTTTGTGTTGTCGAGCGTGCCGGAGACGGCAATCGTCGTCGCGCCCTTGCCGGTCTGCGTGATCGTGCCGCCGTGGTTGACGAGATTCGCCGCGCTCAGCGCAAGCTGGTCCGCGCGGAGCGAACCCGCGCTGTTATCGAGCGTCGCGGCGCTCAAGGTGGCGTTCTGTCCGGCTGAGATCGTGCCACTGTTGCTCAACGTCATGCCAGCCGATGCATTGACGTTCCCATTCGCCGCCAGCGTGCCGCCATTGACCAGCGTCTGCACGGCGGTCGCAATCAGGTTCTGCACGGCCGTTATCGAACCTGAGTTCGCGATCTGTCCCGTCTGGACGGTCACGCTCCCATTGCTCCCGATCGTACCGGCTGCACCATTGTTCAGCAGGCCAGCCGTCGAGAAGGCGAGGCCGGCAGCGTTCAGTGACGCAATATGTCCCGCCGTGTTGTCGAGGCTCCCTACGTGCGCGGTCAGCGCGCCCGCGGCCTGCATCGTGCCGCCCTGATTCGAAACCGCGCCCGCGACGTTCGCCGTCAGCGTGTCGCCCGAGACGATCTGGCCGCTACGGTTTGATAGCGCACCTGCGGTGATCGTTTGTGCGCCGTCCGAGGAGAGCACAGCGTTATCGTTCGTCAGTGTGCCGCGGGCGGTGGCGTTCACCGTGCCGCCGGCGGTGGTCGTCGCGCGGGACAGATTCAGGTCCCCGCCGCTAGCGTTCAGCGCGAGATTGACGTTCGCCGAGGTCTTGCTGCCAGACAGGTTGATTGACGCGCCTTGAAGCATCGCGTTGCCACCGGCTGCGTTGCGGCCTGTCGCGGAAAGCGCGCCGGTTGCGCTCACGCCCAGATCGCCCGCTTGTGCAATCGAGCCGTCGCTGTTGATGCCCGCACCCAGCGTGCCACTCGAACCGACACTGCCAGCCGTGATGGTCAAATCCTGCTGCGCGGCTAGTGTGCCGCTGTTCTCCAGATCGCCGGCCGTGCTGACAGATAAACCTTGCTGACCGTAGGTCGTCCCGCTGTTATCGACGCCGTCGTGCGCGGATACGACGAGGATGCCGCTCGCGTTCGTCTTGCCGGTGAGTACCAGCTTGCCCTGCGTCGTGAGCGTCAGATCACCAGCCTGTGCTGCAATCACGCCTGCATTCGACACGCCGACACCGTTTTCGGTGCCGACCAGAACGATCCTGTTCGCGTACATGCCGCCAAGCTGGCTAACGTCGATGGACACACCGGGCGCTGCGCCAGTGCCTGCGATGGGTGTCGCCGCCAGCGTGTCATGCGTGACCTGATTCGCGCCCGTGACCACATTCAGGTTGTTCGCATAGATCGCCGCATTGGCCTGCACCGCGCGTGCAATCAGATCGACCTGATCGACGTTCGTCGCGTTCAGGCCTGCACCCTGCACGGCAATATTGCCACTGGTAACGTTGAAGCCGCTCAGGTTTCCGCTTGCATCAAGGATCGGCGAGCCCGTGGTCAGAATTCCTCTCGTCGTGTTGATAAAGCCACCACCATCGACCACGATGCCTGAGCTGTTCGCCACGACCACTTCCGCTTTGCTCCCTGCCACCTCAAGAAACCCGCGTAACTGGCTCGGCGAATTGCTGTTGACCTGATTAAGAATGATCCGCGCCGACTGCCCCGGCAGCAGATTCGCATTGCCGTTGATCTGGCCGGCCTGCTGCGTCTGCACGATAGTTGGCGAGTTATTCAGGATGACGCCAGCCTTCGGCACATCGAACTGCGAGTACGTGTTCCGGGATACGCCAGCCCCGCTCGGTCGGTTAATGTCGACCTGGGTAACACCGTTTGCGGTCTGGATCACGGTCGGCGCATGCGCGCCCGCTGCTGTGACCTGCGCGTCAACCAGAAAGGGAGCCGCGCCAAACAGCATCAGCGCGGCGAACGCCGTATGGCGCATTGAGAATAATGAGATGTGTCGCGCTGGATGCTGACTGCTGGTCTCGCTCGAATCTGATTTGCCCGTACCGGTGGCAGTTTCCGCAACGGCAACCAGCATCCCCCTGGGCCGGCTGAACACCAGCCTGAAAATGTTCCTGTTCATTTGTTTTGCAATGCATAACTAATTTGGTCGGTGCGAAAGCTAACCCAATCGCACCGGACCATTGGTCAACAATTGTCAGATTCGAGGCAAATTCACCACACGTCGGGAAAACAGGAAAAATCTGATGGAATTGAATCGATTTCCTTGTGACGCGTTAGTTACGCGCGATACATCAGCGCCTACACCGATGACGTTCTCGACAGACTTTTAACTCCAGACATTAGTCATACTTAGCAAATAGATTTATCAAAATCTGAAGCTTGATTTTTGTCTTGAGACGCGCCGATCGATGGGGAATGTTTCAGCGGAGACTGAGGGATATGAACAAGGGGGGTACTTCGAGGCGCTTCCGTCCATCGCGCAGCAATGCCGGAAGGCGCAAAGGGAATTTTTCGTCGGCAGACGCGGCGAACTCGCGAGCCGCGCAAGTCGCGCTTTGGCGAAGACACAAAGAAAAACAGGCAACCAGGTCGCCTGTTTTTTTAAAACGAATACCAAGGTCGGGAACGCCCCAACCCGGCAAAAAAATCAGAACTGCTCGATCCACGTCGCCAGGCGATCGGCGCCAAACTCCGTCTTGCGTTGCGCCGGGCGGAATGCGATAGCGTCGCCCTCACGAGCGGACTCGAGCGCGAAGTCGTTGCCGTCGAGCCAGAGAAGGCTCGCCAACCAGACAGCGTGCTGATCCGACACCGCCTTGCTAACCGGTTCACTCAGGAATTCGGCCAGCGCGGGAAGCTCGTTCCACACCAGCGCATCGCCTTCGCGACGAACCTTGACGCCCGCCTCCTCCAGCGTGCCGGCCACCGCCGACACCGCGCCGCTCACGCCCGAGCCGGCATGCCGGTTGCGCAGCGCCGCGAGATTCTCCGCCACTTTGTGCCCGAAAATCCCGCTCCGGTCGCTTTCCGCCGCGACCAGATCGGAGTAGTCGAGCAGCAGCCAGTCCGGCTCGGAAATCTGCACATTGGCGAGTACCGCTGCGGCCAGGTAGGTCTCGACCGGCTGGAAACGCTCCGGCCCGATCAGCGTGGCCGAAATCGAGCGGACCACGCCGATGCGCGTGGCGATAGTCTGCTTCTGCAGCACGCCCAACTTCTCGCGCACCAGATGATCGCGCTCCTTGCGCAACTCGGCCAGTTCGAGCGCCTGCTTCAGTTCCATGCGCAACGCGGTGATATCCCACGGCTTCTTGATATAGCGGTGGATATGCCCCAGGTTGACGGCCGCGACGGTCTGATCGATCTCCGAATACGCGGTGGTCAGGATCCGCACGACATGCGGATAGCGCTCGCTCGCATAGCGGAGCAATTCGTTGCCGAATTCGCCCGGCATGCGCTGGTCGGAGACAAGGACCCCCACCCTGTCACCGTGCTCGTCCAGCAGAGCCTTGCCCTCTTCCACCGAGCCGCCAGTCAGGACCGGCGCCAGGCTTCCGATAGCACGCTGAAAGTACTTCACGGCCGTGGCCTCGTCATCGACGAAGATGATCGCCGGCGCCGACTCCTGTGTGGCTTTCGTTTCGTTCATCAATAACTCCTGTGCGTTTTATCTTTGATATGGGGGAAATCCAGCATGACGGTGGTGCCGCCCCCCGGCGTCGACTCGATCCGGATGCCGCCGCCGCAGGACTGCATGACGCGGTTGCATAGAATCAGGCCGAGGCCGTTCCCACCGGATTTCGCGTGGGTGGTGATCGGGTCTGTCAACAGGCTGGCTTTCACCTCAGGCGGAATGCCAGGGCCGTTGTCGCAGATGCGGATGCTGGGCTCGGGTTCCGCTATCACGGTGAAATGCACCGACGGCGCGGATACATCCGCGAGCGCGCGCAGCGCATTGGACAACAGCGAAGAAAGCACCAGCGCCACGCAATTCGGTTGCGTCACCACCGGGAAGTCGCCGACGACCTCGACCTCCACCCACGTCCGCTGCGTCGTCGCAAACGGGTAGGTGTCGAGTAGAGCGGAAATCAGCCCATGCGCCGTGACCTCGCTGCGCGGATCGCTGCCCGCGAGCCGCCGGTGCCCGTTGTGGACCGAGCGCCAGAAAGACGAGACCACGGATATACAGTATTGCGCGCTCTCACGCATCGATTTCGCTGCGCCGGCGATCTCACCGTCGGAATCGTGCTCACCGTCGGCGCGATTTTCGATGCTGCGCGCGTTCAGCGCGATAGCCGCGAGCGGCGTGTTCAATTCATGTGCGAGGAAAGCGAGGGTCTCGCCCATCGCCATCAAGCGCTGATTCTGCAATGCGCGTTCGTGGAAGCGCTCGAACGCCACGTGCAGCGTCTCACGCACCATCGTCGGCGTAAGCGGCTTTTCGAGGATGCGGAACACTTCGCCGGCGTTGACCGTTTGCAGCAGCACATCCTTGTCGGCATAAGCCGTGACCAGGATGCGGATGATATGCGGATACTCCTGCGCCACCTGTCGCAGCAGATCGCCGCCGTCGCGCCCAGGCATGCGGAAATCAGTGACCAGCACGGCAATGCGGGCACTGTCCTGGAGCAGGATGGCGCTCGCCTCGTCACTGCTTCTGGCGAGCAACACCTCATAATCCGCGCCTAATGTGCGGGCGAAATACTTGCACGCCAGCTCTTCGTCGTCGACGTAGAGAAGCGTGGGCCGTGTCTGTCTGATGTCATTCATCGTGTCCTCACGGCGCGCGCGACAGATCGAAGCTGAACGACGCCCAGCTTCCAAGCTCGCTCTCGGCGAACAGCAGACCGCCGTGGCGTTCGATGACCGCATAGCTAATGGACAGCCCCAGACCCAGACCCTGCCCGATGTCGCGCGTGGTAAAGAACGGCTCGAACACGCGCGCGAGATTTTCGCCGGGGATACCGGGTCCGTTGTCCTTCACGGTGATGTGCAGACGTTCCTCTTCCCACCTGACCGCGATGTGAATGGCCGGTTTGACCGTGCCTGCTTTGCGCATGGCCAGCACTGCGTTGGAAAGCAGGTTGATCAGCACGCCGATAATCGCGGCCTCGTCGCCTTGCACGAGCGTATCCATCGGAAGGTCGCGCGTAACCGCTACGCCGCGCAATTCATGCGCGACGAGACGGATCGACGAATCGAGCGCCTTCTCGAACAGGAACGGCGTTCCCACTTCAGCCTCGGCGCCGGGCTTGCGGTACGCGAAAGTCTTCAGGTCCGACACGATGTGCTGGATGCGCTGCATACCCTGTTTCGCGTCGACAAGACATTCCTGCAGCGTCGGCTCGGTCTTGGTCACGGGTTCTTCCAACCCGACTTCGATCGCCATCAGACAGAAATTCACCGGATTGTTGACTTCATGCAGCAAGCCCGCGGCCAACGTACCGATCGCCGCCATTTTTTCCTGCTGTAGCAACTGCCCCTTGATATCGACCAACTGACGGTTGATCACTTCAAGTTCGGCATTTTTCGCCGTGACCTCGGACTTCAGGCGAAACAGCATGAAGCGCACCCGCTCGTTAAAGAAGGTATAGACGGCGCTGGCGGCTGCAGCAAACAGAAGCAACAGGACGTTGACGGTGAGCGTGCCCGCCGGCGCGGCGCCACGCGAGTGCAGCAGGCATGCAAACAGGTACAGAACGCACGACAGCACGCCGAACACCAGGTTCTGCCACAAGCCGAACGGCAGTGCGATGCCGGACGCGAAGATGGCGAGATTCAAGCCCATGTAGTACGGCGACAGCACGCCGTCGGTCTGCCAGATCATCCACGAAATCATGATCTGCGGCAGCAGCAGCCACGACAGCGTCAACCATGAACTCAGATTCCGTCCCGTCGAATTGCTCAGCAGCACCACAATGCCGCCGATCATCAGCGAGACGAGCACGCGCGCCGCCGCGAACGGTGCCAGCAGTTGTGGATACTGCGCGTAATCCAGCCCCACGCCGAGCAGGACGAGCACGATGGCCGTATAGGCTCCACCGCGGCTGAACGTCACGCGAAAATCCGCCAGCTCGGTTTGATAGCCTGTGTGCAGTTGGGCAGTGCTCATGGATGACGTGTCTGCTGACGTTCAGAGGATCGTGGCTTCTGCGAACACATTCACCCCAGTCTCGTCGACGTAGAGCTTGTGTCCGTCGGACTGTTCAGGCAACAGCGATTCCATGCCGCTCTCGTTCCGGTAGATCAGGTACCACTCGAGCAGATGCTCCATGCCGAACTTCTCGGGATTCGCCGAGTGCACGTTGGTGACGAGCAACTTGCCGCCGGGCCGCGTGCGCGAAGCGAAATAGCTGAGCAGGCGCGCGCAGACCTTGTCCGACAGATAGTCGAACAGACCCGCGCAGTACACCGCGTCGAATTCCCGCAACGATGCGTCGGGCGTGATCTTGCGTTTGAGCAGGTCGTGTACCGACTGGTGCACGGTTTCCACCACGACCTTGTGCCCGGCTTCAGCCGCCGAGCGCTCGATGGCGTCTTTAGTAAAAGCCAGCGTCTCTTCGCTGAAGTCGACCAGCTGGAACGACAGCAGATCGGGCCGCGCGTATTCGCGCACGAAGCGCTGAATCTCGAAAGCCGGCCCGCAGCCGACGTTGAGAATGCGGAACGGTCTGCCGGCAACGCGAGCGGCTTCGGCCTGGCGCGTCAGGAAGTCGATCAGCAGCGTGATCCGGTTACGGTGCGCGGTCGCCACGGCGGCTTTGAGAAACGCCGTATTGACGATCTGGAAGTAGGTGGTCGGTCCTTGCTGCGGGTCGTTCAGGATCTGATTGACCATCTCGTAGTCGCCGGCGTAGCCGAGCGGCTTCGTAAAGGTCCGGTAGACAAACGGCGCACGAAGCAGCAACGGATGAAGCGCCGCTTGCGCATAGGTCCGATGCACGGGTGCGATCTCGACATCGACGCGCTCGGCCTCTTCTTCCAGACGCACAAGGTATGACTTGACCTTGTGCATGATTGGCGTGGCGAGTTCGTAGAACAGATCTTCGCGCAGCTTGCCATCGGTCTTCGGCAGGCTTTCGGTCAGATCGACCTGCTCGACCCAGCGCGACACTTCCGACAGGAACGCGCGCATCTCGTTGACCACGATCTGGTAGTCGCGGCGGATGTTGAAGCGCGCGTCCCAGTCGGTGACAAAGAGTTCCGCTTCCCGGCCGACCGATCTGGATTCGTTGGAAAGAACGCTCAGCTCGCGCCATTCGTCGATCAGCGCCAGCGAAACGACCGCGGTGAGACCGGTATTCACCAGACTGACCACGACGGCCTTGCCGAGGTAGGCATTCCTGGCACCCATCCGCACGCTCAGGTCGCTGAGTACCTCACTGACCTGGACAATGGAATAGGGGTTATAGACCTCCATTACCAAAGATTTTCTCTGGAGGTTAATGATCGTGCCACGAACCTGTTCGCGCTGCGAATTGCGAAAACTGACTACCGGGTCGATTTGCGTTTGAGAGTACACGGTATAAGAACCTGAGGAATCTGGAAAAACGCAGTTGGGTGTTCGGATGAGGTCCCGTGAATGGCCGCCGCGCACACGGCATTGTGTAGGGCCGTTGATGCGATTCAGATCGGATTGCACTTGAAAACATCCAAACCCTATGCCAGAGAGGCTTTGGCGAATGGCAGTGTAACACCAACAAGTTCAATCTTGAACTATGCCAAATTCGGAATGAACCATGTACGCCAACTCCCCTTGCGCAACATTAACATGCGGTAAAAATTGATTTTCTGGTAAACAATTTTTTCGAAGACTTGCTCGAAGCAGACGTTACAGGCGTTGCGGATGGATTTGCCTGATGGTGCGCAAAAAACCGCAAAAAAAGCTGCCACCGGGTCACCTGCGATGGATTCCAGAATTCAATGCCCAATGGATATGACCCGGTATAGGACCCGGGATCCGGTGCGGAATGGGGAATGTGACATGGAGCGGATTGCGCGGAGCGGCGGCATCGGTTATCAGGCGGCATCGGTCTCTTTGATGGAGGTGATTATGGTCACAGGGTTGTGGTTCTTTCTGCCCGACATCAACCTCAATGCGAGCCGTCTCCCCGGCATTTCTACCAGATAGTAGGACGCCGCCGAACACGCAATCACCAGTGCAAACGCGAACGATGCGGACACGACGACGGAGAGGCCGCCCAGATGCGCATCGGAAAGTACCATGGCCCGTTTCATCACCGGTGCAAGAAGGATGTGAACCAGATAGATGGAAAAGGAAATCTGGCCGAGGAAAAATACTGCACGATTGCCGAACATCGCATTTGCAGCCTTTGAATTGCCGAAACACGCCATCACCGTCGCAAACAATAACGCGTAGATAATCAGGTCGGGAAGGCCCGCTAAATAGGCGGCCAGCGTGCCCAATACGGACAAGACAGCGAACAGATTGGCCGACGCAATCGCGCGCAATAGCGGCGTGTGCATGAGCCGGTAGCCGATCAGGCCGAACGTGAAGCCCGCCACACATCGCATCAGCGGATAAGGCGTGTATCCATGGAAAATGTCGAGATAGCCTGTGCACACGGTGCAATCGCTGTTGCCGATTGCGGCGGCCAGAAGAAGCGCGCCGCTCAGCATAGCGACGACCCAGGCCAGCGCTGTCTGGCTTTGTATCGTCAGTGCGACCAGAACCGGGAACAGGACGTAGGCGCCCAATTCGGTACTCAGCGACCACGCAGGGCCAACGGCACTCTCCGAGAATCCCCACGCCTGAACGAGGAACACATTGGCGATCATCGCTTTCAGTGTCCACGTGTCGGGCATCGCGAGTCCGAGACCGATGTGCTTGCTCAGATCGTAGGCCGTCTTCACGACCGTCACGAAAAGATAAAGCGGAAACACGCGCGCAATGCGCTTCTGGATAAAAGCGAAATACGGCTGACGTCCTGCACCGAGCGTCACCGTCGATGCATAGTTGAGCGCCAGCACCAGGCCGCTCAGCATGAAGAACATATCGACAGCAAGATAAGCATGCTGCAATGGATTTCCGACGGTATCCGGCTGCACATAGAAGTGTCGAAATACGACCGACAAAGCCGCAATACCGCGCACTCCCGTCATTGGACGAATTTCCCCGGACTGCGTGAGCATTCGACGAGCACTTGCAGATCCCATTATCACCTCGCTTCCATTCGCGTTCACGTCTTGGCGTGTGGCGTCGGGCACCCTGTAACGGGGTGCCCGGTTCGTCGTGCGGCCCGTCACTATTACAGTGAGAAATCGTGCGCTCTGTACGGTAAGGCTCACTAAGCAAGGCGATAAAGCATTACGAAACGTAAGGCTTCGTGCGTGAAAGGAAGCTGATTCTGTCGCGGGAAATAGAGGCGTTGGCTCTATGCGCGCGATGGCTTTGATAACCTGAGAACTCTGGAAGAGACGCGCGGGCGTCGCACGGTCGCCGGCGGTAGTGACTCGATAACAATAAAACGCGCCCCCTGCATGCAGGCATTTCTTTCCACTTGCATGCAGGAATACGCGGTAGTTTCTAATGCCCGTGCCGTTCTTCTACTGCAATCGGTGTCTGCCTGGCCTGGCGGCTCAACATCAACGTGACGATTGCGGATACGCCGAGTGTCGCGCCCACCACATACAGTCCCGCTGAATAGCCGCCGGTGACGTTCTTGAGCCAGCCGATCACGAATGGCCCGACGAACCCGCCGAGATTCCCGACGGAGTTGATCATCGCAATGCCCGCCGCCGCGCCGGCACCCGACAGAAACATGCTCGGCATCGCCCACAGCGGCGCTTTGGCAGAGCTGATCCCGATGTTCACGATCACGAGCGCGACGATGATCATCAGCGCGCTGCTCGCGCCGCCCGCCAGCGCGAAGCCGACGAACGCCACCACGCAGGGAATGACCACATGCCACGTTCTTTCCTGCGAGCGGTCCGAATGCCGTGCCCAGGCAATCATCGCTACCACCGCGAGAACGCTGGGAACACCGGCAAGCAAACCGGTTTCGAACGATCCGAAGCCATACTGACGAATGATCAGCGGCGCCCAGAGACCCAACGTATAAAGACCCGCCGAGGTCCCGAAGTAAATCAGCGCAAGCGCGAGAACACGCGGGTCGCGTAATGCGCTGAGTGCGCCTGCGGTATGTCCGGCGTGCGAGTGCTTTTCTTCGGCTTCGACTTTCAGCCTGGCGATCAGCCATTCACGTTCGTCCGGCTGGAGCCAATGCGCCTTCGCCGGTGCGTCCGTCATGTACTTGAGCACGACAAAGCCAAGAATGATGGCGGGAACCGCTTCGAGAATGTAGAGCATCTGCCAGTCGTGGAGTCCGGCGATAGGCGGCAATTTCATGATCGCGCCGGAAAGCGGCGAACCGATCGCAGTCGAGATCGGTGCAGCCGCCATAAACCACGCAGCAGCCACAGCGCGTTGCCGGCTCGGAAACCACAGGTTCAGATAAAGGATGATGCCGGGGAAAAAGCCTGCCTCTGCGACACCCAGAATAAACCGTAGCGTATAGAAGCTGGTCGGCCCGACGACGAATGCAGACGCTGCCGACACGATGCCCCACGAAATCATCACACGCGCTATCCACCTGCGCGCGCCCACCTTGTGAAGAATGAGGTTCGACGGCACTTCGAACAGGAAGTAGCCGATAAAAAACAATCCGCCGCCAAGACCGAATGCTGTCGGTGACAGGCCGATGGCCTTGTTCATCGTCATTGCCGCGAAACCGACATTTACGCGGTCCAGAAAACTCACGAAATAAAGCAGCATCACAAACGGGATGATCCGCAACATGAGCTTGCGGGACACCCGGTTTTCGAGTTCTGAAATCATTGTCTCCTCCTGGGAGGTTGGGCCATGCCCTGCCTGAAACAGCGAGAACGCGTCGCGTATCTGGGCCGGTCAATCCAGCTCTGTCGATACGTCGTTACATTGATTGACCAGGTCGTGTCTCCCACCTTGTTGTTATTGCGCGGACGAGTTGGGACAGGCCGCGCATTGCGAGCGGCGCCTGTCGGATTCGTCGTTCGTCATTCGCCGGCGTTATCCGAAAACCCCTGCTTTTTCAGGTGTTTTCAAACGAGAGCCCGCTTCACGCACGCTTAGGCAGCACGCGCCGGTTGCGCGACCGCTTTGCCGAGAAGCGCGCAGACAGCAGTGGTCACATCGGCCGTAGTGGCGTTGCCGCCGAGATCCCGCGTATGCAGAGAAGTATCGGCCGTCACGGCTTCGACGGCCTGCATCACGCGCTTTGCCGCATCGAATTCACCGAGATGTTCGAGCAGCATGACGACCGACCAGAACGTGCCGACCGGATTGGCAAGCCCCTTCCCCATGATGTCGAAAGCAGAGCCGTGGATCGGCTCGAACATCGACGGAAAGCGGCGTTCCGGGTCGATGTTGCCGGTCGGCGCAATACCGAGGCTGCCCGCGAGCGCGGCAGCGAGGTCGCTCAGGATATCGGCGTGAAGATTGGTGGCGACGATCGTATCGAGGCTCGCGGGACGATTGATCATGCGGGCCGTCGATGCATCCACCAGTTCCTTGTCCCATTTGACGTCCGGGAACTCTTTCGACACCTGCACGGCGATCTCGTCCCACATCACCATGGCGTGACGTTGCGCATTGCTCTTCGTGATGACGGTCAGCAGTTTGCGCGGGCGCGACTGCGCGAGCCGGAACGCGAAGCGCATGATCCGTTCGACCCCGGCGCGCGTCATCATCGACACGTCGGTTGCCGCTTCAATAGGATGCCCCTGATGCACACGGCCGCCGACCCCCGCATACTCGCCTTCCGAGTTTTCGCGGACGATCACCCAATTGAGGTCTTCGGGCGCGCAACGCTTCAACGGTGCGTCGATGCCCGGCAGGATGCGCGTCGGACGCACGTTCGCGTACTGATCGAACCCCTGGCAGATTTTCAGGCGCAGGCCCCACAGCGTGATGTGATCGGGAATATCCGGGTCGCCCGCCGAACCGAACAGGATCGCGTCCTTGTCGCGGATCGCATCCAGCCCATCGGCCGGCATCATCACGCCGTGTTTGCGGTAGTAGTCGCCGCCCCAGTCGAAGTTTTCGAACTCGAAGGCGAACGCGTTGGAGGTGCTGGCGAGTGCCGCCAGCACCTGCTGACCGGCCGGGACGACTTCCTTGCCGATGCCGTCGCCGGGGATGGTTGCGATGCGATAGGTTTTCATGTCTCCGTTCCTTCTCGTTTAATCGGTGTGAATGAACTCTACCCACGTTCGGAGGAAAAAACCGGTGCTAAACTCAAAGCATCTTTAACTTTTATTCACCAATCAGCCGATGCGCGATACTGTCCAGGCGGCCGACCTGAGCTTCTTTTCGACGCTGGCATCGTCCGGCAGCCTGAGCGCTGCCGCCCGCGAGCTGGGGCTGACGGCGGCGGCGGTCAGCAAAAGGCTGACGCAGATGGAATCGCGCGCGGGCGTGGCGCTGATCAACCGCACCACGCGCCGGATGATGCTGACGCCCGAGGGCGAGTTGTATCTCGAACACGCGCGGCGCATTCTCGATGAAATCGACAGCCTGGCCGAGCTGCTCGGCAGCGCGAAGAAAAGCCCGAAGGGTTTGCTGCGCGTCAACTCGACTCTCGGCTTCGGCCGCAGCCACGTCGCGCCCGCCGTCTCACGCTTCGTCGCGCGCTTTCCCGATGTTTCCGTTCAGCTCCAACTCTCGGTGACCCCGCCGCCGTTGACCGACGATACGTTCGACGTCTGCATCCGCTTCGGCGAGCCGCCCGATACGCGTGTCGTCGCACGGCGTCTGGCGCCGAATCGAAGGCTGCTGTGCGCCGCGCCGTCCTACCTGGCCGCACGCGGCGTGCCGCTGAGCGCGCATGATCTGACACGGCATAACTGCATCGGCATCCGGCAAGGGGATGAAGCCTACGGCGTGTGGCGTCTGAGTTCCGGGCGTGGTGCGGCACGCAAGACGGAAGCCGTGCGCATCAACGGAACGCTGACGACCAACGACGGCGAGATCGCCGTCAAATGGGCGCTGGAAGGACACGGCATCCTGCTGCGCGCGGAGTGGGACATCAACGAATATCTCGCCGATGGACGACTGGTGCAGGTGTTGCCCGATCACGAAACGCCGAACGCCGACATCTTCGCGGTCTACTCGCAGCGGCATCAGATGTCGAACCGGATACGCGCGTTCGTCGATTTCATTGCGCTGGAGTTGGGTGAGGGGTTGAAGGTTTAGGTTTGAAAGCCCGGCGTAGGCCGGCCCGTTGGCAGGCACGGAAATGGCCGCACAATCGGCCCCCTGTCAGCGCGGGAACGCCTAAACTGGACGGACGTTCACTTCATCAGGATGCTGCGCCACGGTGAACGCGCTGCCCGCCAGCACTCTTTCCGCGACGCTACAAGCGCACCCTGCCCTCATGGGAATCAAGATGATCATCGCGCCAAATGCAGGAAGCGCCGATAACGGCGTCGTCACCGTGGCAAGCGCGCATTCGGGCGCCACTACCGTCGAGCGCTTTCAGGCATTGATCCGCGAGCGGGGGCTGACGCTGTTCGCCTGCATCGATTTCAGCGGCGACGCCGGGCGAGCAGGGCTTGCGCTGCCGTTCAGCCAGCTTGTGATCTTCGGCAACCCGAAAGCCGGTACGCCGCTGATGCAATACGCGCCAACGGCCGCGCTGGATCTCCCGCTCAAGGTGCTCGTCTGGGAGGACGCGGACAGCCGCGCGTGGCTGTCGTTCAACTCGACCGACTACCTCCGCGAGCGCCACGCGCTCCCCGGCGATCTTATGAAACCGGTCAGCGGTGTCGCGGCGCTCGTAGATGCGGTTGCGCGATAAAGCACGTTGAATACAGGAGCGAGAAGGCGGAAGCGGCCTACGAACTCGTCACGAGCGGCGGCGCGCGTGCGAAAGTCGTGGTCGAGATCGAATAGGCCGCTACGCCGGCCGCCCTGCCGTCATGTCATCGCGCGTGACCGCCGCGTTCGGCTTCGGGCGGCAGGCCTGCGAGCATTCGCCGCGCGTCTTTTTCCGATAACGCGTAGCTGAAAAAAGCCGCATAGAACTGACGTGTCAGCGCAACCAGATCGTCATGTTGCGCACGCTCAGGATGAAACATCTGCGTCGCCCAGCGAACCTGCAAAGCGACTTCGGGACCATAGCGGTCCCACGGAAAAACGCCTGCTGGATTGCGATAGACATGCTTGTCGCGCACTGCGTCCAGCGTGTCCCACAGCGCATGTTGCGGCGAATCGTCGATAGCGCCCGCATTCGCCGCCAGAACCACGATATCCGGGTGCCACGCCAGCACCTGTTCGATCGATACCGGCTTCAGGTTGCCGCGCAGGCCATCGGCGGCGTTGCGGCCACCGGCAGCCTGAATCCACTGATCGACGATCGTATCCGCGCCGTCCACCTTCAAAGGGTTGATCGACGCGACATGCAGCACGCGCGGCCGGTTTTGCGCAGGCAGATCGCCGAGCGATTTCGCGGTGTCGGCAAGCGTTTGCTGCAAATAACGCCGATAGCCCGCCGCCCGTTGCATCGCGAGCGGTGTATCGAGCGTGCGCGCCGTCAGGTCGATGCACGCGAGCATCGAGTCGAAGTCGGTGAAGTTGACCGGCACGACGTCGAGACCGGTGCGCCGCAATGCATCGATCGACGGATCGGCGGTCGTCGTAAAGACGACATCGGTATCGAGGCGCAGCAGTTCCTCGCCGTTCATCGTCGCGCCGTCCACTGCTTCAGCATGCGAAAGACCGGGCGCCACGCGATACATCCACGGGAACGCCGACGAACGCGCGACAGTCGCGACCACGTTGCTGGCCGCGCCAAGCATCAGCAACACCGCGTTATGCGCGTACCACGCATCGGCGATATGGGTTTTGGGTTGGGCGAAAGCAGCGTGCGTACCGCTCAAACCCAGCGTGGCGGATATCAGCGCACTCGCTGTCCATCGCTGAAAAAATCGCCAGCCTCGCGTCATGAATGCGCCCTCACAGATCGAATTGCACCGACGCCGACACCGTGCGCGGCGCACCGAGCGACGCGCTCGCGTTACCCGCGCCCGTGTAGCCATTCAGGCCGCCCGGCACGATGTTGGTCCAGTAACTGCGATTGGTCAGATTGTCGACAGCGAGACGGAACGTGACCGCGCGATGGTAGATCTTCGTCAGATAACCGACGCCGACATCGAAGGTCGCATACGAGCCGACCGAGTAGACGTCGGCGTTATCGGTGGGACGCGAGCCGATGAAATGCGCGTTGAAGTCGGTGAAAAGACCCGGCACTTGCGGCACTTTATATTCGGCGAGCAGGTTCAGCGCGAACTCCGGCAGGCCGACAATGCGCTTGCCTTCCGTCGACGCAGAGCCGGTATCGAACAGACGCGGGTCGAGCCAGGTCACGCCGCCGAATAGTGAGAGATCGCGCGTTACGTCGCCATCCATCATCAGCTCGATGCCGCGATTGCGTTGTTCGCCGGCCGTGCCGTAGGTGCCGTCCGCGAGCGTGTACGCATAAGGACGCGTGATGCGGAATGCCGCCACCGACGCATTCACACCGCCCAGCGCGAGCTTGTAGCCCACCTCCCATTGCTTGCTGCGATACGGCGCGAGAATGTTGCCCGCGTTGGTCGATCCGGTCGGCGCAGTGTCGCCTTGCTGGAGGCTGTCTGCATAGGTGACGTACACGCTCTGATTGTCGCTCGGTCTGAACACGAGACTCGCCGCGCCCGACAAACCCTGATCCGCCGATTCGCTGGTCTGTACGCCTTTCACGCTGTAGTTGTGCGTCGACAGCCAGCTTTGGCTGCCGGTCAGCAGCACGGACCAATACGGCGAAAACGTGATGTCGTCGCCCGCCATGAACGATTGCTGCGTGCTCTGCGCCGATTGATAGCGATGCGTGAAGTCAGGCACGCCGGTCAGATCGAACGATTGCGGATTCGACAGATTGCCCGTGCCGAGTGTCGTCGTCGCGCCCCCCTCCGGATTGAAGTTGTCCCACGTAAAACCGCTTGTACCAAGGCTGATTGCGTGATCGATAGAACCGGTTTTAACGTGTCCATTCAGGTACAGCAGGTTGCTCGTGATCGTGAAGCGGCTCGCAGTCGCCGTGCCGATCGTCGTCGTGTAAGCGCCCGCGTTGCTGGTCAGCGTGTTGGTCGGCGCCGTCGACTCGCGATCTGCGATCTGTCGCAACACGGCAGCGGTCAGATGCCAGTCCGCTGAGAAGTCGTGACGCACGCGAATCGAACCGGTGTCGGTGGTGTCGTCGTTACCTGCGTTTTGCGAGCCATATGCAGAGTTGGTCGGATCGAGCGCAGCCGGGAAATGGACCCCGCTCGCCAGTGCGAACGTCGCGGGAAAGCCCTTCGTCACATAGTGATAGTGGCTGAAGTTGGTTTCAATCACTGTGTCTGGCGACAGATGAAAATCGAGCGCGAGACTGCCTAGCTGACGACGCACCGAGCTGTGATCCGTATAGCCAGTGCCGGTTTCGTCGAGCAGTGTGAGGCGGTAGCCAATCGCTTTCGACGGCCCGACGCGATCCGACAGATCGACGCCGCGCAGAAAGCGGCTCTGCGTGCTATAGCCGAGCGTGAAGCGCATCAGCCGGTCATCGGTTGGACGCTTCTGGACATAGTTGAACGTACCGGCCGGATTCGCCGGCCCGTATAAGGATCCGGCGAGACCGTCGAGCACTTCGATGCGGTCGAACTCTTCGAGCGGATAGTCGGTCGTCGACACCACGTTGAGTCCGTCGATGCGGCTGTTCTGCACGACGCTGCCCTGAATCCCGCGCGTCTGCGGACGCGCGCCGTCGCCTTGCGCTTCGGGCAGATAGCGCAACGCATCGGCGACGCTTTTCAGTTGCTGATTCTGGATCAGATGCTGCGGCACGACGTTGATCGTGTACGGCGTGTCGAGCCGGTCGAGTTTGCCCAGCGGGCCTAACGTCGCGTTATCGACGCGCAGGCTGTCGGATGTGGATGCAGTAGACGGCGCGGCACTGACGGCCACCGTCGGAAGCACCGTTGTGGCGGCTGTGCTTTTTGTGGCCGGTTCGGAAGCGTTCGCGGCGACAGCATCGCTCGATGCAACCGGCGCGGCTTGCGCGAACGCATGGCCGGACATGATGACAAGCGACACGGCGGCGAGCGCCCGGTCGATGGCGCGGCGTTTGAGATTCATTAGCACGGGGGAGGTTCGGGAGAAGAGAGAGAAGATGTCGGTGCAGCTGTGTCGGCATGCCCTGGAACGAAGAAGCGGTATCGCTCGACATCGAGTTGATCCACGGCGACGTCGTACAGTTTGCCGATTGCACGTGCGTCGATCACGTCGCGCGGTGCACCATCGGCGATGACGCGCCCGCGTTCGAGCAACACCGCGCGCGTCGCGCCATGAAACGCGTCTTCGGGACGATGGGTCGTGTTCAGAATTGCGTAGCCCTCCGCAGCGAGTGCGGCAAGCAGCGACAACATGCGCAACTGATGGCCGTAGTCGAGACCGGTCAACGGTTCGTCCATCACGAGAATTCGTGCCTGTTGCGCGAGTGCGCGCGCGAGCAGCACGCGCTGCCGCTCGCCGCCGGACAGCGCCATGTAATTGCGCGCGGCGAGATGCGTGATGTCGAGGCGTGCCAATGCGGTGTCGATAGCGGCATGGTCGGCGGAGCGCAATGTGCGGCCCAAGCCGAGATGCGGCACGCGTCCGAGCGCCACGATCTGCGAGACCGTGTATGGAAAATGTGCGACGTGGAGTTGCGGCACGTAAGCGACACATCGCGCGATGGCTTGGCGGCGCTGCTTCGAAATCGCCGTGCCATTGAGCACGACAGTTCCCGATTCGGCGGGTAACAGTCCGAGCAGGATGCGCAGCAACGTGCTCTTGCCCGCTCCATTCACGCCGAGCAGCGACACGATCTCTCCCGTCTGAACCGACAGGCTCACGCCGTCGAGTATCAGTGCATGCGAGCGTCGATATACGATGTCGCGACAAGCAAGGGTGGCGTTCATTCAAGTCCCCCTTGCCGCAGCCGCCGCAACACGAACACGAAGGCCAGCGCGCCGAATAGTTCGGTGACGATGCCTAGCGGAATCTCTCCCGCCGATACGCTGCGCGCGCACGTATCCGCGAGAATCAGACCGGCCGCGCCGAGCGCCGCGCTCAACGGCAGCACGCGCCGGTTCGACGCGCCGACAATCGCGCGCGCGATGTGCGGCACCAGCAAGCCGACCCACCCGATCACGCCCGCGAGCGACACCGTCAGCGCGGATATCAACGTAGCGACGACAATCACGCCGAGCCGGATCGCGCCGACCGGCACACCGAGACTGCGCGCTTCGTCGTCGCTCAAGGTCAAGGCGTCGAGTAGCGGAGCAAACACGCACAGCAGCGCGATGCCCGCCACGAGCGGCAACGCGAGCCGGGCAAGATCTGGCCAGCCGCTTTGCGCGAGACTGCCGAGCAACCAGTAGACGATCGCAGGCAATTGATTGAGCGGATCGGCGACGTATTTGATCAGCGACAGCAACGAAGAGAACAGCGCATTGCTGACGAGTCCGCCAAGTACGAGCATCAGCACGCCACCACCGCCCAGCATCCGCGCGATGCCAAGTCCCATCGCGACCGACAGCGTTCCGCCGACAAACGCGAACATCTGCACCGACGCGCCGTGCGCGCCGAGCACGAGGCCGAGCGCCGCGCCGAATGCCGACCCGCTCAGCACGCCGAGCAAGCCCGGCGACACCAGCGGATTGCGAAATACCGCCTGATACGTAGCGCCCGCAGTGGACAGCGCCGCGCCGACTAGCGCCGCGCACAACACGCGCGGCAGGCGCGTATCGACAACGACCGCGTTCAGCAGCGCAGCGTGTTCAGGAGGCGCATGCAAATGCAGACGCGCGGTGAAGGTCGCGAATATGTCGGCGATTGAAACCGGATAGCGACCGGCGCACAGCGACACCAACGCGGCGGCCACGAGAAAAACGAAGGCGGCAGGCAGCGCGCGAGGGCGATTTTTCGATGCGCCAGATTCATGCGATGCAGCGCGCGGATCGGCATCGGCAAGCGTGTTCCGCGTGATAGGCGGCGACATGGCGGTCCAACTGTGACGAAAGAGCGTCGTATATTACTGGACATAACGGTCGGCAAATTAACCTTCCAGGACGTAATCCAGATAAGACTTATCGACCAAACCGCGCTTTTTCCAGTGTTTTTACCGCTTATACGACTTTATAAATGTACCAACTGGTTAGTTGCGACGTAACGTCACACCGTCGATCCGATGCGCCCGCGCTCTCCGAACTGCACGTATCCATCTAAAAGCGATGCGCGCGTCTCATGCCACCCAACGTTGTGCTTCAGGCACTCCCAGGGTGCGCGTCGCACTCCCGTTTCACTCTCACGGTGCACTTCTCAGCGCACGGACAGCGGTTAAATCAGGCCCGACCGACTGGCACGCTTCATGCATAGTGAACATCATTCAAGTCACTTGAATTTAATTCACACTCATTTCAACAGCATCGAACTGCACGGGAGCAACATGCATAAGCCTTTCCGCACTCTGGTACTGTCATTGACCGGCGCACTCGCGTTTTGCGCATCGGTCCCGGGTTGGGCGCAGGACAACGACTTACTGTCGCGCGTCAAGACCAACAAGGAAATCACCATCGCCACCGAGGCGCGCTATGCGCCGTTCGAATACGTCGACAACGGCAAGATCGTCGGCTATGACGCAGATCTGATGCAGTACGTGCTGAAGTCGTTGCCCGACGTGAAGGTCAAGCAACTCGACCTGCCGTTCCAGGGCTTGCTGCCGGGCCTCGATGCAAAACGTTTCGACATCGTCGTCACTGCCGTCACGGTCAACAAGGATCGTGCGAGTCATTTCGCGTTCACGCTGCCTGTTGCCGATGCCACCACCGGCGTCCTGTTGCGCACCAACGAGACCGCAATCAAGACCCCGGACGACCTGAACGGCAAGATCGTCGGTTCGCAAACCGGCTCCGCGCAACTGCAGGCACTCGTCGCACTCGACAAGAAACTGAAGGACGCAGGCGGCCCCGGCCTCAAGCAGATCAAGCAATACGTCGCGTTCGACGAAGCCTACGCGGATCTCGCGGTAGGCCGTCTCGACGCGGTCGCGCAATCGGTCGCGAATCTCGGACCGCTGATGAAAGCCCGCCCCGGCGTATTCATGGTGATGCCGCAAACCATCGGCCCGAAGAGCTATTTCGCGTGGGTCGTGCGCAAGGACGCGGACAGCGCCACACTCGCCAAACTGTTCAGCGACGGCATTGCGCGCGCAAACAAGGACGGCACGATGAAGAAGCTTCAGGAGAAATGGTTCGGCTCGACGATGGATGTGCCCGCCGACGCACTGCCCGCGCCGACGATGTAAGCACCACCTCCCGCATCCGATCATCGAGACGACATGAACACGCCTGACCTTCTGACCCGCTGCCTCGGCTATCTGCCGCAGTTACTGGACGGCGCATTGACCACGCTGTGGCTATCGGCGGTGGCGGTGCTGTGCGGCTTCTTCGCCGGCATCTTCATCTACACGATGTCGGTCAGCCATAGCGCGCTGATGTCGCGCACGGCGCGGGTCTATGTCAGCGTGTTTCGTGGCACACCGGTGCTCGCGCAGTTGCTGGTGTTCTATTACGTGCCGTCGGCAATCGGCATCACGCTGCCGGGCGTGGTGGCCGCGGCCATCGGCTTGTCGTTGAACACCGCGGCTTATCAATCGCAAATTCTGGGCGCCGGTTTCCGTTCGATTCCGCGCGGCCAGATCGAAGCGGCCAGCACCTTCAATCTCACGCGACGTCAGACGCTGTGGCATATCGAAGTCCCGCAAGTGGTTGCCGTGACGCTGCCTGCGCTAGTGTCCGAGATGATCGATATCGTGAAGGCGTCGGCGGTGATTTCGGTGATCGCCGTCACGGATCTGATGCGCGTGGGTCAACAGTTGGCGTCGTCAAGTTACCGGCCGCTCGAAGTCTATACGCTCGCTGCGTGCTTTTATCTGGCTATCACGACACTGCTTTCTCTCGCCGCGCACGGCTACGAGCGCCGTCTTGCGAAGCGCGTCTGATCCGCGAAACAAGATACAGGGACCGGCCGATTCTTATGAACGCATTTTTCTCTCTCATACCGCGCTTTGCCGACGCAATGCTCGTGACGCTCGAGGTCAGCCTGCTTGCTGCGCTGCTCGGCATGCTCGGCGGCTTCGCGCTCAACGCGTTGCGGATGCGCTTCAGCAAGGCGTTGAGCGCGCCGTACAAAACCTACGTGTGGTTGATACGCGGCATGCCGTATCTGTCGCAACTGGTGATCGTCTATTTCGGCTTGCCAGTACTCGGGCTGACGATGACCGCCGTGCAGGCCACCGTCGTGTCGCTGTCGATCTACGCAGCGGCCTACTTCGCGGAGATTTTCCGCGCGGGCTGGTCGAGCATTCCCCACGGTCAGATTGAAGCTGCACGCGCATTCGGTATCGGCAGATGGGCCGCTTTTCGCTCGATCGAATTGCCCCAGGCGTTCGCATTCGCAGTGCCGCTGCTCGCCAATCAGGTGATTCTCGTGATCAAGGAAAGTGCGGTGGCGTCGATCATCACCGTGCCCGAACTGACGATGACCGCGAGCGACATCGTCGCGTCCACCTACACGTATATCGGCCCGTACGCGATGCTGATCGTCTGCTACTGGCTGCTGACCCAGGCCGTCGCACTCGTCGCTGCGCGCGCCACCGCGTTGATTCCTTTTATGCAGAAGACGTCATGAGCGCACTCCCCATTCTTCAACTCAAAGCGGTCGGCAAGTCTTATGGCGCGACTCGCGTGCTCAAAGGCATCGACCTCGACGTGATGCGCGGCGAGATCGTCACGCTGATCGGCCCTTCCGGTTCCGGCAAAACAACCGCGCTGCGCTGCATGAATTTTCTCGAAGCGTACGACGAAGGCGAAGTGTGGATCAAAGGCCAGTTGCTCGGCTATAAATCGAGCGGCCGCACCGAGCGCGATCGCGACAGCGAGGCGAGCCTCGCCGAAGTCCGTCGACCGGTTGCAATGGTATTCCAGCAGTTCAATTTGTGGCCGCATATGACGGTGCTGGCGAATGTGGCCGCGCCGCTGGTGTTGTCGAAGAAGATCGGCAAGGACGAAGCGCGCCGTGCCGCGTTGTCCGCGTTGCAACGTGTCGGCCTCGAACACAAGGCGGATGCGTATCCGGCTCGCCTGAGCGGCGGTCAGCAACAGCGGGTGGGAATTGCGCGCGCGCTCGCTATCGAGCCTGAAGTGATGCTGCTCGACGAGCCGACGTCGGCGCTCGACCCCGAACTCGTCGAAGAAGTGTTGAGCGTGATCCGCTCGCTTGCGCAGGACGGCATGACGATGGTCATGGTCACGCACGAAATGAGTTTCGCCGCCAAGATTTCCGACAAGGTCGTGTTCATGGAGGCCGGACAGATTGTCGAGGCCGGGCCGCCCGCGCAACTGTTCGGCAACACGCGCACCCCTCGTTTGCAGCAGTTTTTGAAGCCGTGGTTCGATCGGAGCCTGTCGCCTGCCCCTACCACCTCAAACGGGGCCACGAACGCCACCACGACCGGTTTAAACGTGCCAGAAGCGGCTTTGATTGTCACAGCCGATCGGGGACCCGCATGAGCGCTCATCTCATTGACAACGCAGCGAGCGCCACAGCGGCTCACGTCGATCCCGCACGATTGCTGACCGCGGTCGAAGCGCTCGCCAGTTTCGGCGCGCGTGCCGACGGCGGCGTGGATCGCCCCGCTCTCTCGGAGCGCGACCTTGATGCGCGCCGCTACCTGATCGACCGCGCACACGCACTCGGCTGCACCGTCACCACCGATCACTGCGCGAACCTGTTCGTCCGCCGCGCCGGCACGGAGAACCTCCCGCCGGTCATGACCGGCAGCCACGCCGACACGCAACCGAGCGGCGGCAAGCTCGACGGCTGTTATGGCGTGCTGGCAGGACTCGAATGCATCGAAGCACTCAACGATGCAGGTATTCGTACGCGCCGTCCGCTCGACGTGGTGGTCTGGACCAACGAGGAAGGCACCCGTTTTCAGCCGGGCGCGATGGGATCGAGCGCATTCGTCGAACCCGGTTTGATCGAGACTTACCGGCTAGCGAGCGATGCGCAAGGCGTCACACTCGCCGACGCGTTGACCGCACATAAGCATGCATTTCCAGCGCTGGCAACCCGCGATGAAAAGCTGGCCGCGCATGCGTTCATCGAGTTGCATATCGAGCAAGGTCCGCAACTCGAACTCGCGGATATTCCGCTCGGCATTGTCAGCGGGATTCAGGGCGTGCGCTGGTATTCGGTGACATGCAAGGGCGTCGCCGCGCACGCAGGCACCACGCCAATGCACGCACGCCACGACGCGATGACGTTGGCGATCAACGTGCGCGCCGAGATCGAAGCGTTCGCCACAACACTCGGCGCGGAAAACACCCGCGTCACGTTCGGCCGCTGGAACGTATCGCCGAATTCGATCAATACGATTGCGTCGTCGGTCACGTTCACCGTCGATTTCCGTCACCCCGATGACGCCGTTCTGGCCGCCTTCGATCAACAGATCGCTTCGTGCGCGCAGCGGCATCGCGCAAACCTGGAGGCGATGTTTTCCCACGCGCCGGTCGCCTTCGAGCCGGCCTTGCTTGATCGGCTGAGCGAGGCCGCCGAAGCACTGAATGCGCCGACGATGACGATGACGTCCGGCGCTTTCCACGACGCGATGTATCTGGCCCAACACTGTCCCACCGCGATGCTGTTCGTGCCAAGCCGCGACGGCATCAGTCACAACCCGCTCGAACATACCGACGACGATTACCTCGTGCTGGGCACACGCGCGCTTGCGCACTGCCTGGCCACGCTTTGCAACGAACCTTGATAAAGGACTGACGATGAGCACGCTTCACACCCACACGCACGCACACGACCATTCGCACGATCACGTGCAGGACAACGGCATCGAAACCGGCCTGAACGCGACGCTGAACGAACCGATTTCCGCAGACGGTACGCCGGAGCTCGGCAAGACCTACACCGTTCCCGCACGCTGTGGCCGCGCGGTTCGCGTGAAGGCCGGACAGACGATCCGCATTGCGAATCCGCATGGCACGCAAGTTTGCGATACGTGGATCTTTAACGCGGAGCATCTGAACGAATTCCTGTCGTTCGAACATACCCGCGCGTTTATCGACAAGGTGATTCCGCAGGCGGGCGATCCGCTCGTGACGAATCATCGCCGCCCGATTGCAGAGCTGGTGGTCGATACGTCGCCGGGTGTACACGACACGATGATCGCCGCGTGCGACCTGTATCGCTACAAGAACCTCGGCGTCGAGGGCTATCACGACAATTGCGCGGACAACATGCGTCTCGCGCTGAAGGCGATCGGCCTGCGCGCGCGCGAAGTGCCGCAACCTTTCAATCTGTGGATGAACATTCCGATCAAGTCCGACTACTCGATCGACTGGCTGCCGCCGGTATCGAAAGCGGGCGATCATGTCGACATCAAGGCAATGATGGATTGCGTCGTGGTGATGTCCGCCTGCCCGCAAGATATCATTCCGATCAACGCGCTGAACCCGCTCGAAGTCGAGTTCACGGTATTCGCGTAATCAGCCAGACGCTCTCCCAACCTTTCCGATAGTGCTACGGTGGCCACCAGAAAAACAACCTCCCCCACGAGCAGCGGCCACGGCCCTGCCGCCGCGCCATCGCAGGCCACGCCGGCCGACTCGCTCGGCGTGCGCCTGAAACATGCGCGGATGGTGCGTCAACTGACGCTGAAAGCGCTCGCCGAGCAGGCCGGCTGTTCGGAAAGCCTGCTGTCGAAAGTGGAAGGCGGTCACGCAACGCCTTCGCTCGCGACATTGCACAAGCTTGCGCTTGCACTGTCGACCAATATCGCCGCGCTTGTCTCCGGCCCGGACATCAACACGTCGCCGGTGCAGCGCGCGAACGAACGGCCCTCGGTCAGCTTTCCGACCAAAGGCAAGCGCGGATCGATCATGCTGGAGCGCGTCGTCGTGCCGTCGCCGGGTCAACTGCTGCAAGGCGATATTCACGTCATCGAACCGCATTCCAGCAGCGACGAACAGATCTCGCACCTCGGCGAAGAACTCGGCTATGTGATCGAAGGCGAACTCGAACTGACGCTCGACGACGAACGCTATCTGCTGAAAACCGGCGACTCGTTCTACTTCCCGAGTAGCCGCCCGCACAGTTATCGCAATCCGGGCAAGGTCGTCGCACGCGTGCTGTGGATCAATACGCCCCCTACTTTCTAGGACTTTCAACGTGTCAGGCACCGATCTCTCGCAGATGCAGTTGCCGCGTTTCAGCGGCATTCCGACTTTCATGCGTGTGCCGCCCTGTACCGACCTGAACGCACTGGACATCGTTCTCGCGGGCGTGCCGTTCGACGGCGGCGTGACTGCGCGGCCAGGCGCGCGTTATGGTCCGCGCGAGATTCGCAACATGTCGACGCTGACGCGCTCGACTCATCACGTGACGCGTTTCAATCCGTTCGACGCATGCCGGATCGGCGATATCGGCGACGTGCCGTTCACCGATCTCTATCATCTCGAACGTGCGCACGAAGACATTCGCCGCTTCTTCGAACCCGTTTTCGCGGCGGGCAAGATTGCGTTGAGCGCGGGCGGCGATCACTCGATCACCTATCCGATCTTTCAGGCGATGGCGCCTAAAGAACCCATCGCGCTGGTCCATATCGACGCGCACACCGATACGTGGGACAGCTTCAAAGGTTCGAAATTTACGCATGGTGCGCCGTTCCGCCGCGCGGTCGAAGCGGGTTTGCTCGATCCGAAACACACCATTCAGATCGGCATTCGCGGTGCGCAGAATTCCGACGAGGGCTGGCGTTATTCGCTCGATAACGGCATGCGTGTCGTGTTCATCGAAGAGTTCGATGCCTTAGGACCGGCCGCGATTGCTGAAGAAGCGCGGCGGGTGGTCGGCGATATGCCGGTGTATCTGTCGCTCGATGTCGACGGACTTGATCCGGTGTTCACACCGGGCACAGGCACGCCGGAAATCGGTGGACTCACGACGCGCGAAACTCTGGCGTTGCTGCGCGGACTCGACGGTCTGAACTGGGTCGGCGGCGACGTCGTCGAGGTTTCGCCGCCGTACGATCCGAGTGGCAATACAGCGCTGGTCGCCGCAACGTTGATGTATGAAATGCTTTGCCTGTTCGCAAAACGGGTAAGTGCGGCGGCAGACGCACTGACGTAGCGCGGATTGCCGTGCCATAGTTTCACTCGGGTGCGCTGGCGCACCCGAATGGGCCTGAAACGCGTGGCTCACAGGCTGGAATAAGGCCTGGTTCATGGCCTTATTCTTGCGTCAACGATCTCACTGCCAGACGACGGAGGTCGACCATGTACCTGCTCCCGCACATCACGCCTGAACTCATCGTGCTCAAGCACTCGGTGGAATGCGGAGAACACCCGCCAATCGACGGTGATAGGAATACAGCCACCCAGGTCGGCCGAGACCGCACGGGCATATGGTCGCGCCTGATGTCGATTTTTTCGTGAGCATCCGCAAAAAACGCCAGCCGGACCGCTTCAATAGCGGTTCGATCAAACCTATTGCGTCTAGTCGTTCCCTTCGCGGTTATCGACAAACGGCGAATCCGTATCGCTACCGCCGGCGCGCAGCGCCTTGCGCGCTTCATCCGCGAGTTTTTCGTAATGCTTGCGGAAGCGGCTCAAATCTTTCTCCTCAAGCTCTTCCAGATCGAGCAGCGCGTTGTGCGCGCCCGCCATCGCGCGAATCAGTTCGTCCAGCTTGATCTGCATCGCTGCGGTGTCGCGGTTCTGCGTGTTCTGAATCAGAAAGACCATCAGAAACGTGACGATCGTCGTCGACGTATTGATCACGAGTTGCCATGTATCGCTGTAATGAAAAACCGGACCGGTGACCGCCCATAGAAGCACGAGCACGGCTGCGGCGACAAAGGTGACCGGCCTGCCCGTCATCGTGGAAAGGTAGCTCGAAAACTTCGAAAACCAATTTCCGCTCATCACGATCTCCATTGTTCAGGTCAATCTATCGAATGTAATTGATCAGGAGACCCACGCGCTCTAAACACGCAATGCTAGCCAATCCAGATGATAATGGTTATCATTCACCAACCCGAGTACGAAGGCGCTCAGTCCCACGCAAAGGGTGCATACCAGGAGCCTTCGTCATGCACCAGCACACTGACCGCTTTACCCAGGATGGCTCGTCTTCGGCGAGTCCGAGCCTGCCGTTGTGGGAATCCATCACGCGCGAATCGCTCATCGCGGAACGCGAAGGCCAGATCGTGCTCGCGCTCGCCGGTTACCGACGGGCGCTTTCAATCGCGCGCCAGTTGATCGACAGCCCTCCACCAGGGCGTGCCGAAGATTGCGTAGCCGCGCTGGTCGTCTCCTGTCATAACCTCGCCGATCTGCACGCCGGTCAAGGCGAGCCGGATCTCGCCGCCGAGCATCTAAGCGGCGTCCACGAAGCGTTAATCGCGCTCCTTCTGGATGCCAGCCGCGACCCCGCTCTTCAGCAAGCCGCCGTCCGTCACAGCCGCGAAACACACATGGCGCTGATCGGTCACGTGTCACGCCACGGCCCTGATCCGCTGATTACGCGAGCGCTCCGTGCGGGCTGCCTGGCGATGAACGTAGACAACCCGACCCGACACTGACCATCCTTCACAATCCGCAAGGAGCCGCCTCATGCCGTACGTATTGCCCGAACTGCCGTATGCGGTCGACGCACTCGAGCCGCACATCGATACCCGCACGATGGAGATTCACCACTCGAAACACCATCAGACCTACGTCAACAATCTGAATGCGGCGCTAGATGGCACCGACTATCAGAATCTGCCGGTCGAGGCGCTGGTCGCACAACTCGAATCACTGCCCGAGCGGTTGCAACCGGCGGTACGCAACAACGGCGGCGGACACGCGAACCACAGCCTTTTCTGGCAGGTGATGTCGCCGCAAGGCGGGGGCGATCCCACTGGCGAGATCAGGCAGGCAATCGATAGCGATCTGGGCGGTTTCGACGCGTTCAAGGATGCCTTCACGAAAGCGGCGCTGACACGTTTTGGCAGCGGCTGGGCATGGCTGAGCGTCGACGCGCAGGGCAAGCTGGTGGTCGAAAGCACAGGCAATCAGGACAGCCCGTTGATGGCCGGCCCGATGTCCGGCAACACGCCGATTCTCGGCCTCGATGTGTGGGAGCACGCGTACTACCTGAAGTATCAGAATCGCCGTCCCGAATACATCGCGGCGTTCTACAACGTGGTCAACTGGCCGGAAGTCGCGCGACGCTGCGCGGCGGCTCGCAGCCAGTAAGCTTGCGCCTCAACGGTTCTCTTGCCGGGGCGAGTCGTTTTGCGATCGCTTACCGGCAAGATGATTCGCCATGCAGAATGTTTCCGTCGATACACCACTTTTCACGCTGCCCGCATCATCCATCGCACAAGACCAACATAGCCCGGAGACTTCGATGAACACGGTGGCGAACCGAACCACGCTCACCGAACGCACCTCGACGGCGATCCTGGACGTGCTCACCGGCAAGCGGCGCGGTGGCATTCGCTCGATGCTGCTGTTTGCGGGACCGGCGGTGATCGCGTCGATTGCGTACATGGACCCCGGCAATTTCGCGACCAACATCCAGGCCGGCGCGCGATTCGGCTACTCGCTGCTGTGGGTGGTGGTGCTGGCGAACCTGGTTGCGATGCTGTTCCAGGCGTTGTCCGCCAAACTCGGAATCGTAACGGGCCGCAACCTCGCGGAATTGTGCCGCGAGCAGTTTCCGCGCCCCGTCGTCTACCTGATGTGGGCCGTCAGCGAAATCGCCGCGATGGCGACCGATCTCGCCGAATTTCTGGGCGGCGCGATTGCGCTGTCGCTGCTCTTCAACCTGCCGCTGATGGTCGGCATGACGATCACGGCCGCCGCGACCTACGGCATTCTGCTGTTCGAGAAAAACGGCTTCCGTCCGATGGAAATCGTGATCGGTGCGCTCGTCGGTGTCATCGGTCTTTGTTATCTCGTGGAGATGTTCATCGCGCCGGTCGCATGGGCACAGGTAGGCTTCCACGCCATCGTTCCGTCGATGCCCAACGCCGAGGCGCTGACCATCTCGGTGGGCATCGTCGGTGCAACGGTGATGCCGCACGCCATCTTTCTTCACTCCGGCCTGACCCAAAGCCGCATCGCCGGACGCGATACGCGAGAGCGTCGCCTGCTGCTGCGCTTTTCGAACTGCGAAGTCGTAGTCGCGCTCGCCATCGCCGGGCTCGTGAACATGGCCATGGTCATCATGGCAAGCTCCGCGTTCCACGCGGGTCACAGCGACGTCGCGCAAATCGAAACGGCCTATCACACGCTCACGCCGCTGCTCGGCGCAGGCGCGGCCGCCATTTTCCTGATCTCGCTGATCAGCTCGGGCATTTCCAGTTCCGTCGTCGGGACCATGGCGGGCCAGATGATCATGCAGGGCTTCGTCGGCTTTCGCATTCCCGTGTGGTTGCGGCGGCTCGTGACGATGGTGCCCGCGTTCATCGTGGTGGCGCTCGGCGTGAACGCGACGCAGGCGCTGGTGCTGAGCCAGGTCGTGCTGTCGTTCGCGTTGCCTGTTCCGATGATCGCGCTGGTGCTCTTCACACGACGCCGCGACCTGATGGGCGAATTCGTCAACAGTCGCGTGACAGACTTCGTCGCCATCGTGGCGACAGTGATTATCGTTGTGCTAAACGTTGTATTGCTGCTTCAGACTGTTGGCTTCGGCGTGTACGGCTTCGCTGTCTGACCGCTGCCGCGATCAGACAGGCTCAACTTTGTTCGACTACACGCCGTTCACGCATTACGCAGCTAGCAAACCCCGTTTGCGCAACATCGACGCCGCTTGCGGATCGCGTCCGAGAAACGCCCGGAACGCCGTGCGTTGTTCACGACTGTCGCCCGCGCTATAGACGTAATGCAGCAGCTTGCCGGCGAGCGCCGGATCGAATGCGTCGCCCGCTTCTTCGAAGACATCGAACGCCTCGGCTTCGAGCACTTCCGCCCACATGTAGACGTAGTACCCCGCCGCATAATAATCGCCGCCGAAAATATGGCCGAAATGCGGCAAGCGATGACGCATGCCCACTTCGCGAGGCACACCGAGGCGCCTGCATTCTTCTTCCTCGAAACGGGCGATGTCGATATCGGCGGGGTCTTTCTGCAAATGCAGCGCCAGGTCGATCAGCACCGACGACGCATAAGCCACGGTCTCGAATCCCTGATTAAAGGTTTGCGACGCCCGAATGCGGTCGATCAGCACGGCGGGAATCGCCGCGTTGGTCGTCACATGGCGCGCGTGTTTAGCGAGAACCTCCGGCACGGTGGCCCAGTTCTCCATGAGCTGCGACGGCAGTTCCACGTAGTCTTGCGGCACATTGGTACACGACAGCCGCCCATAATTCACGTCGGACAACAAGCCATGCAGACCGTGGCCGAATTCGTGAAACAGCGTGCGCACGTCGTCGAAACTCAGCAACGTGGGGCCGTCGCCGCCGCGCGCGAAATTATTGTTGTTGACTACGACTGGAATCGCCTTGCCGCCGTTACGCGCTTGCCGGCGATAAACGCTCATCCACGCGCCGCCCTGCTTGTTGGGACGCGCGTAGTTGTCTCCAACGAATACGCCGACCAGTTCGTCGCCGCGCCGCACTTCCCACACACGCACGTCCGCGTGATAGAGCGGCACACCTGTCTGCTCGACGAAGCGGACGCCGAACAGACGGTTAGCGCAATCGAACATCGCGTTCAGCATCGCCTCGAGACTGAAGTACGGCTTCACTTCGGCGTCGTCCAGCGCATAGCGCGCCATGCGCACTTTTTCGGCGAGGTAGTACCAGTCCCACGGTTCGATGTCCGTGGGTTCGCCGAGTGCCTCGGCTTGCGCGACCAGCGCCTGGCGCTCCCGCGCGGCGCTCGCTTTGGCGGGCTCCCAGACCTGCTCGAACAGCGCGTACACGGCCTCGGGTGTGGCCGCCATGCGGTCGGTCAGCGCGTACTCGGCGTAGTTGTCGTAACCGAGCAAACGCGCCTGTTCCGAGCGCAGCACGAGAATCTCATGCGCCAGCGGACGATTGTCCCGGTCCGGCGCAGTGCCGCGATTCGTCCACGCGCGCCACGCGGCTTCGCGCAAATCGCGTCGCGTGGACCAGGTCAGGAACGGCTGCACCAGCGAGCGCGACAACGTGATCACGTAACCATCGACACCGCGTTCCTGAGCCGCGCTTCGCGCTGACTGCCGCACGAAATCGGGGAGTCCGGCAAGCTCGGCCTCGGTCGTCAGCGGCAATTGATAGCTGGATTCGTCGGCGAGAACGTTTTGCGAGAAGCGGGTGTACAACCCGGCAAGCTGTTCCGCGATGGCCGCGAAGCGCTCGCGCGCGGCGCCTTGCAGCGTCGCGCCCTGGCGCACGAAATCGGTATGCACGCGCGACAGCAGACGCTGTTGCTCTTCGTTCAATTCGAGCGATGCCGCCTGCTCATGCACAACATGCAGCCTCGCGAAAAAAGCGGCGTGCATGAAAACCTTGCTGCCATGCGCGGCCAGTAGCGGCGACATCTCACGCTCCACCGCCTGCAACGCGGGCGGCGACTCCGACGAGCACAGATTCTCGAAGGTCAGCCGGACGCGATCCAGCCTCGCGCCTGCGGCGTCGAACGCGGCGACGGTGTTGTCGAACGTGGGGGCGTCGGGATTGGCGCCCAGCGCGTCGATTTGCGCGAGGTGCTCGATGAACAGTTCGGCGAAAGCCGGTGCGAAGTGTTCAGGCTGGATCTGCGCGAACGGCGGCAGTTCGTAGCGGGTTTGCCAGTCTCGTAACAGCGGATTGCTGTGGTCGGTCATCGCGATCTGCCTTGTGGGCGTCAAGGTGGTGGAGCCAATATGATAAGACATCGTGCGTGTGGGTCAGAGGACCGCGCCCGCAGGTCTCTTGTATTGGTGATTGCGAGCCGCGCCGCCACTCACCACGGAACCACTCTCCCGAGATAATCCAGATAATGCAGCCCTGCACGACCTTCGTATTCATTTATCGTATTCACCAGGTTCGGAATACTCTCCTCGATGGTCAAACGCGCGTCAGGTCCCCCCATGTCCGTGCGCACCCAACCCGGCGCCATCAGCAACAAGGTTCGCGGGTCGTCGGCGTGGCGAGCGGCAAAGCTCCGCATAAACATATTTAATGCCGCTTTACTGCCCCGATAAACCTCGTAATTCCCGTTGACGTTATTCGTGACACTCCCCTGCCCCGACGACATCACGCCAATCGTTCCCGTCGCTGGAACGAGATGCTGAAGCGCTTCGATCACCTTCATCGGACTCAGCGAGTTCGTCACCATCACGCGGGCGAATTCTTCGGTCGAGACATCCGCGATAGTTTCCCAATCGGCGTTTTTCACGCCGGCATTTACGAACAGCAGATCGATCTGCCGGTCTGCGAGACGGGTGCGTAAATCGGCGACTTGCGCTGGGATCGTGATATCGACGGTTTCCACTTCGAGCGCGCCGCCGAGTTGCCGAAGTTTGTCCAGCGAGTCGGGACGGCCGGTGGCGATCACGCGCCAGCCGCGTTTGAGATATTCGGCGGTCATCGCCAGTCCGAGACCACGCGATGCGCCGATGAGAAGCGCGGTTTTCTGCTGAGCCGGAGTTTGCATGTGAACTGTCCTTGTCAATCACCGAAGCCGGATCGCGTCGGATCAAGGCCAATGTATCCGCGTCCGGCACATGGCGGAAGACGCAACACATGCATTCATAACCTGCACCCAACGCCTTGTCACGCGATGCGATGTTACGATCGAAGCATGTCCGAACCCGACCTGAATCTGCTGATTGCGCTCGATACACTGCTCGCCGACGGTAGCGTCGCGGGCGCTGCCCGTCGCCTGGGGCTGAGTGCATCCGCGATGAGCAGAACGCTCGCGCGGCTGCGTGCGGCCACCGGCGACCCGTTGCTGGTCCGCGCGGGTCGTCAGATGGTATTGACGCCCTATGCCGCGGAAATCCGCGAGCGCGCGCGAAATGCGGCTCATGAGACCCGCGCGTTGCTGCGTCCAACGCAGGCCCAAGTCGATTTCTCGACGTTGCGGCGGACCTTCACGATTCGTGTCAACGACGGTTTTGTCGAAGCGCTCGGCTCGCCGCTGATCGCCGCGGCCACGGCGGTCGCACCGCATGTCTGCCTGCGGTTTGCGCCGAAATCCGACAAGACCGCGACGCACTTGCGCGACGGTTCGGCCGATCTCGAGATTGGCGTGCTGGGCGAAATGGGCCCCGAGGTCCGTGTGCAGGCGCTATTTCGCGATCGCTTCGTGGGCGTCGTCAGGAAGGGGCATCCGCTTGAACTGGACGGCGAAGTGAGCGTCGGGCGATACGTCGCGTTCGGCCATGTCGTCGCGTCGCGGCAGGGGCGTATGAGCGGCCCCGTCGACGAAGCGCTGGCTGCGTTGGGTCTCGAACGAACGATCGTGGCCGTGGTTCCGAGCTTTCCCACGGCGCTCGCCGTGGCCCGCACTTCGGATCTGATCGCACTCGTGCCCGCGTCCTTTCTCGGCGACCGGGCGGAATCTCACGACGATGCTGCGAGCGCCGCAACATTCGTCTTCGAGCTTCCCGTGGTAACCGAAAAAATTACCGTGTCGCAGATGTGGCATCCGCGTCTGGAGGTCGATCCGGTTCATCGCTGGTTGCGTCAGCTGGTGCTGTCGGTTTGTCGCGAGCGCTTGCCGCCGTGAATTCGTAACGACGGGTTCACTCGCCATTCTGTCGGTGTGACTGCACTTTTCGGCACTCGTTTTCCTATTCGGCGCGGAAGCGACCGCCGCCATTAGCGACGCCACGAGCCGTCGAAGGCTTCCATCGCAATCGGCAAAAAGCCCGCGATGCCGCGTCGCTGACGCATCCCGCTGCTTCCTCCGCCCTCGCGGCACAAAAAATGCGTACCGTACGAGGGTCCCACCTTGCGCAGCAGCGCAGTCTGCATTGCGGGCATACCGGCATCGACAAAGACATGGAGGCAGACAATGGACCAGACCAGATATCCAGCGGATTCCACGCTGGCGGCAAACGATCCGGTGACGTTCGCGCATCGGCACGACGGCGTGGTCTCCTGGGGCGCCATATTTGCCGGTGGTGTGGGCGCGGCTGCGTTCGCGCTCATCCTGCTGACGTTGGGCACCGGCCTCGGTTTGACGTCGATCTCACCGTGGTCGTCAGCGCCGTCGAACGCGAAGGCATTCGGCTTTGCGGCAGTGCTGTGGGTCTGCGTCACGTCGATCCTCACGTCGGGCCTGGGCGGCTATCTCGCGGGCCGGCTGCGCCGCCGCTGGCTGGCCGTCGATATCGACGAAATGCACTTTCGCGATACCGCTCACGGTTTCCTGAGCTGGGCGGTCGCGACGCTCTTCACGGCGGCGATCCTGACGTCGGCTATTTCGGGCATCGTGCGCACGGGCGCGCAGGCCGCGGCGCTCACAGCGTCGAGCGGCGGCACCATCACGATGGAGACGATGCAGCGCGGCAATCCAGCCAGTCAGATGAACACCTGGCCGCTCGGTTATTTCATCGATTCTTTGTTCCGCATGCCCGCCGGGGTGCCCGCTTCTTCGTCGCCGGATGCTTCGGGCCGCAACGAAACACCGCGTCTCGAAACCGCGCGCATCTTCCTCAATAGCGCGGCAACGGGCGATCAACTGTCGCCGGAAGACACCGCCTATGTCGGTCAACTCGTGGCGCAGCGTACCGGCCTCGCGCCTGACGCGGCTCAGGCGCGGGTGACGACGACCTACACGCGCCTGCTGCAAAAAATCACCGCACTCGACGCGGCCGCAAAAGACGCCGCCGACAAGGCGCGCAAGATCACGATCGGCGCGTCGCTGTGGCTGTTTGTTTCGCTGTTGATGGGCGCGTTTTCCGCGAGTCTGATGGCAACGTACGGCGGGCGGGAACGCCAGCTTTAATTGGGACTTCGATTCACTTTCCGAAGGGGGTTTTCATGCGTTCCATTCTTCTTTATATGCTCGGCGTGCCGATTCCAATCATCATTCTGATCGCGCTGTTCTGGCATTGAGCGCCGACGCTTTGTGGATCGCCGGACGGTCGTCCGGCGGCCGCCTTAGCGATCGTCGCCGCAAGCGCGACATTCGTACCGCGCCAATCTGGGGGATGCGTCATGGTTCAACGCGCACTGGTTAGCTGGAGAAAGTCTTCGTTTGTCGCATGGGTGTCCGTCGCGACTGGCGCGGTTTTCCTCGTGCTCGCGCTGCCAATGGCGGCATTTGGTGCGTTCGTCATCGGGGCTTGTTGCGCGTATGCTGCGCGGCGGAATCGGCGGTAGCAGGGGCTTAGGCCAGGGCTGACGCTGGAGGCGAGGTTTTCGCCGGTCTGCGTCAGGAGCGCCGTCAACCTGAAATTCTCCGCTGCTGTCAGCCCGCATCGACCTGATTAAGAAAAGTAACGCGTCCAGGATTCATGCGAACCCACCACCGCATGACTAACCGGCAACGGTTGCCGAACTCGTTCACGCATGAGGTCAAGGTTGCCGCCTAGTGGACGTTTGTTGTCGTCATCACAGCCGCCAAACTCAGGACCTTGCGGCAAGACTATTGACAGGAAGGCTAAGTAATACCAGATTTGCAAGGCGCTCTCCCGACGTCTTGCAAACCAGGCGATACGCAGACGACATGGCGAACGCACCAATCCAACTATCGGAGACAGGCCATGCAGATGCAGCGTACCGCCCGGAAATCCGGCGGCATCGGTTCCTCGTTAATCGTCGCGCCCGTGCTTACCGCGCTCTCGCTAAGCGGTTGCGGCGACAGCCTCAACCCGCCCGCGGCGGCGGCTACGCCGCTCACCTGCTCGCAACTCGTCGGCAAGACCGTGCCGGCGGCGTCCATCGGCTTACCGACTACCGGCGCGACCGTGTCGGCCGCCACCACGATGCCCGCGTCGGGCAGCGGCGCGACGGCGGTTGGCGAATATTGCCTGGTGAGCGGCGCGATCAGTCCTGTCGATCCGAACGCACCTCAGATCAAATTCCAGATCGCGATGCCCACCACCTGGAACAACAAGGTCATGATGTTCGGCGGCGGCGGCTACGACGGCACGATTCCCGCACCGACCGGCAACGTCCCTGCCGGACCCACGACGCAACTCACACCGCTCGGACGCGGTTACGCAACCTTCGCCAGCGATTCGGGACATCAGGCGAACGCGCTCGGCAGCGAGGACGCGTCGTTTGGCGTGAACGACGAAGCGATCAACAACTTCGACGGCGACGCGCTGAAGAAAACGCGCGACGTCGCGGTCTATCTGATCGACGCGCGCTACGCGGTGAAAGCACCGAAGCGCGCGTACTTTGCGGGCGGGTCGTCTGGCGGTCGTGAGGCACTCGCCGTCGTGCAGCGCTGGCCGCAGGACTGGGACGGCTCGATCGTGCTCTACCCCGCGTGGGCGGCCGCCAGCCTCGACTTGCAGTTTGGCCGCATCACGCGCGCTCTTGCCGCGCCCGGCGCTTATGTGGATCAGGCCAAGCGCAAGGTCCTGCTCAACGCCGTGCTCGCCGCCTGCGATACGCTCGACGGCGTCGCCGACGGCCTGATCAGCAACGTCGCGGCCTGCAACGCCACGTTCGATCCATCGACCGCGACGCTCAACGGCACGCCTCTGCGTTGTACCGGCGGCACGGATACCGGCGATACGTGTCTGTCGGATGCACAGATTTCGGCGCTCAACGTGTACAACACGCCGATCACGTTCAGCTACACGCTCGCCAGCGGCGAAACGCAGTATCCCGGCTTCAACGTGTATGGCGCCGATCTGGGTATTGTCAACGCGTCGGCCTTGCAGCCGACCGTCACGACGCTTGCCATGGGCACTTCGCAACCCGCGTCGCCGATGCCCACCACCGCTCCGTACATGAGCGTTTTCTGGGACCAGTGGATCCGCTACTTCGTCACGCGCGACGCGAGCTACAACTCGCTGAATGTCGATCCGCAAAACCCGGGCAGTCTGCAGGCGCGGATCAGCCAACTGACGGGCTTGCAGGACGTCAACAAAACCGATCTGTCGGCGTTCAACGCAAAGGGCGGCAAAATCCTGATGGCGCATGGGATGGCCGACGCACTGGTCAGCACGCGCTCGTCCGAGCAGTACTATCAGCGCCTGCAATCGACGATGGGGGCTTCTACCGTCGCTAATTTTGTGCGTTTCTACGAGATTCCGGGCTACGGACACGCGGTGAGTTCAGTCTTCAACGCAGCGTGGGATTCGCTCACGACGCTGGAGAACTGGGTCGAGAAAGGTGTCGCGCCGCCCGCCCAAACTGTCGCGGATACAGCGGGCGTACCGGGGCGCACGCGGCCGCTTTGCGAATATCCGGCTTTCCCGCGGTATAGCGGTTCCGGCGACGTGAATGCCGCGTCGAGCTTTACGTGTGCGACGCAGTGAGGTGGTGTTGTAGCGCGGTGGTGCGGTGGTGCGGTGGTGCGGCGGTGCCGTCGTGCCGTCGTGCCGTCGTGCCGTCGTGCCGTCGTGCCGTCGTGCCGTCGTGCCGTCGTGCCGTCGTGCCGTCGTGCCGTCGTGCCGTCGTGCCGTCGTGCCGTCGTGCCGTCGTGCCGTCGTGCCGTCGTGCCGTCGTGCCGTCGTGCCGTCGTGCATTAATGATGGCAGGGGCGACGCTCTTGTATTCTTCTTTGCTTTGTCCTGCTTTCGCTAACGGTCTTTGACTGGCGGATGAAGCCGAGCGGCGCCCGGAAAAAGTTGCCCGATTGACGTTCGATCTGCCATCGGGGCGTACTCTTCGGCGCGCGGTGAAAGGAGCGACTCGCGGATGACGGCAGTCGGCGGCTGCACGCGCAGGCTCGACCATTGAAGGATGGCTTTCGCAGACAGCGCCGCGCGCTTTCCTTTGCGCGAAGGCCTGCACGCTCACTCTCCGACGCGGCGCGGCTCTTCGCACAGGGAACGCGGACGCCCTCCTGCCACATCGTCCACCGACCGCTGACGTACACTTCTGCGCAGTAATGCCGAGTGATGACAAGGAGCAAAGCAAGTTATGACGAGCGCGACGACACGCGACGGCCGCGCGGACAACTGGCTGGTCGCGCGACGCGATCAGGAGACCGGCATCGAAGGTTTGCGCGCGCACTTCAGCGGCCACGCGTACGACCCTCACGATCACGACGACATGCTGATCGGCTACACCGAGCAGGGTGTGCAACGCTTCCAGTGCCACCGGTCGCTGCACACGAGCGTGCCGGGCCGCGCGATCCTGATCGAACCGGGCGCGCTGCACGACGGCCACGCGCCCGACGCGAGCGGCTTCACCTACGCGATGCTGTATCTGCCGCAAGCCTGGGTCGAGCAGGCGGCGCGGCGGCTGAATATTGCCGGACTAAGTGGCGTCGAAGCGGCCTTCGGCCATACGCTGGTTGACGACCGCAGCCTCGTCGATGCGATCCGCCAGGCATTCGTGGCCATTTACGGCGACGAAGGCAGGCTTGCACGCGACCAGACTCTCGACCGCCTGCTAATGCAACTCGGCGGCCAGTTGCGCGACGCACCACTGACGGACGAACTCGCCGCGCCGCCCGCCGTCGCCCGCGTGCGAGATCTGTTGCACGAGCAGATGGACGGCAATCTCGGACTCGACGAACTTGCCGATATGGCCGGCATTGACCGGTTCCGCCTGACTCGCCTGTTTCAACGCACGTTCGGCACGTCGCCGCACGCGTATCTGGTGCGCTTGCGCCTGCGCGCCGCGCGCAGACTACTGGCGGTCGGCCGTACGCCCGCACAGGTCGCCGCCGAAGTCGGCTTCGCCGATCAGAGCCATCTTGGCCGCTGGTTTCGCCGCGCTTACCGGATGACGCCGGCCGCCTACCGGCGCATGTGCACAAACGTTCCAGACTGATTGCCTCGGGTCGCCGATCATGAGCGTCTCAACGAGGAGCAATCATGTTCGATACCAAAGTGGCCCTGATCGTGCGCGACGATCTCGCGGTCTGGCAAAAACTCAATGTAGTCGCGTTTCTCGCGACCGGCGTTGCCGCTGCAATGCCCGAAGCACTCGGTGAGCCCTACGAGGATGCAGCCAACCGTCAATACGGCCGCATGCTTGGTCAACCGATGCTGGTATTCGCCGCCGACCTGCCCGGTCTTCAGGCTGCGCACCGGCAGGCACTGACCCGCGAACTCAAGATCGTGCCGTATGTCCATGCGATGTTTTCGACCGGGCACGATGCAGCGAATCGCGAAGTTTTTCGTGCCGGCGATGCGGCGAATCTCGACTTCGTGGGCCTCGCGTTGCATGGCCCCAAGAAAGCCGTGGACAAGGCCGTGAAGGGCTTGTCTTTGCACGCGTAAGCGTGGACGTGAGCAGCCTCGCAGCGCTGAACCGGTGAGCGCGTGGCGATAGACAAACACAGCTTGTCAACCGGGCGTTTGCCATCGTCGTTGACTGCCTATGTCCGCGTGCACCCACCGTCCTGAATGTTGACCTGTCGGCCGTCGATCTGCTTCACGTGGCGGCTCGCCGCGCGAGTCCGCCCGCCACTGCCACTGCCACTGCCACTCTCAGCTCTCAGCTCTCAGCTCTCAGCTCTCAGCTCTCAGCTCTCAGCCGTGACTATCGACCCACGCCCGGCACCAGTCGAGCCCGGCTATGCGCGCTTCATCGTCCGACTCATAGGTGCCGAGTACGCCGGAACCTTCGACGAGCTTGCCCTCGCGCATGATGGTTCCGCCCGCTGCATATCCGCCGTTCTGCAGAATGGCGTGGCCCCAAACGGAATATCCCTTGTAGTTTTCCGACTCCACTTTCTGTCTCTGCATTGAGCTGCATTGAACTGCTTTAGCGACTTTCAGCGCGGCAATACGATGGCCTCACAGGTACCAGTATCGGGTCCCATCAGTTCTCCCGCAACCTGTTACACGAAGGCAGCCGCCAACCCGAACTGACTTATTACGAGTTCAGACACGAAGCACGTTACCTTCCGGCGTAATCACTCTCGGAATATAGAGGGACGGCGGAACAGACGGCTTCTTTACCACAGCGACCGGCGCATGTTTGACCGGGGCCGATCGGGACAGCGGATCTGCCACACGCCGCGGCACCACCTTGCCGGCATTGCGGCTGGTGACAGTCGCACCGTGAGTCTTCGGCGCAGACTTGCTCGTGGGTGCGCCAATGCGTGCCTCTGGCGGATTCCATATCTCCACGTAGCGCTCCCCCGCCGACACCGATGAAGCGATCGTCAGCAGGAGTACGCCGGCGCCAAAAACTCGAAGCATGTTCTCTCCGTCTATCTGTTTGCGTCTACGGACGACAAGACCTTGCCGTACCAATGCACGAACCGTCGCAGCCGTCACAGTAATGGCGGTCGCGCACCGAACGGTCGACACGCCATGCACCCAATGCGACCGGCGCCGCGGTACCCACCGAGCGCCCGTTTTCGCTGGCATAAAACGTCGGCTCGCCGGCTTTGCCGCGACGAATGGCTTCGTCAATTTCCTGCTCGCCAAATGCCGACTTCATGTCGGCAACGAATGCCGCTGTTTCCGGCATCGGATGACTGACAGGCTTCCGCACGCGCATGTCCATCAATTGGACTCCAGAAAAGTGCCGGTTCACTGTTTCAACCGCTCATGCCGGATACTGTACATTCATACAGTAATTTTCGCAAACGAGACTTTCGGCCTGTCTGCGGATTGTTGTCCCTTCACAATAAATAAGAAAAAATGCAAACGTAGGCGGCCTCAGTCAGACGAACATATTTTCTTGATAGCCCGGAGCGCTCTCGACTACCGGCACTCGATGCAGTGAATGGCCGCATTTCTTTCAGAGAGACCGCCGCTCCGCCAGACGATGCAGGCTGAACTATACTGACTCGCTCCCGCCCAGCCAGCCTGCCAATGTCGTCTGTAGCCCAACCGCGCAACTCTTCTGCGCAGCGCACGTCCCGCAGCACCAATCCCGCAGACTATCAGGGTGCTCCCGGTCTAGCTTCCGTCATGGCCAAGGAGTATGCAGACGGTTTTGCCGTCGGTGAGCATAGGCACGCTCGCGCGCAATTGATCCATGCAACGCGCGGCACCATCGAAGTCATAGCTGGGCAGAAGCTCTGGCTCGTTCCGCCGCAGCGGGCGCTCTGGATGCCGGCCGGCATGCCACACGCGATGCGCGCGCGGGGGGCCGTTTCATTGCGCAGCCCGTACATCCGCACCGAAAACTGTCCACCTGGATTTCCTGATGAACCGCTCGCCGTCAACGTAACTCCGCTATTGCGCGAACTGATCATACGCGCCGCATCGATTCCGCTCGACGACGAACCTGCCGGGCGCGATAGCCTTGTCATCGCGCATCTGCTCGCCGAAATCGAATGGGTGCCGGGCCATCCACTGCGCATGCCGAGTGGCGGCGATCGTCGACTCAAGAGGATTTGTGACGCGATTCTCAGTGCGCCTGCCGACGCGCGTACGCTCGACGCGTGGGCCAGGCAAGCGGGTGCGTCGACGCGCACGCTCGCGCGCCTTTTTGTCGCCGAAACCGGCATGTCGTTCGTGCATTGGCGCCAACTCGTGCGCGTCCAGCATGCGTTGCCGCTACTCGCGGCCGACAGGCCCGTCGCTGAAGTGAGCATCGCGCTCGGCTACGAAACGCCGGGCGCCTTTACGGCGATGTTCCGTCGCGTGACAGGCACGACACCGAGCGCCTATTTCAGCTTGTCCGATCCGGCGTAGTGGATGTCCAGACCGAGGGTGAGTTGCGCGCCGCGGCCGGGTATCGTGACGCCTCATGCGCCGAATTGAAGCGCGTCAGGTAATTCACCAGGGATACGCAATGGAACGTCAAAACGTGGAGTTTCTGTCAGAGGGCGTGCGTCTGCGCGGCTGGTTCTATCTGCCCGCACAGGCGCTGGCGGGCGAGCATCCGGCCATCGTGATGGCGCATGGATTCTCCGCAGTCAAGGAGCAGTATCTTGATCGCTACGCCGAGGTGTTTGCGAACGCGGGTTTCGCTGTGCTCGTCTACGATCACCGTAATTTCGGCGAGAGTGAAGGGATGCCTCGCCAGGAAGTCGACCCGGCTTTGCAGAAGCGAGGCTATCGCGATGCGCTCAGTTATGTGTCGACGCGCCCCGAGGTGGATGCGTCGCGCATGGGCATCTGGGGTTCAAGTTTTAGCGGTGGGCATGTGCTTGAAGTTGCTGCGATTGATCGGCGCGTGAAGTGCGTGGTCTCGCAAGTGCCGCAGATTAGTGGTTATCAGTCGGCATTGCGCCGAACCCGCGCCGATCACGTGCCGGCGTTGCTAAGCCGTTTCGAGTCGGACCGTGCGCGGCGCTTCGCCGGAGGATCGCCCGCCATGCTGCCCGCGACGAGTGCCGACTCCGCCGAGCCATGCGCGATGCCAGGCGCGGACAGCCACGAATTTTTCGCCGGCACAGCGGCTTTTTCGCCGAACTGGCGCAACGAGGTAACGCTGCGCAGCGCCGAGCTTTCTCGCGAACATGAGCCCGGTGTGTACATCGCGCGCATCAGCCCCACACCGTTGCTGATGATCGTCGCGGATGCCGACACGTTGACTGCCACCGATTTGTGTTTGCGTGCGTATGAGGAAGCGCTGCAACCCAAGCAACTCGAGATGATCGCGGACGGACACTTTACGCCCTATGTAGAGCACTTCGACACTACCAGCCGGTGCGCTGCGGACTGGTTCAAGCGTCATTTGAGCGCCGACCATTGATGCAAGGCACGGTCCGGATCTGACCGTGCCTTGTTGTCTACGAATTGCTGACATACACCATCGGTCATGACCGACTCCTGCGCGGCACCGAGGCGCCCCCTCCGCTGACAACCTAAGTGACGAGGACAGCTTTGGCGCCATCCGCAGATTCGTAAGCCATCGCGAGCCTGATCTGATCGCGATGAAATTCTTTACCGATTCTGGTCGTGAACATGGAATCGTCGATCACGCCTTCAAGCGTTTTCAGCGCGGCAACAAGCCTCGCCTGCTCCTTCACTGTCCGGCTTTCGAAATTGCTGAACCGCTTCATACTCAGGTTCTTCATCATGAACAGTACGGACTGAATGGAAAACGGCGCAGTGCCTCCCAAAAAGCCGTAGAAATAGATCGTCGAATTCATCGGCAACGCAGGGGCGATGCTCGTTAGCAAGTCGCCGCCGACCCCATCGAATACCGCCGTCGCCCCCAGTTCGGCGGACAGCACACTGAGCCTGTCGTTGAAGCCCTCGGTAGTGACGATGACATGCTCCACGCCCAGACGGGCCAGCGCGTCCCGCGCTGCCGTTGTACGCACCAGCAAAATCGCCGGTATGTTTCTTCTGCGCGCAAGCGAAGCGAGCGCGTGTCCGGTGGCCGAATTACCAGCAGTGACGATGACGCCCTTGTGGCCCGCGCTAGTGATTTCTTCGAGGAAGGCGTAGGCCGTCATGACGTTGACGAGCGAGCCGCAATAGTCGCGCGCGCGAACATGGTCCGGCAAGATCAAACAGGTCGTATAAGGTACATGCGCCCGTTCGCACCAAAGCCCGACACTCTCCGGGCTTCTGTCAAGCGACCGGTATACCGCCACCTGCTTGCCCGTATATGCCAGGGGGACGCCTGCGCCCACTGCGACCACGCGCCCAGCCCCAGAGGCACCCCATACTCCATGCGGACCCAGCGCAAGGGCGTTACCCGCTGCCGTGGGCATCCTCAGGAAAGTCTTGTCGCCGTGGTTGATTGCCGAGGCGTCCATGTCGATCAGCACATGGCCGGGCGCAGGCTCGATCGGGGTCGGGATGTCACGAACCTCGAGCTCGCGGTCAGGTGTTACGCAAATTGCTTTCATCGTTCAACTCCTCCGGGTTACATGTCGGTGATGGCATGACCGTACGATAAGCAACTTCATTCATTGCCGAAACGCTGTCTCAGGGCATACCATCCATTCCACTCTGGAATCGATGCGGATAGCCCCTATGGATCGAATGAACGCGATTCGCCTGTTTGTACGCCTCGTCGAATGCGGCAGTTTTTCTGCCGTTGGGCGGGAGGAAGGGATTGGACAGCCTGCGGTCAGCAAGCAGATCGGCGCGCTGGAACGGCACCTTGGCGCCCAACTCGTTTTGCGGACCTCGCGCCAGGTTGTGATCACGGACGCGGGACAAGCTTTCTACGAGTCGGCGAGGCAACTGGTGGATGACTTCGACGCGCTCGAGTCGTCCGTAGGGGAGCGGCAGCAGTCGCCACGAGGCGTGGTCAGAGTCAATACGGCTCCGGCGCATGGCCGGCTTTGCATCACGCCGCTGTTACCGGAGTTCTTCCGGCAGTATCCGGATGTCGCGATTGAGTTGTCGGTATCGGAACGGCATGTCGATCTTGTCGGCGACGGCGTCGATCTGGCGGTTCGCCATGGGCGACTGATGGACTCTTCCCTCACTGCGCGGAAGCTGTCCGAGACAGACTTCGTGCTCGCGGCCAGCCCTGGCTATCTTGCCGATCATGGTATTCCGACGCGGCTTGCGGACCTTGATAAGCACGCCTGCATCGTCTTTGCGAATGGCCGCGAGCGCTACCCGTGGTCGCTCAGGAACGGGAAGGAGCGCGTCTCCTACGTGCCGCACGGGTCGCTGCTGACTGGCGATGCGGAGCACATTCGCGCGGCTGTGCTGCACGGCCTTGGCATCGCACAGGCGCCTTTCTGGCTCATGGCGAAAGAAATTCAGTCCGGCGAGGTCCAGTTGTTGTTGCCAGATTTGCAACCCGATCGCGTGCCTATTCACCTTGTCTATCCAGCGGGTCGCCGGGTACCGATGAGGGTTCGAGTGTTCATCGAATATCTTGTTTCGGCATTTGCGCGTTCAGAACTTTGAAGTGCAGTTTCGTCACCTCGGATTGCAAGTGCACCAACGCCGCCACGCAGAATCGTCGCTTGCTACGTGTGCCGCCTGAAAGGCTCATAGTGACCATATAGAGCCCGACGTGATTAGACGAGGCCTACCCATAACGGCCGGCCGCTCCGATACCGACGGTACGATTGTTCCCCAACTCGTTGCGAGTCATTCATTGTCGCTGGGAGCGACCGATGGCCGATTGTCTGCGGGGCACGGCCCGGTAAATGGGACGGACCTTTCACCAAAGGGCAATCTGGTTGCCCCTATCCCCTATCGCGTCGTACCGTGGCATCAGCGACACTAAGGGACGTGAGTAGCGACCGCATTGCGTTCGGATTGAGACCAGCCCGCGGTCCTGTGGAATGCTCCGCGGTGCAATGCAGCAATAGGCTCACGCGCGCGTCCGGTCCCGACGTGGTCATTCTGTTAATCGAGGCGGTGTCAACTCATGATGAACATGACAAAACGGCGCTTTACGATGGCAATGATTTGCCTGCTCGCCCTCGCATCCGGCACAGCCGGTGCCCAGGATGGTAAAGAGCCGCTTGGAGGCCAGCCGGCGGCGGGCAGCCGACCGTCCGCAGACCTCAATTATCAGATATTGAGGCAGCGTGCATTCGAAGCGGTCAATTGGGCGCTGCCCGCTGTGGAGATTTATCGCTTTCGTCCCGCTGGCGCCGAAGCCCTCGGTTTGAAGGACAACGATATCCTGGCGTATTCGAAACCGGCAACGCCGAATCTCGAAGTAGTGACAGGTAATAGTTCGACGCCTTATATCTCCGCATTTACGGACCTTCGCAAGGGACCGGTAGTGCTCGAAATTCCACCGTCTGGAACAGACGGCAGTCTGTATGGACAGGTCGTCGACGCGTGGCAATTTACGATTGCCGACGTCGGTCCATCTGGACTGGATCAGGGAAAGGGCGGCAAATATCTGTTCACCCCGCCGGGCTATACCGGACCGATCCCTGAGGGATATATCCACGTTGCGTCTCCCAACTATCGGATCACGATGGCATTCCGCTCGATCGTGCAACCCGGAAAAACGGTCGACGATGCGTTCAATTTCTCGCACCGGCTACGCCTGTACTATCTTTCGGACGCTGCCAATCCACCGCAGCAACGGTTCGTCGACCCAGGCAATCAGCGCTACTCGACACTCCCGTTTTTCGACGAACGGTTTTTCAATGATCTTGCCGACATAGCTAACGTCGAGCCCGTCAGGCCCGAAGACAAAGTGATGATGGGTATGCTCGCGTCATTGGGAATCCAGAAAGGCAAACCGTTCAATCCGGATGCCGAGACGGTCCGGGCAATGCGCCAGGGCGCTGCCGACGCATGGTTCAGCCTGCAGTCATACTTCGATCATCCACCCAAAGAGGTTCTCTACTGGCCCGACCGGCACTACATTTCATTACTGCTCCCCGACGAAAAAAAGCAATTCGATTATGTGTACGACGACCGGGTTGACTATGTAGGACGGGCCAGGGCTTTCTTCTGGTGCATCTACATGCCCAAGACGCTGAGCGATTCGCCGGGGACCATGTATATGGTTGCCGTGGCCGACAAGAACGGCAAACTGCTCGACGCAAAGACGAACTACAAGATCACGCTTCCGGCGGCGATGCCTGCAAAGCAATTCTGGGCCATCACCGTCTACGACCATGCGACGTGGACTTACATTTACAGCAACAGCGAACGCACCACTTTGTCTTCGTACGACATGAACAAGATGAAATTGAATAGCGACGGCAGCGTAACGATCTACGTCGGCCCGCACGCGCCAAAGGGACTGCAATCAAACTGGATTCCGACGGCTGGCCGGCGTCCTGCTCCGACGGTACGGTTCTACGGACCGACGGAGGAGTTGATGAACAAATCGTTCAGGCTCCCTGATTTCGAAGTTGTGGGCAAATAGGGAAAGGGATCTGGCTATTCGCCAGGCTTGCAGGTCTGGTGAGATTGAGTATCGGCACTGGCGGCGCGAAACGCGGTTCGCAATCGGCAGAGCTCAGGCTTGAAGCAGACGTTTACCCGAAACAGTTGGCCATGAGGGCAAATGTCGCCCCATGGCTTAACCGTGGCCGACGTTCATTGTGTTGCATCGACCGGTTGAATCCGCCGGGCGTAGCGGTTGAATCCTCATTCCAAAGACATCGAATCATAGTCTGATTGCCCACACGGGCAATTCCGTTGCCCTTTGTCCCAATAGCCAATTCTCCAGAAAAACTCGATCCTCCTGCCAGTAAGCGACCCGAGAATATTCTCAGGGCATACAAGATTACGCGCTTCCTTAGAGCACGTAACGATGACTCTTTCACGTAGAGATTTTCACCGCGTAAGCATGGCCATGGTTGGCGTTGCTGAGAGGTCCGAATTCACATTCGGTCTCTTCGAAGATAGGTCTTCCGGCCGCAGCAGCAGGACTGCACTTTACGATTCTGAGAAGCCACAGGAGTACAGCCGTGAATACATCGCAATCCGCAATCACGAAAAATCTTGCTGCCGCGCTGGTCGCGCTAGCCGTTGCGGGCTATTACCCTGAAGCATTTGCTCAATCACAGCAGCCGACGCCCGCTCAGACACTTGCCGCAAGCCATGACGCGCTGGCGAATGCGCCGTTTTCCGGGGACTTTCCCACTAATGAATCAGCCGAACTGCTTCGGGACGAACTGTACTTCCAGCGAGCTGTTCAGGTCTATTTATGGTCGCTGCCCGCGATCAACATGTTCGCGATGAAAGAGGGCTCGGAGAAAATCTACGGTGCTGGATACAACGTGCTTCCGGTCTGGAAAGAGCGCCTTAATGCGAAAACGCAAGTCACCACGCCGAACTCCGATTGTCTTTACGCGATGACGTACGTCAATCTTGCCGAAGACGGCCCGATCGTTGTCGAAGTGCCTCCCAAGAATCAGGGTATCCTGGACGACTTCTATCAACGGCCGCTCTCGGGCCCGACGATAGACGGGAAAACGTATACGGGCGACTTTGGATTTGCCGGGCCTGACGGCGGCAAGGGTGGCAAGTATCTGATTGTCCCGTGGAACTACAAGGGAGCCGCGCCCAAAGGCTATTACCTTTACCGTTCCCGGACCAACAATGTATTCGTGTTTTACCGGGGCTTTTTCACCGACCCGAAAGATCTCAAACCCGCTAACGCGCTGATTGCAGGCACGCGCATTTATCCTTACGGCAAAAAGGATTCTGCCAAACCGATGCAGTTCCCCGATGGATCGGCGACGCCTGCCGATATGCTGTTTCCGCATGACGGCACGTATTTCGACATGCTGGCCCGTTTTGTCGATCAGGAAACGGTCGACCCCGCAGATATGGACTGGCGCGGCATGATGGCGGCGATCGGTATTGAGAAAGGCAAACCGTTCCAGCCCACGGCCCGGCAGCGCGAGCTGCTGGACAAGGCGGCGAAAACCGCGTTTGGGATGAGCAAGGTCGAAATCTATAACGGTCTGGTGGACCAGCCCGAGGCCAAATACTATCCAGACCGGCAATGGGTCAACGTCTTCGCCGGCCAGAACCCGTTGTTCCAGGCAAGCAGATCGTTCACCAACCTCGCTCAACGGGATGCGTACTTCACAACTGCTTACGCGACCAGCCCAGGAATGGTCGTAGACCTCGTCGAAAAGGGCGCGAAATATCCGTCGACCTGGCGCGACGCGGATGGCAATTTTCTGGAGGGCGGAAGCAGCTATCAACTTCATCTGCCGCGCGATATTCCTGCTGCCAACTTCTGGTCAGTCACGGTGTACGACTCGATCAATGCGTCCGGATTGCAAAACGGTCAGCCCCTGCCCTCGTTGAATTCGATGGACAAGCCGGTGCAGAACGCCGATGGTTCATACGATCTTTACTTTGGCCCGAACGCACCGGCAGGCAAGGAGCGTAACTCAGTGAGGACGGTTCCGGGCAAGGGCTATTTCATTATTTTGCGTCTGTATAGCCCCAAGGAGGCGTTCTTCAAGAAGACCTGGAAGCCTGACGACCTCAAGCGCATTTCGCAATAGAGAGGCTTATGTGAGAGGCCGGCCGTTCGCTTTGCACTGAGTGAGCGGCCGTTTCCGAGGTCAATGCTGACCTTCAGACGACCGGCAAGCGGCATATCCGAAGGGCCGGCTTTGGTCGTACGCAGAAGATCAGCCCCTACCCGTTTTCGCTTTCTTCGAGACCACTGGATTTTCGACGCGCAGGGGATACGCCAGAAACAGATGATTTGATCATCGCAACAGCACATGCCGCGTCGCAGGCTAGATGCGTGGAAAGCGGTATTCCTCGAAAAAATGACCGGTTCCCATAGGCAGGTGGAGCAACTGCGCGTGATATTCGATATCCATGTTGCGCCGAACAATCAGATCACCATTGCTATCGATCTGCAACGTATCGTCTGTTGTCACATGATTCGGCCCATAGTCGGACCGTGTTTCTTCAGGTGCGAAAGTAAGATGCATCACCCCACTTTTGCAAGTGACACGCTGCGCTTTCATGAAGCCAGTTCGATACTCGCCGATCTTGACATCGCCGTAGAACGTAGCGACGAGGTACTGATTCTCGCTCGACGGCGTCAGGGTGGCGTAGTCGGGAGGCGTAACGATGCCGTGATCATCCGTCCTGTAACGGCCGACCATTGCTTTCCATGCATCTATGTCCTCGACAGGAAATATCAAACTGATCGGCAATTTCGTCCCGATCTGCTGAGTTGGATCGCCGCGCACCATTCGACCTGCACCGGCGTACTGGCCGCTCAAATTCGGGCATCCAGCCAGCGATGCATTCGCTAAAGACTGCGACCGAACGTCGACCACCGTGTGCTGCACGCATCCTCCGACGCATAGGAGTGACGCGAGCGACATGGCGAGAAGCATTTGCTTCACCGGTCACCTTTATTCGAGTATTCAATCATGGGGGGCTGGATGCGTGAACATTGAACCGAGGGCTCATTGTCAACGATCTACATCGCTTCGTCGACCGTCTCTTTGTGGCCGCACACGGCCTCATGCATCTTGCATCGGCACGTTCGCGAGCGGTTGCGAACGACCGCCCCTAGGCGACCCACTAGAGACATTCGACTTTCCAGGAAGCGGACCTTCATTCAAGATCGCGCACATGATCCATACGGACCCGTCAGTAGGACTGGCTTTCAACCCTTTTCACGTCTTTCTCCGCCATGCTTTTTAAAGGGCCTTCTTGTCGAGCCGCTTTTTGATACCAAAACAGGGCCTTGGTCTTGTCCCTTGGAAGATCCATATACCTTATTTCGTAACCCATGCCGAGAGCCAGTTCTGCGGGAACATCGCCTTGGTCTGCCTCTTTTTTGTATTGCACTTGAGCCCTCTGATACCACAATGCTGCTTGATTTTCGTCCTGCTGGACTCCTTCTCCGAATTTATAGGCGTTGCCGAGACTAACTTCAGAAACTGCATAGCCCGCTTCTGCTGCTTTTCGATACCAAGCAACGGCTTGAGCCATGTCCTTCGGGACGTCCCACATGCCATGCTGATATAGACTGCCCATCTCATTTTGGCAGTGAGCCAGCCCTTGGTCGGCGGCTTTCGTCATCAAAGCCAATCCTTGTGAGACGTCATGAGGCAGGCCGAAGGGGCCACGCGGACCCAAAACATAGCCCAAGCCCAAGCGACACTCGGCCTCAGCGTCACCCTGCGCTGCAGCTTTACGATACAAGGCAACCGCTTGCGTTCTATCCTTTCCAACGGCATAGCCGTTTTCGTAGAGAATACCCAGTCCTCTTTCCGCAGCAGGATTCCCTTGCTCCGCCAAGCGTTGCCAAACGGTAAGCGCAGTCGGAAAATCCCTGTGTTGATATGCGGTTTCAGCGTCGCTAAGCTGATCTGCGTGGACTGCACCAACAAGCCCACAAGCAAAAAAGGCCGCCACGCATAAGCTACGCAATGAGATGTCTCGACAACGCCACATTTGTCGGCGAGCGTTGATGTCAAGCGGCGGCTTTGGTCCAGACAGGGAAGTTCGTTGTGCATGCATGAGCTTTTTGTGATCCTATCGCGCCATGATTTTCCGATGGCGATCCGCCGCGATCTTTTGTACTGCTCGAAAACTGATCTTTTTAAAAAAACCGCAGGAGTGAAAACGTGAATATCCTGTCAATAAAATCTCACCGACCCACTTAACTTCCTAGTCGCCTAACTTTCACAATTGATACCAAAAACCATAATGCGGCTAAAACAAAAGCACGAAAATCCATGTATTTCACGGATTCGTCGATTCTATAGTCAGAAACCGACCTTTGGTACGATTGCACCTCAATTTCGTCCACTCGAATAGCCCATATTTGACGAAAAGGATTTTCGGGATAAACTGATAAATACGCGACAGCATCGCCGGCATGGTAGTCAATCAACGCTTGAACTTCATCGGCTGCCATGCCGAGATCGTGAATGCTTTCATCGTATCGAAGCCCGCCATAACCACTGAAGCGCACTAGAGTATCATTTCGATTTCTTGTTTCCGACATCACGAATGGACCAATTTCCCGTATTTCCTCTAATTTCGGAATAAGCGAATCTCCTTTTCGATAAGTCAACATCCAGTGTGTAGAGATCACACCGCTAATCAGAGATAAGATCGCAAAAATAGCCAAAAAAGAGGCCCAAATATTGTCTCGCCCGGGAGGATCAAAGCTTGCCTCGAACTTTAGAAATTTCATTAAATAATATTGAAGTGATAACGTTCCATGTAGAAATTTTCGCCGTTCGCCTTTCGCGTTATAAGCAGCAACTACTGTACACATTGACCGTAAGAGATCAGCCGCAATCAATCTATTGCCCTGCATTATTACGCCTCAGGCTTAAAGATATCGATTAGTCTGAAACACCGCAATTCCTTCTCGACCGACAATGTCAAATTTTCGCAAGTGTAATATTGTTAAATATTTCAGAAAGCTTTGATGTTGCTTGCACGGACCAACTTTGCTGTATGCGCGTCGCTATTGACCTAGCGGGTGCCCGCGCATGGATTGTCGACGATCTAGGTATCAAGGTCGAAGGTCTATTACTGGCCGTTCAGTGCCTCATGCAGTTTGCATTCTCAGATCGAGGTGAGTGACAATCGAAGGGCCCTGCCCGACCGGAGCGGACGATGAGCATTCCCCGCATCGGACATTCAAAAAGGCTACGTTGGCAACCTTGGACGGTTCGGTGAACCTCAAGTGATCAGCGACGGTCCTTCATCGCTTCTAAGTCTTGCTGGCCGAAAAACGAATCAATGGCATGAATCGAAAGTACACGGATACCATACGGACCGGTCAGAACATGAACGATAGACGCTCTTCGCGCATTCCAGTCTGCAGGGTAGTTAAAGAGCGCAAATGTCGGGCAGGTAAATACCATGCCGTCGACTTGACGGTCATACCACGTCACGGAGTTTGGGCATTTCCTTGAAATCGGCTGCGCGGATGTTAGGTAATAGCGGCTTTCATGGGACGTGGTTCGGACAAGTAGTCGTTCACTGGCATCCGTCAGCATCCACCCGGAAAAGACGAGATACGCGAAGACAAGGAATAGGAAGGCGATCAATTGGCGGCTGCTAATCCGCCTGTTCGAACTTACTTGCTTTGCCGACATTCGAGTCAGCATACAGATCGCGGCAACAACTAGCGTGGCGACGCCAAACCCGAGCCATACAGGATCGAATCGGCCACGGAGCGCACCATTTGCGAAAGAATCAGAGACAGCACTGGACAGGACGAACGCAACGGGAAAAATCGAAATCAGGCCGAAGAACAGGATATACCCCATTACCGACCGGATTTTCATTTTCTATTTCTCCAAGGCTCGTAAGCGTCGCAGCGTAGCATCGGCGACCGATGCGGACGGATTGTCAGCGATCCGAGCGCCAGTGTCGAGTGTCCGCAATTGGTCGAACCCGGCCCGACAAAAACCTCGATCTCTAATCGCAGCATGCAGCGAAAGGCCTGAGTCGGGCCCGTAAAGAACGGTCGACAGTGCGTCGTGTCGATGGCGGCTTTCACTTAACCGCCATTTGCATTTCAACTAGCGTGCTGCCGCCCACAGCAGCGATAGCCCAGACGACAGCATTAATCCATCCACGACCAGCTTGAAAGTCCCAGGGCTCATTCGGGTAACAATACGACGTGCGACGAACGTCCCGGCCATCAGCGCCGAACCAGTGATTAATCCATCGAACACGACGGGCAGCGGCAGTGCTCCAAAGTGATTGAAGACGGCGACTTTGGCACCGTAGACCGCGAGAGAGCCCATGGCTTCGGTCGCAAGAAATGCGCCTTTCACCAAACCATATCCCATGAACACCGGTACGGTAATCGGGCCGGTTGAAACAACAATGCCAGTGAGAAAACCCACTACCGCACCGATCACCGCCAGTTGCAGCAGCGAGAACTGGATTGCATGACGCGCAAGCCAGCGCCGTGCCGGAACCATGGCAACAAAGAATACGCCGAGCGCCAACTCGACAGCATGCGGCGGCAAAGCCAGTAGCGTGCGCACGCCCAAAGCCGCTGCCGGTACAGCTGTCACGCAATAGGCAAAGCATGCGCGCCAGTCGATCTCGCGCCACCAGGACAGTACCTTGCCGAGATTACCCATGATTGCGGCAATGGCCATGATCGGAACGGCCTGTTGTGGGCCATATAGTATGACCAGGACAGGCATGAGCAGCATCGACGATCCCGTGCCGATTACGCCACTCAACGTTCCTGCAAGCAAACCAACGCAAAGCACCAGCAGGTATCCCATCTCAGGCTCTCCACCGTGGGCAAAAGCGTGATTCTATAGTCATACGATGGGAATGATTCGCCGACGAATCCATCGGCTGCCTTACGGTTAGAAACGATCGCGCAAGTGTCTCAGTCTCCGTTTCGTTGAAAGGCAGAAGATGGTCGGAATCGGAAGATTGCATCAAACGATGCCGGATCAATCTGGCAGCATCGCGACGCTCCACATGCGACTAACTGCGGACCGTCACATTTTCCCCAAAGCGGTCGTTCAAACGCCGACACTGTTTGCCAGGAGACGACCTCATGACAACGCCGAGCGTCACTCACTGGACACCGTGCAAGAGCGTAAGACGCGACGCGCGTCTCCTGGATAGCCCGACATTTTCTTATTGCAGGAGAGCCTGCAAAGGCCGCTTCGGGTTGAAAATCCATCCTTCGCGGGCTGCCGGTTGGCCCCGAGGCGCAACGGGTCGTCCATCAGCTTGATCACTTGCCTCTATGACGTTTGCTCGGCGGCGTTGTATTGGAAACGCACGACGACGAGCACGTCTTTGCGGATCGCCACCTTCTCGTGGACAATGCACCATTTGGGCTTCAGACAGGAGGGCGCCACGAAGCCGGATCTGCCTGGCTCACAAGAAAGCTTCCATGGCGCACAGTCGGTTTCTTAGTCGTAGCGATTAATCAATACGGGATGTGTATGGCAACTTCTAGCGAAAAATCTTCGGGACAAGCACGTTACGCGAGCTATCCCAGTCTGGTAGACCGGGTCGTGCTCATTACGGGCGGTGCGAGCGGCATTGGCGCTTCGTTCGTCGAGCACTTCGTTGCGCAAGGTTCACGTGTGGGCTTTCTCGACATCGACACGAACGCGGGAACAGCGCTCGCCAAATCGCTCGATAACGCGCACCATCAACCGCTCTTCGTCGCCTGCGATGTCACCGACATTCCCGCGTTGCACGCGGCCATCGCCGAAGTGCGGGCAGCATTCGGACCGATCGAGGTGCTCGTGAACAACGCGGCAAACGATCGCCGCCACGCGCTCGCCGACGTGACGCCCGAGTCGTTCGATGCAGGCGTTGCAGTTAACGTGCGGCATCAGTTGTTCGCAGCGCAGGCCGTGGTCGAGGATATGAAGGCCGCACGCGCGGGTTCGATCATTAATCTCGGCTCGCATTGCTGGATGCTCAAGAGCAGCCAGTTCCCGGTCTACGCAATGAGCAAGGCGGCAGTACAGGGCTTGACGCGCGGGTTCGCCAAGGACCTCGGCGCGTATGGGATCCGCGTGAACACGCTCGTGCCGGGCTGGGTGTTGACTGAGAAGCAGCGCAACCTGTGGCTTACCGACGAAGGCCGCGACGAGATACGACGCGGCCAGTGCATCGACGAGGAAATGGAGCCCGGCGATCTCGCGCGCATGGCGCTCTTCCTCGCGGCCGACGACAGCCGCATGATCACGTCGGAGGATGTCATGGTGACGGGTGGCTGGTCGTAATAAAGCCGATTCTCGCCCGGCGGTTTGGCCGATTGACGAGCGGTAGTGGCATGGCAACTTCCGGGGAAAGGGTTGGCCGCTAGTAGAAGCACGTTCGCGACCTCGCGCAACGAGGCGAGGCTTCGAAGATTGTCGACGAACTCACCCGGATCGCCGACTGACCGCTGATCGCCGGGATCGGTTTTGCCCTATCCACTCCGGCCCCTATGACGTGACCCAAAGAGCCTATGCCTACTCGTATGGACGGTCGCGGTCATCGAGAATCGCAAGGTTGTCACGACGCGCGTTATAAGTGCCAGCGTATTTCACGTCGTAGGACGCTGGCCTGCCGGCAATACGGAATTGATAGCGCATTGGCTTTATCACGCGCTGGCCATGTTCCATGACCATGATTGGCGCGTAATCACCCGAAAATTCGTGAGTCGCGATCTTTCAAGTCGGTACGCTTCAAATCGTCCAGTCGGCGAATCATCGCGTCGATCTTATCCGCAGCAATGCGTTTGCTCTCGGTCGCCGATTTGGTGACTTTGGTTTGAAGTGTCCTGTCTGGGTCAGTCAGTCTCGTGCGCTGCCTGAATAACTCCTGCTCGAACATGTACGCGCATTCTGGGTATATCAGTGAGCAGACCGCCGGCCTCCTTTCGCGGCGGCCTGCATTAATCGACTAGCGAGCGGTCATTTCCCTAACCTGCTTTCGCCGCCGCCTCCTTCGCGAGTAAGCGTTGCGCCTGATGATCACCTTTACCCGCTTCCTGGGCGGTTTGGACTGATGTTTCGGAGGCTTCGGCCATCATTGCACGTGCCGCGCTACTGATGCTGACTGTATAGGAGGCCGATGTGCCGGACGAGCCGGACGAAGTGGATGAACTATTTGTTGCGGTTGGGGATGTTGTTACCGACGTAGCGGATGCTTGTGTCTCGCTAGACGAAGCCGGAGTTTGAGAGAGAGTTTGACTGATTGTTTGAATAGACATTGTGATCTCCGATGGAAGAACGTTGGACTGCATTGCTTCTATCGGCATCGACTCACTGATCTTGAAGTTTATATTTTTTTAAATTTATACGCAGCATAAGTGTGTCTTAAGAATCATTTAAAGCGACACAAACCATTGAGTTTTTTTATTCAATACCACTTCGGATTGACGATCACAACGAGATGAATTCTCAATCGTCCTCCTTAAGGATTTCTTCAGATTACTCCATCGCATAGATTGCAGCTCGCCGGAGACAAGATATCTCATTCATTTGGCGATCGGTCTCAGGTACGCCCTGAGGTAGCACCAGGAATACCATCACTACGGCCGCTGCAATCATCAATGCCGCATAGACAACCAGTTAGTTAGCCGATCCCATCAGACAGCAGACTCACGTTCCGCGAATGTGTCCTTCGCGCGAGATCTTGCGAACCAATGCGCAAGCCGATCAAACCATAGATGCACGACTGGGGTGGTAAATAGCGTCAACAACTGCGAGAGGATCAGCCCGCCCACGATCGCGATACCCAACGGCACGCGCAACTCCGCACCCGCGCCGTGTCCCAGTGCGAGCGGCAGTGCACCGAACAGCGCGGCCAGCGTGGTCATCATGATCGGCCTGAAACGTAGCACGCACGCCTGACGAATCGCCTCGCGAGGCGATAGGCCATGCTCGCGCTCGGCGACGAGTGCGAAGTCGATCATCATGATCGCGTTCTTCTTCACAATGCCAATCAGCAAAATTATGCCGATCATCCCCATGATCGATAGATCCTGCCCGCACAGCATCAACGCGAGAAGCGCCCCAACTCCTGCCGACGGCAATGTGGAAATGATCGTAAGCGGATGAATCGCACTCTCGTACAGAATGCCGAGAATCAGGTACACAACGACCAGTGCGGCCGCAATAAGATAAGGCTCGCTCGCGAGCGACGCCTGAAAAGCCTGTGCCGTACCCTGAAACGAACCAGTCAGACTATCGGGCTTGCCAGCCGCCAGTTCGGCCTGGTGAATCGCCGTGACCGCATTGCCGAGAGACTGACCCGGCGCGAGATTGAATGAAATGGTGACGGCCGGAAATAGCCCCTGATGATTCACCGAAATCGGCGACACGTTGTTCTCCACTTTGGCGAGCGTGCTGAGCGGCACCAGTTCATTCGTCGAAGGTGAACGTACGTAAAGGTGCGCGAGCGCATCGGTCGTCAACTGAAATGACGGATCGACTTCTTCGACCACGTGATATTGGTTCAACTGCGTGAACAGCGTCGCGATCTGCCGCTGACCAAAGGCGTCATACAGCGTATCGTCGATAGCCTGCGCGGTGATGCCGAAGCGCGAGGCCGTACTGCGATCGATCACGAGCGTGGCGCTGGTCGCGGCCGCCTGCTGATCGGACGTGACATCCGCGAGTTGCGGCAGCCTGGACAATCTGTCCGTCAACACACCGGCCCAATGACTGAGCTCGTTGATATCCGGGTCTTGCAACGTGTACTGGTACTGCGCGGCGCTGATCCGGCCGCCTACCTGAATATCCTGGCGAACCTGCATCGATACCGACACGCCCATCACCGTCGCCAACTGCGGCTTCAAACGGTTGAGCACCTGTGCCGCATTGACCGTGCGCTGGTTGAACACCTTCAGGTTGATCATCACGTGCCCTTGACTCACAGTCGGATTCGGGCCAATCCAGTAGAACACGTTGTCGACCGCAGGATCGGCTTCGACGATGTGACCGATCTGCTGCATCTTCTGCGACATCGCGCGCGGCGAGATATCCGGCGCGGCCTGCGCAATACCTATGATCAAACCAGAGTCTTCCTGCGGAAAGAAGCCCTTTGGAATCAGCACGAACAAAGCGCCGGTCGCCATGACAGTTGCGATGGTGACGCCGAGCATCAGCTTCGGGCGGTCCAGCACCCAATCGAGTCCTTGCTCATAACGCCGTTCAACCGCGACGAAACCGCGTTCGAGCCAGCCCTCGAAGCGGCGCATCGGACCGCGCGCGCCGGATTCCGGCAAGCGGATCAACCAGCCGCACAACATCGGCGTGAGCGTCAACGAGACGAGCGCCGACATCACGATGGCCGCACTGACCGTCACCGCGAATTCGCGGAACAGCCGACCCACGATACCGCCCATCATCAGAATCGGAATGAACACGGCGATCAGCGAGATGGTCATCGAGACGATAGTGAAGCGCACTTCCATCGCCCCCAGCAGCGCGGCCTTCATGCGCGGCACGCCCTCCTCGATATGTCGCATCACGTTTTCGATGACGACGATCGCGTCGTCCACCACGAAGCCGACTGCAATGGTGAGGCCCATCAGCGACAGATTGTCGAGGCTATATCCGAGCAGATACATCACGCCGAAAGTCGCGACCAGCGACAGCGGAATGGTCATGCTCGGAATCAGCGTCGCCCAAAGGTTGCGCAGGAAGCAGAAGATCACCATCACAACGAGCGCAATGGTCAGCATCAGCGTGAACTGTACATCGTGCACGGATGCGTCGATGGTCTGCGTTCGGTCGCCCACCACGCGCAGGTGCGCGGCGGCGGGCAGCTGCGATTCGAGCGCCGGAAGCTTCGCCTTGATGTTGGCGATGGTCTGCACGACGTTGTAGCCGGGCTGTTTGTGGATGTCGAGAATGATCGCCCGTTCGTGCTGCAGCCACGCAGCCTGCTGATTGTCTTCGGCGGCGTTCAGGACGGTGCCGAGATCGGACACGCGGATCGGCGCGCCGTTCCTGTAGGCGATCACCAGATCGCGATACTGGGCGGCCGTGGTCATCTGGTCGGTCGCGTTGAAAATCACCGAACGGTCCGGGCCGTTGAGACTGCCCTTCGGCGCGTTCACGGTTTGTACGCCGACGATCGAACGCACGTCTTCCAATGTCAGGCCGCGCGCGGTGAGCTTGTCGGGATCGAGTTGAATCCGCACTGCGGGCCGCTGCTGGCCGTGAAAATCGACGAGACCGACGCCCGGCATCTGTGAAATCTGCTGCGCGAGATAGTCTTCGGCATAGCTGTCGAGCTGGGTCAGCGTGAGCGACGGCGAAGTCAGCCCGAGCGAAAGCAGCGTGAAGTCTGCGGGGTTGACCTTCTGATACGTCGGCGGATTGGGCAGGTTCTTCGGCAGTGTGCCGCCCGCCGCGTTGATTGCGGTCTGCACATCCTGCGCTGCGCCGTTGATGTCGCGCGTCAGATCGAACTGGATCGCGATATTGGTTACGCCCAGCGAACTCGACGAGGTCATCTGCGTCACGCCCGCGATCAGCGAAAGCTGCCGCTCGAGCGGCGTCGCCACCGACGTCGCCATCGTTTCCGCACTCGCACCCGGCAATTTGGCCTGAACCTGGATGGTCGGAAAATCCACTTGCGGCAGTGGCGCAACCGGCAATAGAAAATAAGCGACCACGCCGATCAGCAGAACCGCAATCGCCAGAAAACTGGTGGCGATGCGCCGCTTGATGAACAACTCCATGAGACTCATGCCGGACCGTCCTGATTAGTCTGACTGCCGGTTGCGTTGGCGTTGGGCGGCGCTGCGGCAACGGCGGGCACCGTCGTCGCGGCGACATGTACACCCGGGTTCAGGCGGCTTTGCCCGTCGAATACCACGAGGTCCGTGAGCGTCACGCCCTGGCGAATCTCGGTCATGCCATCTACCGTTACGCCGGTCTGCACGGCGCGCATGCGGGCGGTGCCGTTCGCGTCGATCACATACAGTTGCGTGCCGGTTTGCGTGTTCACCACGGCTCGGCTCGGCACGGCAACGCGCTGACCGTCCACCCTCACCAGCACGCGCGCATTCACCAGCTCTCCGGGCCACAGCTTGCGGTCCTTGTTCGCGAACGACGCTTTCATCCTGATCTGCCCGGTGGTTGCATCCACGCTGCTGTCGATAAACACCAGCGAGCCGTCGGCCAGAGCGGTATCGCCGGAACGCGCCGTCACGCTCACAGCAAGTGGCGCTTTCGCCTGATTCGCGAGCAATTCGGGCAACACGTCCTGCGGCACGGAAAACAGCACGGTGATCGGTTCCATTTGCGTCAGCGTGACGATTCCGGTCGTGTCGGCGGGATGCACGATGGCGCCGACATCGGCCTCGCGCATGCCGACGCGCCCAGCGAACGGCGCCAGCAACGTGGTGAAACTCAACTGCAACTGGTCGCTCTGGACCAGCGCGGCGTCGGCCGCCACGGTGGCGGCGAGCGAATCGACCTGCGCCCTGGCGGTATCGACGGCCTGTGTCGTCGCCGCGCCGATGCCGACCAGCTTCGAGTAGCGCGCAAGATCGAGGCGCGCGTTATCGAGCGACGCCTGGTCCTTGCGCTGTGCGGCTTGCGCCTGACGCAACTGCGCGGTCAATGGCCCCTGGTCCAGTTGCGCGAGCAACTGGCCGGCCTTGACGTCCTGGCCTTCGGTGAAAGCGATCCGCTGCAACTGGCCGTCGACGCGAACTTTCACGTCCACCGTATTGAGCGCCTGCACCGTGCCGACTGCCGCGACCCGGATCGGGAAACTCTGGCTCACGGGATGCCCGGCATTGACCGGCACGGGCGCGGCAGGTTTGGCGGCCTGATGCTTCGGCCAGAACCACGCGACGAGCAGCGCGACGATGAGGGCGAGCGCAACAACGAGCGGCGCACGGTGTCGCCGGTGCGGCGTACCGTGCTGCGAAAAATCGGCAGAAGTCATGAGCGTGGGGAAGTAGTAGAGGATGCGGCAGTGCCGGCGGCGTCGGTACGGATGTCATCGCCAGTGACGCCGAAACCGCCGCCAAACGCGCGAAAAAGACTCACCGACGCTTGCAAACGTGCAAGCCGGGCTTGCACCAGCGTGTCTTCGGATTGATAGAGCGTGCGTTGCGCGTCGAGCACGGTGAGAAAGTCGACAGTGCCCAGCCGGTATTGCGCGTCGGCCAGCATCGCAGCCTGACGGGCGGCGTCGGCAGCCTGCTGGTCGGCGATTTCCGCGAGTTGCTGTTGCTGCTGCGCGGTCAGGGAATCTTCCACGTCCTGCAACGCGGCGATGACTGTTTGCCGGTAGTCGGCCACGCTTTTCACTTCCGCCGCGCGACTCGCGTGCAACTGACCGCGTAGCGCGCCGCCGTCGAACAACGGCGCGGCGAGCGAGGTCGCCAGACTGGCGAACGGGCTCGACAGAAAATGCGAGAGCGACTTGCTGCTGAGCCCACCGTCTGCGGTGAGGACGATATTCGGCATGAACGCGGCTCGCGCTGCGCCGACGCTCTGGTTGGCGGACTGCAATTGCGCTTCTTTCGAGCGGATGTCGGGCCGCGTTTCCAGCAAGCTAGCCGGCAGATCCGGCCGTGGCTCGGGAATGGCGATCTGGTCGAACGCGACGTTATCGATCGAGAAATGTTCGGGCGCGGTGCCGGCCAGCACAGCCAGAGCGTGAAGATTGACGTCGAGTTGCTGTTGCAATGCGGGCACGGCGGCGCGGAACGTCGCCAGCGCGTTGCGCTGTTGCTGAACCTGCAAACCGGTCGCCACGCCGGCCTGCTGCTGCGCAAGCAATAAATCGAGAATATGCTGCGCGTCGTCGGCAATGGAGCGGGCGATGTCGAGTCGGCGATGCAGGCTCTGCACCTGGAAATACGTATCCGCGACAGAGGCGGTCAGTGTCAACGCCACCGTGTCGCGATCGAACTCCGACGCGCGGGCAAGCAGATCGGCGGCATTGGCGTTCGCGGCGTTGAAGCCCCAGAAGTCGACCTCATAGCTGGCTTCCGCGAAGAGACTTTGAGATTTGGTGGTCGAGCCGCGTCCCTGGTGGCTGCGATCGAACGTTGCGCCAAGCGACAGCGACGGATACTGCGGCGCGCCCGCTTTCTCTGCGTTGCCGCGCGCCTGCTCGACCGTTGCGATAGCCGAGGCGAGCGTATAGCTGTGGCTGAGACTGCGTTCGATCAGCGCGTCGAGCGCGGGATCGTGAAACTCGCGCCACCAGCCGCTTTTTACCGGAACGGTCGTCCCGAGCGACAGGTTCGCCGCGCCGTCGAAGGTCGACGCCAGCGGCGTGTCCGGCCGCTGATAAGCCGGTACGAGCGAGCAGCCCGCGAATAAGGCGGCCACGCTCGCCCACATCAACCCGCGTCGAAGCTGGGATCGCCGTGCAGGACGGATGACGCGTGCGCACAGACTGGAACGGAACAGCCCAGACATGGGGAAAGCTCCAGCAACGATGGAATGCTGGCCAGCTTAGTCAGCGGGTCCTGTCGGCGCTTTCGCCCAATAATTAAAAAAAATTCATGCAGCGCGAAAGGCGCGCACTTTCGTCTGAAAAACCGCTAGCGGCTCGTCTCGGGCGAAGGGTTCAGCACATACCCGGCGCCAACCACCGTATGAATCAGCGCGACCGGAAAATCACGATCCACCTTCGTGCGAAGCCGGTGAATATGCATGTCGATGATATTGCCGCGCGGTTCGAAATCGTAATTCCACGCGGCTTCGAGCAGCATGCTGCGCGTGACCACCTGCCCCTCGCGGCGCGCGAGACATTCGAGCAGCAGAAACTCGCGATGCTGAAGCCGCAGATCGCGTCCTCCCCTACTTGCGCTGCGCGCCCGGGTGTCCAGCACAAGATCGGCGCATTCGAGACGCTCGCTCATCCGGCTACGATCCGCGCGGCGCGCGAGCGCCTCGATCCGCGCCAGCATCTCGGCGAACGCATAGGGCTTGACGAGGTAGTCGTCGCAACCGGCGCGAATCGCCTCGACGCGCTCGTTGAGGCCGCCGAGCGCCGACATCATCAGCACCGGTGTGGTGTGGCCGTCGGCGCGCAATTGCCGCACGACAGCGAGGCCGTCGAGCGCGGGCAGCAGCCAGTCGGCGACAATCACGTCGTAGATGCCCTCGCGCGCATACGCGAGCCCGGTCGCCCCGTCCGCCACCGCGTCGACGATCAGACCGCTCTCGCTCAAGCCGCGGGACAGGAAGTGACTGGCCCGCGCGTCGTCTTCGATCAGCAGAACTCGCATACGCTATCCGGGTTACATTAAAATTTTTTCACGTTCACGCGAAACGCCTGTGTGACGTGCCGCGTCATACTTCGGGAAGATGCCGTGACGGCATAGTGTAAAACGTGCGGAGATGCACCACACCTCTCGCGCTCACTGGGTGGAACAACGCATGTCCAACGTATTGGTGGTCGAGGACGACGAGCAGACACTCGCGGAAATCGTCGAAGCGCTCAACGATCACGGCTGCCAGGTGCAGGTTGCATCCACGGGCCGTGAAGGTCTGATGCTCGCGGTCGCCACCAGCTATGACGCGATCGTACTGGATCGCATGTTGCCGGGCGGACTCGAAGGCCTCGGCATGCTCGCCGCCTTGCGCAGCGCGGGCGTCCTCACGCCCGTGTTGATCCTGAGCGCGCTTTCCGCGGTCGATGAGCGTGTGCGGGGCCTGCGTGCGGGCGGCGACGACTACCTCACCAAACCGTTCGAGTTCATCGAACTGACTGCGCGGCTCGACGCGTTGATGCGCCGGCGCGAAGCCGTGCCCAGCGTGCGCGAATATCAGGTCGGGCCGCTGCGGCTCGATCCGCTCAAACGCGAAGTGACGTGCGCCGGCCGGCCCGTGGCCCTGCTACCGCGCGAATATCGGCTGCTCGAATATCTGATGCAACACGAAGGTCAGGTAGTAAGCCGCACGATGCTGTTCGAGGCCGTATGGGATTACCGGCTCGACGAACGCACCAATGTGATCGATGTGCACATCAGCCGTCTGCGCAAGAAGCTCGACCCGGACGGCACCGCGCCGATGATCGACACAGTACGTGGTTCGGGGTACCTGCTGCATGCGCCTGACTGAACTGCATCGCACTACCGGCTTTCGTCTCGCCACGCTGTTTCTGGTGCTGTTCGGCGTGGTTGCGATTCTGCTGTTCGGCTACCTGTACCGCGAGATAACCGGTTTCGAGCAGGAACGTATCGACGACTGGCTGCTTCGCGAGCACTCGCAACTCAAACGTGAGCCGCCGCAGGAACTGGCGGCACGATTCGAGCATCAGAATCAATTCGATCCGACTCATCAACGGCCGTTCGGCCTGTTCGATACGCACGGCCAGCTTCTTGCGGGCGGCTTTCCTGGCACGCTGCCCGCGATCCCTTCGTTCGATCAACCGTTTTCAATGCGTCTGCACGATCTGCCGCGCAATCCGCCCGCCCGCTGCATCGCGGCGCGCCTGCCCGATGGTCGAGTCGCACTGCAATGCCAGAACACGCGTGAGCTCGATCACTTCGACGAAGAGTTGCTTCACGCGCTGCTGTCCGCTGCCATGATCACGCTCACGATCGGTTTGATCGGCGCGAGCCTGATCGGCATCTCGGCGATGCGGCGGCTCGATGCGGTCACGGCGTCGATCGAAAAAATCGTGGCGGGTAATTTGAGCCAGCGCTTGCCCGTGCATTCGAAACGTGACGACATGGATCGACTGGTCGTCGTGGTGAACGGCATGCTCGATGAAATCGAGCGGCTGATGCACGAGGTCAAAGGCGTGTGCGACGCAATCGCCCACGACCTGCGCACGCCGCTTACGCGTGTTCTGGCCGGACTCGAACGCGCGCAACGGCGTCCCCGAACCGAAGCGGAATATCGCGCGACGATCGACGAAACCATCGTCGAAATGAGCGGGTTGCTGCGCACGTTCAACGCGCTACTGCGAATCTCCGAAATCGAGAGTGGCGTGCGCCGTGCTGGCTTCACCACGGTCGACCTGAAAGCACTAGCCGATGACGTGTTCGAATTCTACGAACCTACCGCCGACGAAAAGCAGATCACGTTCGAACTGCATAACGCGGAGTCCGGCCCGATGGAGATGCCTGGCGAACCCAACCTCCTGTTTGAGGCGCTCGCGAACCTTGTTGAAAACGCGATCAAGTTCGCGCCCGAGGGAGGTCACGTCCGGCTCACGCTATTCCGCGACCAAACCGGCGCCGGAATGACGGTCGAGGACAATGGTCCAGGCATTGCGCCCACCGAACAGCAGGCCGTCATGCGGCGCTTCTATCGCGGTGAGGCTAGCCGTCACACGCCGGGCAGCGGCCTCGGCTTGAGCCTCGTTCAGGCCGTCGCGGGCATGCATGGCATGTCGATTCGCTTCAGGGATGCAACGCCGGGCTGCGAAGTGACGCTGTACAGGCCGAACGATGCTTGAACTGCAACGACATGACACGTCCCGGCGCGATGGCTGCGAATTCCCCTGTTCAATGCAGCGAAGGGATAGGCGGCGCAATAGCGCGTCGCCTGATCCGCGTATTGAATCATCGGCCCGACGAATTAGTTGCTGATAAAGCGCATGCCATGTGCGCCAGACAGACCCTTGATCACCGTCGTGTAAACACCGATCGAGTAATTCAGCGCGAGGATCGAGTCGGTCGAACTGCTGGACGTGCTGTAAGCCTGATTCACAGGAAACGAACTGTTCGTGTAGTCGACGCGGTAGATCAGGCTCGACGCTGTATTGTCGGTGAAGAGCATGAACGACTTGCCGCCCGACGGCGCAAACCGCGTGTCGTCGACTTTAACGGGCGTGCCGTTCAGCGTGCGATCCAGAACAGCCGCCTTCTGCGATGTCGTGCCGAGATTGCTGACGATCACCACGTTGTGACCATTCTGATCGTCGAGCAGAACGTTGCCGGACGGATCGAGCGAAAGCGAGTCCGGATCCAGTACGTTCAAGGCGCGCGGCAAGCCGGTAATCCTGTCGGTGGCAGCTCCGTTACCCATCAGGGTATAGGCCGGTGCCGTCGTTGTGGCCGAATCCCCGGCCAGATCGAAATGCTTACCGTCCGGATCGATGCTGAGTTTCGCGAGAACCGGAAACGGATTGGAGTTCGCGCCCGGCGGCGTCAGTTTGCTCGCAGCCGTCTTGAACTCGCCGGATAGCGTTGCGTACACCTCGCCGTTGACGATCACCATATCGTCGAGACCGCCAGTTCCTGCCACGCCGCCGGACTGAGGCATCAAAGCCTTGTTGTACGTGTAAGCGGAAACGTTGCCTGTCGAAATCCTGATCACGGAAACGATCGGATTGCCGTCTTCGTTCGACGACGCCCACAACGTGTCTGCGTCCACGCTCAACAGCCCATCGCAATGACCGGGCACCGAAAAGCTTTTCAGGACATTCCCGCTGAGATCGTACTGAATGACCTCGCCGGTGGTTTTACCGGACGCAACCGGCTTGCCGCCCGGATCCTGGTCGTCCTGATAGGCGACGAAGACACTCTTTCCGTCTGCGGCGACAACGATGTCGTCAGGCAGCGTCGATGCGGAAGGGCCGCGCGCAAAAACAGAAATGGTGTATCCAGACTGGACGGCCGCGACGCCCGCCGGCAACGGAATAGCGGACGAATTGACACTGTTTCCACCGCCGCATGCGCTCAGCAACGCCGCAACCGCACCAGCCGACAGGATAAGTTTGATCTTTCGCATCACTACTCCTTTTTTACAGTTAATAGAAAGCCACCGATCGAAATTAATCGGAAAATTTTTCGGAACTGTTTTTAAAAAAACTACTGATCTTGTAATTTGAAAACTGATCTGGCGAACCTTAATTACAAGACATTACAAATGCGTGAAATAAAATCAGATGCTTATTTCATTCTAAAAATAATAACGATTAAATCTTCTACGGCCCCGATAACACGAAACAGATTATGAAACCCTTAAGCGATAAAATCGGAACGACGCCTGCCCACGGCCTTATCGGCGCGCGAATCAGTTGAGCAACAATGACTGTATAAATCGATAAGCCGCTCAGATTTTCTTAAGCTTCAACTGATATTATTGTTGATCGATCGACTTTATCCGCCATCGACCTGTTTCCCCCAATTCGTAATATTCGACAAACAGGTCGAAATCACAGAATGAAGACTATCTTCGAAACTTCGCTTATCGGCGCGTCACTGCTTTTCGCCAGTTATGCGAACGCCGGGTTATTAAAAACCACGTCTCCTGACGTCGATTCGGTGATTTACGCACAACGCGTTGTGGATCAGATTGTCGCCAGTCATCCCGGCATCACGGACGTAATCCTCCACGTCACTCCACCCGGACAGACGGAGAACCTGGCGATTGCCTCGTACTCGGCCAGCGAGCGCGGAAAGGCATCTGGAGACGACGATCTCGGTGTCATTCGAACCGGAAAATCGCTTGTGGAAGTTCAGAAGGACGGCGTTCGCATTGGCGTGCTCGTGCCGCTGATGGACAATCAAAAGAATACGATCGGCGCACTCGGCATCGTCTACGCCTATCATCGTGGCGAATCGGAACAGACTTTCGTGCTGCAATCAATGGGAATTCGCAACGCTATCGCCAGACACATCAAGTCGCGAGACGCGTTGTTCGCCCATAGCGGGCCGACCATCTCCAGGTAACAGATATAACAGCCGCGGGCGGTTTGCAAAGAGCAATGTGGCTCTGGTAGTGCTCTACGATTCCTCTACAAAAGCCGCCGCCAGGCGGTTTATCCGCGGCAACGCGAGCGGTCGCGCATTAGCTTAGAAGGTATGGATTGGGCCAGGCTAGCGCAGTAACAAACATGCACTGCGGGGCGCCTCGTTTCAAGAGCACAATGCCGCCTCGAGGCTCAGGCCAAGGCCTTGGTCCGCGCTGTGTTCGCACCGCTGCCATCAATCTGCAGCCACTGCCTCTAGTTAGTCCTCTTCAATACCGTTAGTCCTCTTCAATACCGCGACCCGCGAACTCACGATGTGCTCGCATTCTTTTCGCAACGGCTATTGGCTACACGAAGCCCTCTATATCAGCGATGCCTCAGTTTCGACATATAGCGAATATGAAGAGAGCCTTAACAGGACCTCCAATAGATCAAATAACAATTCTGTAATCCACTGGACGGTTTTGGGTAACGAACCAATCGCTATGCTGGGTGCTATCTCCTCGCGCCTAACCATACGTAGCAAATAGTCCCGGCCGCGCAGGCAATGTGTCGTCACAGATGGAGTTCGGTCAACTATGCACTTTTGCCGTTTCAAGCCACCATCTCCCAGCAGAAATTGGGTCTGGCATCGGAGCGCCTCATGAACCAGTTAGCGTCGATCCGAATTTTCGCGAGATTAGCCGAGTGCCTGAACTTCGCCGAAGCAGCCCGTCAATTGGGCATTTCGAATTCGATTGTGACGCGCAGTCTCGCCTCGCTCGAAGATCACCTCGGTGTTCGACTGGTCAACCGCACCACGCGGCACGTCTCGCTGACCGACACAGGTCAGCAGTATTGGGAACACGCCACCGAACTGCTCAAGCAACTCGACGCGATGGACAAGTGCATTGCATCCGCCGTGCAGCAGCCAGGCGGCTCGCTTCGTATTGCCGCCGCGTCTTCGTATGCGAGCACCGATCTGCTCGATCTGCTGGCGACCTATCGGGCCCGCGAGCCTGGGATGCGTTTCGATCTCAACGTATTCGAGAATCTCAACGATGTCGCAGTCGGCGAGTTCGATGTGTGTTTCAGCGCGGAACGTCGCCTGCGCGATTCTTCGCTGGTGTGCAGACCGCTCATGCACACGCGCGATGTGATCGTAGCCAGTGCGGACTATCTGGCGAGACACGGCGCGCCAGACACGCCTGAAGAACTGGCCTCTCACGATGTGTTGATCGCAGCAGATTCTCCCGGCCGGTACTGGGAGTTCCGCGACACACACGGTACGCGGCGCGTCGTGGTGCAGCCCATCATGAACGCGCAGAGTCCCGAGGTCGTCAAGCGCGCGGTCAAGGCGGGGCTCGGCATCGCGCGGCTGTCGCGTTCGTTCGTGCGTCATGAACTGGAAAGCGGCGTCCTCCAGGTTCTGCTCGGCGACGCCAACCTTTGCGACGACGAACGCACGGTCTGGCTGCTGTATTCCGGGCAGCCGCATATGCCAATCGCGTTGCGCCATTTCGTCGACTTCGCGGTGGCGCAATATCGCGATCGCGCACACCAACGCAAGGAGCCGAATGAACTGGACGTAGGTGCCGTACAACACCCATCGAGCAATACTGAATTGCTACGGAGCAGGATTTTGTAGGTCCTAAAGTGCGGGCATCTGACGCCGGACATGCGCTGGGCGCAACCGGGATACCGGCGCAGAGTGCCCAACCACAAGGACTTGCATCGATGAAAAAGCTTCTGATTACCGCAGCCGCGAATACAGTTATCGGTTGTTCTCTGGCTCCCGTTGCAGCAATGGCGCAGACAAGTGTCACGCTCTATGGCTTGATCGACGAAGGTCTGAATTACACCAACAATACCGGCGGTCACTCGAATGTGCAGATGGAAAGTGGCTTTACGCAAGGTAGCCGCTGGGGACTTAAAGGCTCGGAAGATCTTGGCGCAGGCACCAGGGCAGTGTTCCAGCTGGAGAACGGCTTCGACGTGAACTCCGGCAAGCTCGGACAGGGCGGACGGATGTTCGGACGTCAGGCGTTCGTCGGCCTCAGTTCGGATCAGTTCGGTACCTTGACGATGGGTCGTCAGTACGACTCTGTCGTCGACTATCTTGCACCGCTCACAGCGAATGGAAACTGGGCCGGCTATCTGATGTCGCACCCGTACGATAACGACAACACCGATAACTCGTTTCGCCTGAACAACAGCGTCAAATACACAAGCAACACCTATGGCGGTGTGACATTCGGCGGCCTGTACGGATTCAGCAATCAGGCTGGGGGATTCGCGAACAATCGTTCTTACAGCCTGGGCGCGCAGTATGTTGGCTCCGCGTTGACAGTGGCGGCGGCCTATATGCAGATCAACAATCCAGGAGGCACCACGGGCGGCTCGCTCGCCACCGACGACACCAATTTTCTCGCCAGCCGTCAGCAGGTGTGGGGCGCGGGGATCAACTACACAATCGGATCGGCATTGTTGGGGTTCGTTTATAGCCACACGAGCCTGAACGACGCGACCGGCTCCGTCTATGTCGGCAGCTTCGCGAACACCGCCAGCAGCCTCAAATTCGACAACTTCGAAATCAACGCGAAGTATCAGTTCACCAAGGCGGCGTTTGTCGGAGCTATGTATAACTATACGATCGCTCACTTCAACAGTAGCGCAGGCGATTCGAAGCCTAAATACCAACAGTTCGGGTTGATGGCGGACTACAACCTGTCGGTGCGAACGGACGTGTATGTTCAGGGCTTGTATCAGCACGCGTCGGGTGGCGGGCAGGTAGCCGCGCCGCTGAATACCGCCTACATCACGGGCGCAGATGCGCCGTCGTCGAGCGCGAATCAGGTGCTCGCACGCATTGGTATCCGGCACAAGTTTTAAACGACGCACGTTTCGAGGCCATTTGGTAATGCATGCCCAATGGCCTCACCTGTTCGAATGTATTCGGATTGCGCGGATTCGAAAAGAGATGTCGCGGTTCGACGCGAAGCCGCCCTGCCGGATGACAAAACCGTAATCAACGGGTCAGGGCGTGGACAGGTGAACTGGCCAGAATAGGAAGCGTGGTTCAGGCCACTTATCTTTCCTACTTCTGGAGTCAAATCATGAAACTGCTTACCGCTCTCGCCGTCGCTGCGCTCAGCCTGCCATTCGGCGCAACCGCTTTTGCCCAGTCCAACCCGTCAGGGCTCACGCATGCTCAGGTGATCGAACAATTGAAGCAGGCGCAGGCTGAAGGTCTCGTGCCGACACGCAGTAACGACTACCCGCCATCAGCGACCACCGTTGCACGCAACCGCGAACTCTACGCCATCCAGCATGGCGCGGACGCGACGACGACGCGCACGGCAGCCGTCAGCGAGTCGCAGGATGTGGCGGCGTCGAACTGATGCGGGGAGTTCAGGTTGAGCCACGTTGCGCCACCTGGTTGGACACCTACTCGTTCCATAACCAGGTACGGCAAAGTGGCGCTTCGGCTCGAATCTGCCACGGGGCCTTCAATAGCGTGAAGCGAGTTGGTGGTCTGTCATGTGCGCGGCCGATAACGCGGCCGAGCCATCGCTCGCCCGGGAGCGAACATGCACAACGTGCCGATCCGTTTCAGGAACAGAGCGCCAGGCACTGAGGTGATGTTGCAAAAGCCGGACGAAGCCTGAAGCATAATGAAATCGCGCAACCCGGCGCGTTATCGCCGATCGTGATGCTCGCGCCGTGAACGCGCGCGACCGCTGCCACGAGACTCAAGCCAAGGCCGTGCCCCGATGTGGTCTGCGTCGTGCTGGCACCGCTGCGGTAAAACGGCCTCAACACCGCCTCTCGCTCCCCCTCTTCGATACCGGGCCCCGTGTCATTCACCTGGAGCAGCGCGAACTCGTCGGCCTGCTGCACGGAGAGCGTGATCTCGCCGCCTCGCGGCGTGAACTTCAACGCATTGTCCAGCAGATTTTCGACCGCGCCAAATAGCAGGTCGACATCGCCGATCACCGCGACCTGTGCCGACGCGTGCAGTGTCATCGTCAACCCACGCTCCTGGGCAAGCGGTTCGTACAGTTCGACGACATCGCGCAATACCTGATCGAGCGACACCGCCGCGAAGCTCGCCTGACGGCCGTCTGCCTCGATCTCCGCGATCCTCAGTAAGGCCGTGAAGCGGTTGAGCACCACGTCCGATTGCGCAATCGCGTTATCGAGCGCCAACGCGTAGTCCCCGGTGGTGCGCGCACGTCTGCCCGCGCGTTCGAGGCCTGCTCGTAACTGGGTCATCGGCGTTCGCAAGTCATGTGCAATACCCGCACATACGCCGCGCACTTCCTGAACCAACCGTTCGATCTCGTCGAGCATCGTGTTGACGATCGACGCCAGCCGGTCGAGATCGTCGCTCGTGCCGCGCGTCGGCAGGCGCCGGTCGAGCTTGCCCGCCATGATCTCGCGGCTGGCCTCGCCGAGCGCACGAATGCGGCGATTCGAAATGCGATTGAGCGCAAAGCCGCACGCGATCGCCAGCAGAATGGTCAGCAGCATGCCTGCACACAGGGTCTTCACCAGCGTGCGGTCGAACTCCATAATTTCGTCGATGGAATGCCCGACCACGATGCGCACGCCGCCGGTAGTGGGCACGATGATGCCGCGATAATGGCCCTCGGTAGTCCGGCCGCCGCCCTTGAAAGTCTGCGTGTAATTGAACGGCCGACGATCCGGCTCGTTCGGCAGACGCGGGACATTGCCCGCCAGCCATGTGCGGTCCGCATCGAAAACACCGTACGGGCGGCTGCTGGCAATATCGCGACGGCTCAGTGCAGCGATGCTGGCGATCGCTTCGGTGCGGCCGATCGAATGGAATTCGCCGACCTCGCCGCGCAGACGCTCGTCGACTTCGTGCAGCAGATAGCCGCTGGTCAGCCAGTAAAGCAGCGCGAATAACGCCACCGCCGAACTGACGAAGATCGCCAGCAGCCAGCCTACGCTGCCTGCATTCACGCGTGCGGTCGAACTAGCTGTCGGCATGGATGATGTAACCCGCGTTGCGGACCGTCACGATCATGGGCGGAAGGCGCCCATTGCAACTCACCTTGCGGCGCAAATTGGAAATGTGCATATCGACCACGTTGGTCTGTGCATTGAAATGGTAATTCCAGACCGACTCGAACAACATGGCGCGCGTGACCACCTGCCCCGCGTGCCGCATCAGAAATTCGAGCAACGCAAATTCACGCGGCTGCAGTTCGAGCGCCTCGCCGCCGCGCTGCACATCGTGCGTGACGGGGTCGAGCGTCAGTTCGCCAACACGCAGCAGCGATGGCCCCGTCACCGACGAATGCCTGCGTAACAGTGCGTTCAGTCGCGCGGTCAGCTCCAGCCCGTCGAATGGCTTGGTGACGTAGTCGTCGCCTCCCGCACGCAGTCCGCGCACGCGCTCGTCGACCGCGGCCAGCGCGCTGAGAATCAGCACCGGGGTCCGCTTGCCGACGTTGCGCAAGGTCGCCAGAATCGAGAGGCCGTCGAGGTCCGGCAACATGCGGTCCAGCACCACGACGTCGAAGTCGCCGTTCAGTGCACGCAGCAAACCGCTGTGACCGGTCGCCACGCATTCGGATTCGAAACCGTAGTCTTCGAGCGCCGCCTCGATTTCGAGCGCGACATGCTGGTCGTCTTCGACGACCAGCACGCGTGGCGTACTCCCGCACAGCCGCGGGACGGCCTTGTCACTTGCCAAGTGGATGAGTTCCCCGTTGATCCTGAGTCAATTGCCGCAGCGGCGTCCACGTCGCGGCGGGCAACACCGGCGTACCTTCCTGCGCGACCGCCTGTAACGCGTCAGGCGGCACGCCGAGCGCAGCCAGGATGGTCGGTGCGACCTGAGTCGTCGACACCGGATACGTCACGCGGCGGCCGGCGTCGGCGAGATGCGGATTGGCGAGCAGCAGCGCGACCGCCGTATCGTCGTTATGAAAGCCGCCGTGTTCGGCCAGCTTGCCATCTTTTGGCGGCGTGAATATGACACCGTCGCGGGACACCACCACAATGTCCGGCGTGCGGCTGTCCTGCGCGGGCGCCGGAAAGCGCTGCGCGAGACGCTCGCCGCTGAGCACGTCGGCGATACCGAGCGCGTTCGCCCGGGCCTTCAGCGCGGCGCTGACGCGTTGAGTCGCCGAGGCATCGTGCAGCCAGATCAGTGCGCCGTGATCAGTAGTGAGTTGCGCGAGCGCGCCCGGTGCGGCGTCGTCGATCACTTTTTGCAAGCGCCGCTCGTCGACCTTATCCAGACGCGCGGTATCGATCGGACCGTTGCCGTGTTTGGCCGTCACGATCACCAGCGTGCCGTCGCGAAGATGCTGCCGGTCCAGTTCGCCGACGAATTGCCCGATCAGTTGATCCACATGGCCGATCGCACGATCGACTCCCGCCGTCAGGCTACCGTCGGCGTCGCGATAGCCGTAGAGCTTTTGCGCGACGTTCACCGCCTGCAGGTTCAGCCCGAACACATTCGGCACGGCGGCGGAGCGACTACCGTCGTGCGTCTTGCCGTCGATCTGGTTGAGAACGGCACGCGCCTTCATTTCGTCATACGCCTCCGTCTTGCCGAGCGAACCGGTGATCGCGCTGCTCGACACGTTAGTCAGGCCTTCGTAGTTCGCGCCGATCTCGGGCAGGAAAAGATCTTCGACGCCCTGCCCCGATGGTCCTTCGACCAGTTCGTAAGTCGGATGCTTGTCGGTCCACGCGGTGTAGCCGCCCGCGTCGCGCACCGCTTCGAAGATCGTGTTCACGCGAAGGTAAGCGTGGGGATAAACCGGTACGCAACCGCGTTGAGGGTCGCGCGGCAGTTTGGCGGGATCGATGATGTCGTGGCCGTCCGCGCCCATCTTGTCGAGCGATTCGTCGTAGCGAACCCGCGTGCCGAGGCGGCTGCAATCGCTGCCGGGTGCGGCGAGCGCGCGGTCGTAGGAGTCGTCGTAGTAGACGCCGGTGACCGCGGGCGTGCCACCCGTGACCAGCGCCAGCAGACCGGGAAATGAGTCGGCGGGCTCGACGGTATGAGCGTTGGTGTAATCGACGCCCTGCTTCGAGAGATTCGCCAGCGTGCTGTCGGGATGCGCTGCGATGAAGTTGGCGAGATCGCCGGAATGCAGGCCATCCACGCTGATCAGCAGAACGTGCTGCACGGGTGCGTCAGACGGCAGCGTGGCGGCGGCGCTCGCCACGCGCGCAATCGATAGAGTGGACAACAGCACGGCGGCCGTAAGGGCGGAATAAATCGGTTTCATTCGGTCTCGTTTAGATTGAAAGTGACCCACAGTTGTTCGGATAAGGTTTTTCCTGCGAACGCGGCGTCCGGCTTCGGATACGCGGCGTCGCGCACCGCCGCGAGTGCTGCGCGGTCGAGCAGGCCGATGCCGCTGGAACCGACCACGCGTACGTTCGACACCACGCCGTCGCGGTAATCGAAGGCCACGCGGGTGCGGCCTGCCATGCCGCTCATGCGGGCGGATTCGGGGTAATTCAGCGCTGCCTGAATCGCTGCGCGCAGCGCGCCCTCGAAGCTGGCGTTCGGCCTCGCGGGTGGCTGCACGACGGGCGTCGGGGGCGGTGCGGGTGCAGGTGCAGGTGCGGGCGATGGCGATGACGGCGTGACCGGCTGTTGCGGCTCGGACGGCGTCATCGACTGAGCCACGCGCGGCGGCGTTGCCGGTTGCGGTGAGACTCTGGGCGATGCCGCCGCAAGTCGCGCGCGAGGTGCGATTGCATGCGTGACGTGAGGCGCGGCAGCCACCGGACGCTCAACAGGTTTCGGCTCTGGCGCAGGAGTGGGCGCAGGAGCGGGCGCGGTCACTGGAGCCGGTGCAGGCGCCGCAACGAGCGACAACACGGTCGGCGGCGGCTCGATCGGCACAACCTGCCGATGCGTCGCCATCAGATAAGCACCACCAAGCACACCTGCCTCGACGACCAGCGCGAGCGCCGCCGCGAGATAGAGCCGCTGTCGCTCCGGCACGCTGACACGAGCGGGAATCGTTGCCATTTCATTTCGCCGAAGGTTGGGCGGCCAGCGCGATCTGCGATACCCCCGCCGCGCGGCAGGCGTCCATCACGGCGACCAGCTTCTGGATCTGCGCGACTTTCGAGCCCGCAATCGTGACCGACGTATGCGCGACATCCGCACGCGCCGCCAGCATCGCCGTCAGTGCGCTCGCGCTCAGTACCTTGCCGTCGACCGACATCGCGCCGTCGTCGTCGAGCGTGACCATCACCTTCGCGGGTGGCAGCGCCTGAGTCGACGCGCTCGACGGCAATTGCGTTCTCAGACCGGCGTTCGGAATCATGTGCAACGTGATCATGATGAAGAACACCAGCAGGAAGAACATGATGTCGATCATCGGAATGATCTCGATGCGTGCCTTGCGCACTTCGAAATACTTCATGCTCACGCCCCCTGCGACGCGAACTGGCCCGACACCGCGCGCGGCGTGTCACGCTCCACTTTCGCAGGCTCCTGCGTGTGCCGCGCCATGCGGTTGACGAGCGCCGCCTTCAGGGTTTCCAGTTGATGCACGACAGCCCGGACGCGGTTATGCAGTCCATTGAAAAACACCAGCCCTACCATCGCGACGAACAGCCCCGAGGCGGTCGCAATCAACGCTTCAGCGACGCCGCCAGTAACCTGGGTCGGCGCATTACCCGGATTCGACAGCACCTGAAACGCGTTGAACATGCCGATGATCGTGCCGAACAGACCCAGCAGCGGCGCGAGCGTCACGATCGTGTCGAGCACCCACAGAAAGCGGTCGATACGCGGCGCCTGCCGCATGATGACCTCGTTGAAGCGGGCGTCGAGTTCGTCACGATCCTGGCTGTTCTGCAAGCGCGTAGCGGCTGCGAACAGCTGTGCGGCAGGCAGGTCCTGGTAGTCGCGCGTCAGTCGGGCCAGCGTCGCGGCGTCGAGATGATCGATTCGATCGATCTGATCGAGCGCGGCATGACCCGACGAGGCCACACGCTGCAAAAACCAGAAGCGTTCAGCGATGACCGTCAGCGCGACGAACAGCATCGCGGCGATCACATAGAGCACGCCGCCCGAATCGTTGGCGAGATGCAGCAGGTTGTCGGTATTCATGAATTCGTCTCCAGTTAAAAGTCGGTGGACAGCGACGCGACAAACGCGCGGCCCGGAATCGTCCAGTACAAAGGCGTGTTGTCGGCGGCGGTGTAGCCCGCCAGTCCGTTGATGCTGGTGCGGTTGAACAGGTTGTCGATTTCGAAGCCGATGCGCGTGTTGTGCATCCACGGTGTCGGGCTTTTGATCGTGTAGGCGGTGGACAGGTTGGTGACCGCGAAGCCGCCGAGCGGCTGCGTGTCGCCGGTATCGCCGAACTGGTGGCCGACGAACTTGGTGATCAGCGAACCGTACAGCGGCCCGCGTTCATAGAGCACGCCCAACGCGGCGGTCGATTGAGGCGCGTTCGGCATCCACGAATTGGTCTCTTTCTGCTTCGCCGAATTGAAGGTCAGGTTGCCGTAGAAGCTGAAACCGAGACCGGCGTAAAAGGTCGCTTCCGTTTCGACGCCCTTGTACACCGCGCCGCCCGCGTTCGTGAACACGGTGTTGCCGCCCACGGTACGGCTCGTCACTGCATTGCGGAAGTTGATGTAGTAAATATCCGCCGACACCGTGAGCCGGTCGCTCTTATACGTCGTGCCGAGCTGATAGTTATCGGTCTGCTCGGGATCGGGCTGACCCGATACGGACGGGTCCTGCACATAGAACACGTTCAGGTTCGGCGCGAGAAAACCTTGCGCGTACTGGAGATACGCACTCCAGTTCGAATTGATCTGCTCATGCAAGGTCAGCGACGGCAGCACCTTGGTCCACGTGTGGCTGAAATCCGCCGCGACACCCGAACCCTGGTTGATCGGCGAATCGATACTGCGATTGAACGACACATACTTCACGCCAGGCGTGAGCGTCAATCCGTGCCCCAGTTGCCACTCGTACTGGATGAACGGTTCGAAAGTGAGGAACGTGTCGTGCATCGAGTAATTGGTCTGCTCGTAGGCAAAGTTCAGCGAGCTGTCCACGTTGAACTTGTCGCGGAAATTCGACTGGTGCGTGAGCCATGCGCCAAGCTGCAATTTCCCGGGACCGAGTTGCCGCTGTGCATCGATCACGTCGCCGAATGCACGATAGTTGTTGGCCATTTGCTGGCCCGGCACGTTGTCCGGCCCGAACGACGTACCGTTGGGGGTTTCGCCGTTCGGGTCGAGTCCGTTGAAGCCGTCGTGATAATAAGCGTACGTGTACAGCTTATTCTCGATCTTCCAGTCCGCAAGACTCGTTTTCAGGCCGATATATTCGAAGTCCGTATTGATCCGGTCGAAGTTGTAACCGTAATACGACTGACTCGACGGATCGCTACTGAGACCAAAATCTGGCCCGAACTGGCGGATCTGAGCCGCGGTCGCACCCAAGGACACGTTCTGGTGAATACGCGTGTAATCGGCATACAGCGTAAGCAGCGTGTTATCGCCGATCGGCTTGTCCAGTTTGAAGAAGAAGCTGTCGCGGCGCTGTGCCGAGTTGGTCAGATAGCCGTCACTGCCCACGTGGTTATAGCCGACCACTGCGCGCGCATCACCCCATTGTTGCAGGTCGCCGGTGTTGAATTCGGCCCCGCTCGTCCATGTATTGAAACTGCCGTATGAACCGAACACGGAGAACTTCGGCGTCAGCGAGGGTTCTACCGACTGCACGGCAATCGTGCCGCCGAACGTTGCGAAGCCGATTTGCGACGCGTCGCCCGGACCGCGATCCACCGCAATGGAGCCGATATTTCGCGACGAAAAGAATGAGGTCGAGTGGTGCGTGAAGTCGTTCGAATCGCCAAACGGGATGCCGTCGAACGTGACGTTATATTGACCGTCCTGAAAGCCGCGAATCGACAGGCTTTGTGATTCCATCAACCCCGCGCCGTTCGGATTGATGCCCGATACGCTCGGCGCAATCTGGATGATGTCACTGTAGTTCGATGCCGGCGTGGTGCTGTTCTCGATGTAGTGGCGGCTGATGATCGACTTCGGCTCGGTCGCGCTCAACGAACCCTGAGAAGGCGCTTGAGCCGGAGCCGACTGCACGTTGTTGCCGGTGCTCGCGGCAGCGTTACCCGTTGTTGTTGCCGTGCTTTGTACAGAGCCGAGATCGCCTTGAGCCTGTGCGAAAGAAAGCTGCGCGCCAGTTGCACAGAGCGAAGCCAGAACAAATTGCGTAATCGGTTTTTTTCGGAAATTCGACCTGACCCGTAGCATTTATTTGCGTCCTCGATTGAATGACAGTAGTGCGATCAACGAATGAGGACATGCTAGAGACAGGGCGTTAATTGGTCGTGATGTCTAGCTTACGAAGTTAATTTAAAGAAAACGAAGTACTGCAGTCGACTATGTAGAACGTTTTTTTTAAAAATCGACAGCATAAGTTCCTGAAGGAAACCTTAAGTCCAGGTCTCTGATTCAGATTAAAACCAGAATTTAGCTTAGTAATGTTTGGTTCATGCGACCGCCTCGTCTGCTTTGTATTGTCCACAACGCACTTCCTTACCGCCCATTTCTTCAGGCAGACAATATCAATGCAAACCACGCTCCGTCTTTTGCCGATTGCAGCCGTCGTTTCCTTCCTGGCCGCATGCGGTGGATCGAACCACTCGTCTACGCCCGCCAGCACCTCAGCGCCCACACCCGCTTCCTCCACCACGCCGGCCACGTCGGCCAGCGCCTATAGCGCCGGCAATCTGCTGGTTGCACGCACCGCCTACGATCCGGCCTTCTCGGTGACAGGAACGCTGCCGTATAACGCCACGCCGACCACCACCAACGCCGCGCCGATCAGCGCCGTCTCGCCCGGCACGTTCCCGAACGTCTTCACCAACGACGCCAACGATGCGAACTTCGGCGTCACCTCGGAGGCTTATATCGACCAGTGGGCACCCGGCGCGAGCGCTGCGGCTCAAACGCTCGATATCACGGCCCAAGCCGCGAAGAATGGCGCGAAGTTCGCGACCAGCTTCGCGTCGAAATCGGAAATGGCGCTGAATATTTCGCTCGACAGCAAATCGGTGACCTTCGTCGGCTACAACACGTCGCCTGATCAACTCGACATTTCGAACTCGAATACGCCTGGCGTGATCGACACGACGAATACCGACGTTGCCGCACCTACGTATCGCACCGTCGCCCAGCTCAACTTCGCCGACAGCAGCCTGTCGTTCACCAACACGAATGCGTATGCGGGCAATAACGGCCGGTCGGCGGTACTCGCTAACGGCATGTACTACATTGTCGGCAATGCGGGGAACTCGGGCAAAAGTCCCAAGCCGACGACCGCCATACTCGACATGCTGTCCATGTCGAGCGGCGTTCAAAGCATCGCGGCAGGCAGCAGTTGCGCGTTCACCCAGGTCATCGGCGCATTCCAGTCCGGCACGGGCACCGGCACTTACGCGACCGCGCCCGCAGGCACCGCCTGCTCGCTGGCGACGATGGGCACGATCACCAATGGCAGTTCGACCGGCGACCAGTTCGGCTTCACGATCGCCAGCCTCGCGACGACCCCCGCGACGGCAGCGGACAAGACCGGCAAGGACGCCAACTTCCGCGGTCTTTACGTGGGGCCGGACGGCACGGTCTACACGTCGAAGGGCAGCGGCGGCAACGGCGTGAACACGGTGTATCAGGTAGGTGCGACGGCCGCGCTGGCGAACGGCGGCCAACTGCCGCAGAACGCTGCGATTTCGATCCTGCCCGGCTTCACCACTGCACTGGCGACGAATCTGACCAACCTCACATCGCCTAGCCAGGTGACAGGAACCGTCTATCCGTTCGGTATGTGGATTCCAGCGTCGAACCCGTCGTTGATGTTCGTCGCCGACGAAGGCGACGGCGTTGCCGGCGATCAGGTGTCGGGCAGCGGCGGCCTGTGGGTCTATCAAAAGACCGGCACGACGTGGGCGCCGATTGCACACCTCACGGCCGGCCTCAATCTGGGCACGGCCTATCCGATCACGGATACGACCGGCGTGTATGGCGTGAAGGGCGCGAGCTACACCACGACTACGGACGGCCTTCGCGATATCACCGGGCAGGTCAACAGCGATGGTTCGTTCACGATCTACGCGACGACTTCCACGATCGGATCTAGCCTGGGCAGCGCGTTCGATGCGGGTGCGGAGTCCAATCAGCTCGTGAAGATCACGTTGAACGTCACGGGTTCGACGGCGGCTTCGGCAACTGGATTCACGTTGATGCAAACTGCGCCATACGGTCAGGCTCTGCGCGGCGTTGCGATGGTTCCGAAGTCTTAAGCTTGAGTTGGTATTGAACTACAGCAGTGGACAGCCCAGAGTTGTCCACTGCTTTCTCTATAGGGTCCCGGCCCACGCCGAAACCCCTTGAATCTTCTCCGCCTGCAACAGCTGTTGGCGCCCACAATTAGCGGGAGCAGCGCAGTTGGTAACTTACATTTCGAGCTGGCAACTTCCGCTCCAACACGTGCCAATAATTCGAGGGTGGCGTCAGTCATCGAGCCGAGGCTGTTGGAAGCGACTTTCACGCAAGTCTAACTTTTCTACTGGCTGGCCCCGCAAGTTCAAAGGCAGGTAGCGTATCAGTGTCACCTGGGCCGACCTCTGCCTGACGGCAATCAGTGATAGATCCGGGCCACTTTCACAGATAGACGATCTGTGCAGTCAGTCGATCTCAACCTCCGCCTCGCATTCAACAGGAACGCCCAGAGGCAACACCATGCCGACTGCGGAGCGAGCGTGCGTCCCGACGTCGGTGCCGAATAGCTCAACAATGAGATCGGAGAAGCCATTCGCGATTCGCGGCGTCTGGTCGAAACCCGGTGCGACATTGATCATCGCGAAAACGCGCAGCCACGCTGTAATACGATCCAGGTCACCTAATGCTCTCTGGAGACTTGCCAGTTGGGCAAGCGCCACTAGTCGCGCAGCTGAATAACCTTCATCTGGAGAGACTTCGGCGCCGACTCTACCAAGGGGCTGCGCTATGGTCCCATCTGGACATAACGGCACATGCCCTGAAACAAACGCACGCTTCCCACTCACCCGTACCCACGCAAAAGGCAGTGACATACGCACCGATGCCGGCATCTGTAGTGGCTGCGGCAGGACCAAACCCATTGCCGCCAACTTCGCTTCGATTCTAGCCATGGCCGACTCCTGATCCTGAACCGTCCGTCAACTCTCTCGATAAGACGTTCGAAAACCACTACCTATCCTGCAGCAAGCGCTTAGTAGCGCTCGGCTGAACTATCGAGCTTCCAGAAATTGCTCACCAGACCGGTCGAGCGGAATATCTCCATGGCTTGAGCCGGCGTCCATTTCTCCCAGTCCGAGTCGGCGTGGTGCGAATACCAGCGCTGAGCCAGATCCGCGAGTTGCGCAATCGGCATGACCTCACCCAATGGAAGCTGATGTCTTGCTGCCCAGTCGGCAACATCTTCTGGAGATCGGAATGGAAGAACGCGCGCGCAAAAGTGATGAACGTTGTTCCATGCGCTGCGCGGGGGTTCAGCAAAATGAACGAACAGTTCAGTTTGCAATGGAACCGACTCCACGACATCTATTTTTACTGACTCCGCTTCGCCTCCGATCCGGGTATGCACAGTCAGTCGTCCCTTAACAAGAGCCGCTATACCAAGTGCGCACCACATACACGGAGCCCACCATCCCTTCTTCCCCGCTTGCACCCAGGTGTGCGTAGGCGACGAAGTAAACGGATGAATCACCCACACCTCGCATCGATCGGGATGGAGCACGAGGCCATGGGAAGCCTGAAGGCGCATTAGCCCAGCTTCAATGTCGCCGACGCTCACCCCAACCTTCGACGCCAGTTGCACGTTAGTCGGCGCGTGACCTTCTTCGATGAAAGTCGTAACGATATGGTGGTGAAGCAGCGAGTCGAATTGCAGCTGGCTCATGATTATTGCGGCGAACGCCGCTCAAGGTGGAGGTCTTGAAAAAATGCTCCGTTTAGATAACAACGACCGCGAGGATGTTGCCAACGGCAACTCATGCGCGGGGTTGGATCCGTTCAGGCGGGCAGCCGGTTAGACGGGGCGCGCATGCAATCGCATTCGCTGTATTGTGGACTGTTTCAGGGGAATGACAAGGCGTTCGCGGAAGGAGTTGACCGTCGGATTCATCGTTCGAACTCCTTCTTAAGCTTGAACGGGCAATCGTCTAACGTTTCGTTAAATCCCGACAAACAGGTAGCAAATCTTGTCTGGCGGCAACCTATACTTGTACTGGCCTCGACTCCGGGCAGTCGTGTTCGCAATCGGCGAACTATCCGGCTCAAACCAGTTGCGATCAAGCTTGCAACGAGAGCGATCGGCATACGTGGGTAGACGCTATCTGCAGGTGAAACGAAACGTTTTCGATTTGGAATCCTGCGTTTTGTGGAGAACTCGGATGCAAAACGAACTACGTGCCGCGGTTGTGCAATCGGGATCGGTCGTCTTCGATGCCGACAGAACTATCGACAAAGTCGCGATGTTTGCCGCCGACGCGGCACGACAGAACACTCAGCTTGTCGTATTTCCCGAAGCATTCGTTTCGGCCTACCCAAAGGGTCTCGATTTCGGCTCGACAATTGGTGGAAGAACTGCTGCCGGGCGCGACGATTATCGCCGCTACTACGACAGTGCGATCGATATTCCAGGTCCCGGCACTCGCCGGTTGGGCGAGGTTGCCGCCGACCACAAACAGTACATCGTGATCGGTGTAATCGAGCGAGACCATGGCACGTTGTACTGCACAGCGTTGTTTTTTGGTCCGGACGGCGTGATGCTCGGCAAGCATCGAAAGCTGATGCCAACAGGTGGCGAGCGGCTGATCTGGGGCTTTGGCGATGGGTCGACCCTCCCGGTTTTCGACACGCCGTTCGGCAGGCTCGGTGCAGTCATTTGCTGGGAAAACTACATGCCATTAATGCGTATGGCTATGTACGCAAAGGGCGTCCAGATTTACTGCGCTCCCACTGCCGATAGCCGGCCGACGTGGGCTTCCTCCATGCAGCATGTTGCCCTGGAGGGACGTTGCTTTGTGTTATCAGCCTGCCAGCATCTGCGCCGATCGGATTGCCCAGTCGACTACGCCGCCATCCAGGGTAACGATCCTTCCACCGTCTTGATGAGCGGTGGAAGCTGCATAGTCGGCCCGCTTGGCCAATTCATTGCTGGCCCTCTCTTCGACCAGGATGCATTGCTCGTATCAGACCTGGACCTCAACGATCTTGCCCGGTCGAAGTACGATTTTGACGTCGCAGGTCACTACGCGCGCCCGGACGTCTTCTGTCTGCATGTCAACGAAGCGGCGATGCCGCCCGTGGTGTTCGAGAGAAACGGATTTGGCAAAGGCTCCTGATGATCAACGCGGGATTGAACGAATCGCCAATTCCGTTTGCGGTGCGCAACACGCCATCGCTCGGCCGGTGCCAGGGTGCGGTATTCGATGGCTCCTGGAGGGAAATGGCCAGCGTCAGGCGGCCGATGAATGTGACACTGGAAGGAGTGAACACTGTGATACCTGACGAATCTCGCAACACAAAATACCCCGAAACGCTCCTTTCATTAAGCCAACCATCCAGTCTTAACGTGGAGATTTACACCGAAGGGATGCACAAACCTGCCTGAAAACTTGCCGGGTGCTAGTCAAGCGGGCAGAACCTTAATTGGGGTTTTCGGTCCTTCTGTTCACCGACAATTGTCGCGCAAGCCCAACGCGCCGGGGATCATGGGCGCCTTGGGTGCTACGACATTTGACCAAATATTCTTAAAAGTTTCGGTTAGAAAATCAAAAGTAATCTTTCCCATACCGAAACCGCATAAATATATAATCCGGCTTTTATACCTCACAAAACCTTATATATATTTTCAATATATAGGCGAGAGCATTGCAGCACAAAACCGTCTCCACTTCCTGCAACGTCTGTGCTTGTGCAGCCCGGTAAATAAATATCGTCGGAATTATGTCAGAAAAATTACACGGCGAATTATCGGCTATGCGGCAATCAAATTAAATGACACGACAATCTTTCCATCGAGTACTTTCGTCTTTCGTGTGTACATCGCTGTTGCTTTGCTCACGATTGTCCATGGCCAATGTCACGATGAATTTTGCAGATGCGGACATCACGCAGGTGGCGCGCGCAATCGGAGCGGCCACGGGAAAGACCATCATCGTCGACCCTCGCGTGAAAGGCGTTCTTAATCTGACATCGGAAAATCCCGTGTCTGAAGACGTAGCGATCAAAACACTGCAATCGGCATTACGTATGCAGGGTTTCTCTTTATTACAGGATCATGGCGTATTCAAGATTGTGCCGGAAGCGGACGCAAAACTACAGGGCGTGTCGACGTATGTTGGAAATAACCCTGTTGCCAAAGGCGATCAGATCGTTACGCAGGTATTTCAGCTGCGCAGGGAATCTGCCAATAGCCTATTGCCCATACTCCGCCCATTAATCTCGCCCAATAACACCATCAACGCATATTCGGGTAATAACACGATTGTCGTGACCGATTATGCGGACAATATCCGTAGAATAGCGGCGGTTATCGCCGGCATCGACGCCGCGTCCCAATCCCATATCGACGTGGTACAGCTCAATTTCGCGGATGCCCCCACCCTCGTTCCGCAACTTCAAAAGCTGCTGGATTTAGGTGCTATCGGCGAATCGGACCCGACACAGAAAGTAACCGTAGCAGCGGACCCGCGCACCAATTCGATCGTGCTTCGCTCGAATGAAGCCTCCCGCTTGAACGAGGCGGAAGCGCTTGTGATAAAACTCGATACCCCCGCTCGAACCCCGGGGAATATCCACATCGTCAGTCTGCGAAATGCCGATGCCACCGACCTGGCAAAAACGCTTCGCAAGATATTGGGCCTGTCGAGTTCAACCGATTCGAAAGACACCAGCACGCAAACCAAAGGCAGCGGTCAAAGCGCGTCCAAGTTTTCGGATAGCGACGGCTCGCTGCCTCCATTACCCAGTTCCGGCAGCGGAACATCGGGTAGCTCAAGTACTTCATCGTCCGCATCGGGAGGCGCTTCGCCTCTTACCGGCAACACCGCCGGAAGCTCGGCGTCGGGTTCCGGCGACCAGGACGGCGATAAAGGGAGCGGAGAAGTCGTCGCCGACGTCTCGACCAATTCATTGATCATTACCGCCTCGGAACCCGTCTTCAGGAATCTCAGCACGGTTATCGCCCGGCTGGATCAACGCAAGGTTCAGGTCTATATCGAATCGCTGATCATGGAAGTGTCGTCGGATAAAACCGGGCAATTCGGTATTCAGTGGCTGACCACAGCGGGTCTCGCGAGCGTGGCCGAAACGACGACCAATGTGGGAATAGTCGCGGGCTTCGGAAATATTCTGGGTACCAAGGGTCTGTTTCAGGCGTTACAGACGAGTTCCGACGTCAACATTTTATCCACGCCGAGTCTGGTTACGCTCGACAATCACGAAGCGCGAATACTGGTCGGCACCAACATTCCCATTGAGACCGGTACATATTCAACCGCCAGCACGAGTTCTTCGTCTGCGTCCGCATTCAATACTTATGATCGGCAGGATGTCGGGGTCATGCTGGACGTGAAACCGCAGATCAATCAGGGCGGAACAATCAAATTACAGCTTTATCAGGAAGACTCGAGTGTCATTAGCGGATCGGCCGACAACGCCGGTGGATCCAGTATTAACAAGCGCTCGCTGCAGTCCACGATCCTCGCCGACGATGGTCAGATCGTCGTACTGGGCGGGTTAATCAGCGACGCCTATGACAATGCGAATAGCCGGCTACCGTGGATCTCGAAAGTACCCTTGTTGGGCTATCTGTTCAGGAATGAAACAAAGAGTAGAGTGAAGACAAACTTACTAGTCTTTTTACGGCCCGTGATTATAAAAGACGCGTCCACCTTGAAAGCGATCTCGTCGGACAGGTATGGATATATCCGCGGAAAATCGCTCAACTATAAATCGGACAACTGGACGGAAAAGGACGATACGCTACCCGTTCCGCCACCGGAAAGCGGCAATCAGCAAGACGGCGCGGCAAACGTGTTCGACCTGACGCATATGGAGCACAAGCTCGATGGCAATGCCATCAGCAACGCGCAGTGAATGACCGCTTTTCCGTTGTGACGCATGAGGCCGCCCCCGTTAGCGCGGCCTCACCCCACCCGCTCGGCCGACGCAACCAAACCGCGCAAGAACACCATCATCATTCGCCCGACCGGCACGTTGGCGACCGCCGACCGCTGTAACGCCAACCCATGCGCCAGCCCCATGAACGAAGTCGCCAGTAACGCCGGCGACTCCGGGGGCACCCGCCCCAGCCGCGCGAAAAGCTGCTCGAAGAACCTCGCCAGCCCTTCGCGATGCGCGCTCCACAGCGCCTGAGACGCCACCGCAAACGCGGGATTGCGGCTCGCGTGAAGCTCCAGCTCAACCGCCAGGACCGACCAGTCGGGGTCGCTGTCCAGCGATTGCGACCAGACATCCAGCGTGTTCAGAATGTCGTCCGTGGACGCATTCGAGTTTCCAAGCAGGTGCGCCAGCCCCGACACCTCCGAACTCGCCCGCTGCCGCATCAACTCGAGAAACAACGTTTCCTTATCGGCGAAATTCGAATAAAAGCCGCCTTGCGAATAACCGGCTTCCGTCGCGATATCCCGAAGCGACGTGGCGCCGAACCCCTTCCGTACGAACAAACGCTTCGCCGCATCGAGAAGATGGCCGCGAGTTTGTAGCCGGCTTTCTTCGCGAGTCAGCCGTGGAGGTTTGGTCGATGAATTCATGAAGCGCAGAATATCAGTTGAAATCTAAATTTCAACTGATATTATTACGACTTCATTTCATATTTCACTTGATATGTGAAGTGGGAGCGCATCAACGTACTACCGCATTCTCTTGAACGAAACGACCGCTGCGTGAAAGGCCCGGTCGTGTAATACGGAAAAGACAGCATGAGCAGCCGGATTGCGACGCTTAAGCAGCAACTCGCACAACTCGATAAGCAGATTGAATCCGCATGGCGGGATGAGCAGCATGCGGCAATCGAACATATTCGCCAGGTCATGAACTTTTTCAAGCTCGTCCCGAATGAGTTACGGGTGGACCGGCGCGGTACCTATAACACCAGGCCTGTCACGATGAAATATCGGGACCCGGTAAGCGGGGCGACCTGGAGCGGTCGCGGACGGGCGCCTTCGTGGATTAAAAATCGCGACTATGCCGATTTTTTAATCGAGCGTTCAAAGAAAGCGGCTTAAAAGTAGCGCCACATTTAAATGTGAGCGCTACACGATCCATTAAAGCCGCATTAGCTCAATGTTGAGCCAGTAACTCGCTCACATACTGCTTCCAGACTTCGGGGTGAGTCTGCGTCTGATGCCCATACGAATGCGCCGTTTCCGGCACTTCGACGAACCGTCCATTTGCGACGGCCGGTATCAGGCGCTGCATCACATCGAGATCGACGGCATTAAGCAGGTCGTCGTCGAAATTGACGGCAAGCACGCGCGCGCGAATCCGGTTCAATTGCGCGGTCGGGTTGTAGTCATACGACGAATCGAACCAGTACAGCACGTCGTTGGCGTCGCTTTTGCGGGCCTGCTCGACCAGATTGTCATAGAGGTCGGTGGCGGTCTTGCGATCCGGCGCCTGCGCCTGCAAACGGGCCGGATTGCCGGTGAGCACGGCGAACAGCGGCATCACGCGAAGCCATTGAACCGGCTCGGCCGCGTAGTCGCCGTTGTGCCAGTCGGGATCGTTGCGGATCGCGCCGATCACCATCTGCCGCCATAGCCAGTTGCGCCCGGCAATGGCAATCGGCTGACTCACCACGGGCATCAGCGCGTCGGCCATGTCGGGATAGCGCTCGCCCCACATCCACGTTTGCATGCCGCCCATCGAAACGCCGAGCACCAGCCGTAAGTGCGTCACGTGCAATCCGTCGACCAGCAATTGATGGTTGGCTTCCACCACGTCGGTGTAGCCATAGCGCGGAAAGCGCGTGCGCAGGCCGTCGCTCGGCTTGCTGGAACCGCCGCGCCCCAGACCATCGGGGATCACGACGAAATAGCGTTGCGCGTCGAGCGGTTGGCCAGGTGCGTAAAGCTCGCGGCGCATGAGCGGCGTCAGGAATTCCTGGCTGCTGCTGGTCGTGCCATGCATCAGCAACACCGCATTGTCGATACGACCATGGGCATCCCGATGCGGCGTACCGATCGTCACATAGTGAATGCGCACGTCCGGCAACACCGTACCGTCGGAAAACTGGAAGTCGTGCGCGACGAAGTCAGCCGACAGTTCCGGTGCGGCTGACTGGGCGGCTTCGCTTGCATAAGCGGTGTCGATACCGGCGGCCGCCGCGATGCAAAGACCGAAAGCCGCTTGCAGCAATCTGGATTTAAGCATGTTCCTTTCTGGGCCCGTGTTGGGAAGTGGTCGATGGAAAGCGCCATGTCATCCGACGAAGCGCGCTGCACATTGCATCACACTTAGCGAGACCATTGCGCCGGCGAATACGTTATCCGATACCGTGATGCGCGCTTTTTTAACCAGCAATCGCTAGCGCAAAAAATAAAGCGCGAGCCGCAACGCAAATTTGCGTCGCCTGCTCGCGCAACGAAACAACGGGCCGTTCGCATTCGACACGTCCGCCGGACAGATCCATGAGATCGAAATTAGCGGGCGCCGACCTTGAAAACCGAGACCACATCGCGCAGCCCCTGCGCCTGAGTCGCCATCGAGTGCGCCGCCGCCGAAGCCTCCTCGACAAGCGCCGCATTCTGCTGGGTCACCTGGTCCATCTGATTGACGGCCGTGTTGACCTGGCCGATACCCGTGCTCTGCTCTTCCGAAGCCGATGCAATTTCCTGCAGGATATCGTTCACCCGCTTCACCGCGCCAACGATTTCTTCGATCGTGCCGCCGGCCTCCTGAACCAGCTTCGAGCCGGTGTCGACGCGTGACACCGCTTCGCCGATAAGTCCGCGAATTTCACCCGCAGCCGTTGCAACGCGTTGAGCCAGCACCCGCACTTCGGACGCCACCACCGCGAATCCACGGCCCTGCTCGCCCGCGCGCGCAGCTTCGACGGCCGCATTCAGCGCCAGAATATTGGTCTGGAATGCAATGCCTTCGATCACGCTGATGATCTCGGCCATATTGGCGGAGCTTTCCGAGATTTCATTCATCGTGCCGACCACGCGTCCGACCACATCGCCGCCGCGCTGCGCCGTATCGGACGCGGTGCCCGCCAGCAAGGTCGCCTGCTTCGCGTTGTCCGCGTTCTGGCGAACGGTCGCGGTCAATTGCTCCATGCTCGAAGCCGTTTCTTCGAGCGACGCCGCCTGCTGCTCTGTGCGTTGCGACAGATCGGTATTGCCAGCCGCGATTTCCTGCGCAGCCGTATTGATGTTGCCCGCGTTCTCCCGGACCACGCTAATGGTCTCAATCAGCTTGCCCTGCATGGTTTGCAGGCCGCTCATCAACTGACCCATCTCGTCCTGCGAGCGGACCTCGACGCGCGTGGTCAGATCGCCGTTGGCAATGGCCGTGAAATGCGTGAGCGCTTCTTCGAGCGGCTGGCCGATCGCGCGTTGCAGCGAGCGCCATGCAAGCGCGGCGGCAGCCAGCGCGAAAGCGATGCCTGCCAATGCAATGCCGACGAACCACTGAAAGCGCGTTTGCGCCTGCAGATAAATCTCGCGCGCCACTTTCGCCTGCTTCGCCTGCAACGCGTCGATACCGGCGGTCACGTCGATGTATTGCGCCGACGACGCATTGAGCACGGCGTCCCTGATCCGGGTCGCGTCACCGCTGCTGACAGCCTGAAAAATCGGATCGAGGCCGACCGTGACGAGGCTTTCGAGTTTCTGAGTCAACTCGTTGGCCTGGCGTTCTTCGTCGGCATCCGCGAACGGCAATGCGCGATAAGCAGCCCAACTCTTCTTCGAGCGATCGAGCAACGCGCGGGCATTCTGCGCATATTGAGGAACGCTGGATGCGCCCGGGTCGATAGCGATACGGAACAGCCACAGACGCGTTCTCGCCAGCGCCACGCTGGCGTCGCCGAGTGCAACCGACGAACCGAGCTGATTCGAGTAAAGGCTCTTGACGTTGTCGTTACTCATCAGGACACCGCCAATGCCCATTGCCCCGCCAACAATCAGCAGCAAACCGAGAAAGCTCATCGCCAGCGCAAGGCGGGCGCGAATCGTAATGTTCTTGAACATGATGTCAGGAAAGTGTGATTCCCGTCGGCGTCCCATGGATATTGGAATCTTGTAACGGGCAATAAGGCTGCCGGAGCGAAGTCCGTAAGCGCCAGCTATATGTCTCCACGCTGGTTTACGGCTTGCGGGCAATGAAACTTAAGGCTGTTGACCGGGTGATTCCGCAATCGAAATATTTCGCCGGTAATGGAATAGACCGGCCTGTCAGGTGTTATGGCAGTTGCAACCGGTTTCGCCATCCGTCAACTGTCTTACAGGAATGTGATTGTCCGATGAACTTCGCTAATTTCTCGTCCCCCGAATTTTTCGCCGACCCTTATCCGCTCTATGAAAAAGTGCGCGAAGCCGGCGCGCTGCTGCCAGTAGGCCCCAACGCAATGGTCACCGGCCGGTTTGAAATCATCGATACATTGCTGCGTGACCGGCGCATGGGCAAAACCTATCTCCAAAGCGTACGCGCACGTTATGGCGAGGCCGCGACCCAGTACCCCGTATTTCAGGCACTGAGCCGCACCTTTCTGATGATGAATCCGCCCGCTCATACGAAGTTACGCACGCTTCTCATGAAGGCTTTCAACGCGCGACAAATTGAAAAGCTCAGAGACGTGGTAGCGATGACGAGTCGCGATCTTCTCGACCGGATCGGCAACGCGTCCGAATTCGATTTGATAAGCGACTACGCTCTGCCGTTGCCGGTGGACATCATCTGTCGTCTGCTGGATATTCCGTCTTCGCATGGCAACGAACTAGGCATTGCGGCCAGCCGTCTCGTCGCTGCGTTCGATCTCGCACCGCTCGACGAAACCTCACTGGCCTCCGCAAACGAAGCCGCGCTTACGCTCGAACGATATTTTCAGAAGGTGGTCGAGCAGCGCCGCATTACTCCGGGCGACGACATCATTTCTTCGCTGACCAGCGTCGAAGACGAAGGCGCTACGCTCAGCGACGACGAGATCGTTTCGAATGTGATTCTGTTGTTCATTGCGGGACATGAAACGACATCGAACATGATCGGCAATTCAATGGTCGCACTGTTTCGTCAACCAGTTCAACTCGATGCACTCAAGCGCGACCTCGCGTCGATCCCGAAGGCGGTCGTCGAGTGCATGCGTTACGACACGTCGATACAGATGGTGGTACGCACGGCGCTCGAAGAAGTCGTTATTCACGATGTGACGCTTGCGCCCGGCACGATTGTGTTCATGTTGATCGGCGCAGCGAATCGCGATCCGGCTGTGTTCTCGCATCCTGATCAACTTGTTTTCGATCGCGGCGACAACGTGCCGTCGCTCGCATTCGGCGGCGGCATTCACTATTGTCTCGGAGCGCGGCTGGCACAGCTTGAAATGGAAGTGGCAATTGCCGATCTTCTCGATCGCTTTCCTGATATGCAACCGGTCGATCTGGATCAGTTGAAATGGCATCCGCGCAATAATCTGCGCGGCGTGCAGTCGCTGCGGATCAATACCGCAGCGACTTGAGCCTTTTTAGGCGGTCACGGCAGCTTCGAGAACTGCCCGGACTTCATCGAGAAGTCCGGGCAACGCGGCAAAGCTCACATGCGTAAGACGGAGCATGCCGTCGATAGTACATAGACCGATGATCTGGTCATCCGCGAAACCCGACGTGACGATGGGCCCCCATAGCGCTTTCAGCGTCAAACCGTTGTACGACGAAGCGATGGGTTGATTACCCAGGTTCGACAATAGAACGTCGAAGGCCAGCACAGCCGACAGAAATCCCGCCGCGTGCTGCACGCTCGGTCTCGCCGACATCGCGGCGTTCAGCGCTTTCAGTTCTGCCGCCACGGTAGCGCGTGTCTGCGATGGCGAGAGATCCCGTTTGATCTTGCGGGCCGCATGCCAGAACGACCTGCTGTCGATATGATCGGCGACCGTTATGGTCTGCGTAATATACACGCCGTTAGCGGTACCCACTTCATCGGCGAGGTAACGCACGTCGATTGGCGTCACGGTTCGCACCGGCCGCGCGCGCCATTCAGGCGACAGACGACGCCCCGCTTCATTTACTGCGGCCGCCATTGCGCCGTGCACTGTCGTCTGTTCGATACGGGCTCGCGCGATGAGTTGCTGCGTCAACTGCGCGGTGAGAGCGAGCGCGTCGATCTGCGGCGTCTCTGTGCCGCCTGCGCGAAATGGCTTGGGCATAGGAGCCAATGGCGCGGGAGGCAAATCGACAGCAGACTTCATATCGCTTGCCAGCACATCTTCTAACGAATGAACCAGTTGCAATGAGGAGCGCGACTCGCCCGTTAGCGCGAGCAATAGATCTTCGATCAGATACGCGCCGCCCATTCCGTCCAGCACCGAATGATGCGCAGCCAGAATCAATGTCGAGCCCTGCTCACCCTGCAATATCGTTGCACGCAGCAATGGAGCACGCGACCAGTCGAAAGGAGTGGCGATTTCTCGCGCAACTTCTGCTTGCCATGACGTTGCGCTCTGCTCGACCAGGCGCAGCGGAACCTCTGTATCGGGCTGACCATAGAACGCGGTATTCATCCGCTCGTCACTGCCGATATAAGTCGACAGCAGCGGGTGCCTTCTTTGCGCTGCACGAAAGGCGCGTTGCCATGCTTCGCGCGAAAAAACCTGGTCGATCTCGGCGACCATCGCGAAGTGCGTCGGACGGTTTTGATCGAGTAGCCAGAACAGGTGTTCTGTACTACCGAGATCGCGTACGCGTGTCTGATCGTCTTCGTTGACGCCGTCTATTTCCTGTAGATGAGTCTGCACTACGGTACTCCGGGATGGGATAACTGCCTGTTCGTATGGAGCCGTGAATCGCATTCACGCAATGCCCGATTTTGGGTACGCGTCGATGCATCGGCCGGCTATTCGTGATCTGCGCTGTGTCGCGACAACGACCAACGCATATGGCATTGCAGCATCCCCATGTATCCCGTTTGTGTCCGCAAAAATGGCTTTTGCAAACTTGTGTATCCGGCCATTTCGCGTTGATCGACGGGACGGATTTGTGTCTCTCTGTGTACACGGTCTGCGTGAATACACAGTATTGCAATATCCCTTTGCGCAGACACAGGCCAGATACTTCCGCGAGTTTAAATGCATCCAACGACGGAATCCTGCTCAGTCAGACATTGGATGCCCGGACGGATTCTTTCCTCTCGAATTGATTAAGGAGTATGAAAATGAAAGTCTCGATGATCGCTTTGACCTTCGCTGCGTGTGTAACGACTGTCTCCGCTTTTGCATCCAGTCCCGTCGATGCAAATGTCGCGAGTTCCAACGCTCGACAAACGTCGCAATGGGTCCCGTCTCAGGCCGCTGTGCATGCGAAGACACGCGCCGAAGTCCGTCAGGAACTGGCGCGCGCACAACAGGACGGCCAGCTTGCGGCGCTCAACAAGCTCTATCAAGGTAGTTGATCTCGGGTTTCACCCGTAGTGCCAGGATCGGGCGATCTCATAGCAGCATTGCCCGGTCCGTATCACTGACAAATCGTCATTCAATGTTTCTACCGCCGTCCCGCGGCGACCAATACCTTCGTCTGTATTGACCACGAAACCGGCGAACGGCATCATATCCGGCAGCGATTCCTGCGGCCTCTACCGTCTATCTCGGGACATCCGTCGACGCTTTGTCGACTCTTGCCGACTCATTCACACGAGATCTTCTTTCAAGTCGAAGCGCTCCCAGATGAAGGGACGGTCTCGCCGTGCGGAAGCACGCGGGCCTGCGCAAAGAGAAGCGGCCCGCAGCGAATTCAACCGACGTGCAAGCAAGCAAAGGTACCCGATGACTCCCGACTCAGGCAGCAAACACGCATCGGCGCCGCGCTTTCCTGCGTTGCAGGGCGCATCCCGCGATCATCTCTATCCGCGCTTCGACGCTGCGCAGATCGACAGAATGCGGCGCTTCGGCACGATCGAACATTGGCGCGCAGGCGACGCGATGTTTCGCACGGGTCAAGCCGGTCTCGGCATGCGCGTGCTAATCCGCGGGCAAGCGAGATTGACGCGACGCGATGGCCTGGGCCGCTCGCGGATCATCGCCGAATTGAGCGACGGACAGTTTCTCGGCGAAGTGGCTCAACTGACCGGCAAACCCGCGCTCGCGGACGGCCTCGCGCTAACCGACGTCGAAGCGCTGATGATCCCGCCGGAGCAGATTCGCACGATGCTGGTGGCCGAGGCGCAGATCGGCGAAACGATCATGCGGTCCATCATGCTGCGTCGTTTCGGCCTGATACAGGACGGCGGCGGACCGGTCCTGATCGGACCCGCAAGCGACATGAATCTGATCGCGCTCGAAGGATTGCTACATCGGCTGAGTCATCCGTATTCGGTGGTCGATCCTGAAGCCGATCCTGAAGCACGCCTGCTTCTCGACAGTCTGGACGGATGGGCCAACGAGTACCCCGTCGTGATGCTCGCGGACGGCACCTTGCTGCGTCAACCGAGCCCGCGTGAATTAGCCGCGAGGCTCGGCATCCTGCTGAAAATCGACACGGCCCGCACTTATGACGTCGCCGTGGTCGGCGCAGGGCCGGCAGGACTCGCTGCAGCGGTGTACGCTGCATCTGAAGGCCTGTCGGTCATCGTCTTTGACGGACACGGTCCCGGCGGACAAGCTGGTGCAAGCGCGCGCATCGAAAACTATCTCGGCTTTCCGACCGGCGTATCGGGTCACGAACTGGCGGCCAACGCGTTCGTGCAGGCAGTGAAATTCGGTGCGGAGATCATCATGCCCGCCCGCGTCCGCACGCTCGACTGCGCACAGACGCCGCGTCAACTGGTGCTCGAAGACGGGCAGCGCATCGCCGCCCATACCGTCGTCATTGCAACGGGCGCGGCGTATCGACGGCCCGCCATCGCCGGGCTCGATGAAGTGAACGGCTGCGGCGTCCACTACTGGGCGTCGTCTGTTGAAGGCCGTTTGTGCCGGGGAACCGAGGTGGTGCTCATAGGCGGTGGCAATTCCGCGGGACAGGCTGCGGTATTTCTCGCGTCGCATGCGAGCCGCGTGCATCTGCTGATTCGCGGCGCCGATCTCGCCAGGAGCATGTCGCGTTATCTGATCGACCGGATTGCATCGCTCGACAATGTGGTGCTGCACGCGCAAACAGTCGTCACAGCCGTGACACGCGATCAATGGGGACTCGACTCCGTCGTCTGCGAGACACCCGGCGGTGAGCAGTGCATCGAAACGCGGCATCTCTTCCTGTTCACCGGAGCCGCTCCCAATACGCAGTGGCTGCATGATTGCAGCGTCGAGATCGACGAAAAGGGTTTTGTCAAAACGGGCTACATGTCGGGCGTATTGCCTGAAACCGCGTGCTTCGCGTTGCAGACCAACGTGCCCGGCGTGTTCGCTATTGGCGATACGCGCGCGGCGTCGGCTAAACGCGTGGCTGCTGCTGTCGGCGATGGCGCGGCGGTCGTGTCCGAGATTCATCAGTTTTTGTCGTCGTCGGCGAATACGGCTTGAGGGTCGAGTTGGCGCGGCATAAGTACATGTTTTTTGCAGCGCCACCCACAGTTCTCTTAACCAAACGTAAAGCTGAATACCTTCGCGCCCGGATCGAGGAATTCGATTTCGAACGTCCTGTCGGCCACCTCACCACGCTGACGCACCAGTTGATACAAACGCGCACTCGTCACCGTACCCGTGCCGTCGCTCGCGACGTCCTCGCCGTGCGCGGCACCCGGCGGCGCTCCGTCAATCGTGATCCTGAATCGCACCGGCTTGCCATCCGTTGCCGGAGCGAGCACCAGATGCAGATCGCGTGCGTGGAAACGATAGGCGATGCGACCGTGCTGCACGGTTGGCTCCGCAAATTCGCCGCCTATGTTCCACTGCCCCGAAAGCGCCCAGCTATTCAACGACAATTGCGTGGGCAACGTGTAAGCCGCTGCGTTATCGGACTGCACAGCTTGTGGGGACGCAAAACCCTGCGCCTGCCGGTAACCCACATACGTCTCGTCTGAGCCGATGTCCGACGGATCAGCCGCCGCTTGCGAACCGTTCGCCAGCACCGGCTTCGGATCGACAGCAGGCATCGCACGGCCGTTGTCCGCCAGCAGTTGCTGGATTGCCTGCTCCGCTTCGCGGTAGTTGCCTTCGCCGAAGTGCTGATACCGGATACGGCCTTGCGCATCGACGATATAGAACGCGGGCCAGTACTGATTGCCGAACGCCTGCCAGATACGGTAGTCGTTATCGACCGCGACCGGGTAGTGGATTTTCAGATCGTCCAGCGCGCGGCGCACGTTCGCCGTGTCGTGCTCGAAGCCGAACTCGGGCGTGTGCACGCCGACCACGACGAGACCGTCATCGCGATAACGATCCGCCCATGTCTTCAGATACGGCAACGTGCGCAGACAGTTGATGCACGAGTAAGTCCAGAAGTTGACCACCACCACTTTGCCGCGCAATGCATCGCGGGAAAGCGGCGCGCTGTTCAGCCAGGTCGTCGCGCCGTCGAACGATGGCAGGCGGCCCTGAACCGGCAACGCATCCGGATGGGAAGCGCTCAGCGACACGCGCATGATCGGCGATGCGGGCCGCGCCCTCAACACCGGCTCGTTCGATTCGAGCAAACCGACCAGCCGGCTCTCGATTCCATTCGTCGGCGCACCTGGCACATGCGCGAGAATCTGCGTGTCGACACCCAGCGAAATCGCCGCGACCGTGAGCAGCACGAGCGCGCCCATCGCGCGACGCACTCCTTCGCCGATGCCGAACGAGCGCTTGAGAAAATCCAGCGAACGCTTGCCGAGACCCGACACCACCGCCAGCGAACACGCGGCACCCAGCGCATAGGCGGCGAGCGCCGCGCCGGTCTGCCAGGTCGCGCCATGCAACGCGGCACCGGTCAGGATCAGGCCGAGAACCGGTCCCGCACACGGCGCCCACAGCAAGCCCGTCGCGGCACCGAGCAGGACTGCTGCGCCGATCCGGCGCGTCGTTCGCTGGTCTTGCGAATGGGTGACGAAGCGCTCGGCAAGCGCCGACAGCGGACGCGAGAGGCGCGTGGCAATCGACGGAAACAGCAGCGCCGCGCCGAACAGCGCGAAGAGTGCGAGCGAGATCCAGCGGCCGTACTGGCTCAATTGCGCCGCGCCGCTCAGACCGGCCGCGCCGAGTCCCGTCACCAGGGTGAAGGTGCCGGCGAGGCCGAGCAGCAGCGGGAGGCGGTCGGTTGCGAACGGCCGGTCGGAGCGCGCGAAAACGAACGGGACGACCGGCAGAATGCACGGGCTCAGCACGGTGAACACGCCGCCCATGAATGCAATGACGATGAGTAACATGAGGTCGATGTTGAAACAGTAGACAGTGGACGGACCGGCGTCGAACGCCGGGCGGCAACGGCACGTCAAGCTATGTGCTGTATTCCACCGCCCTCATGTATCGCAGTGATGTCGCGAATCGCGGCGCGTGCAACGCTATGTATCGGTTGCAGCGGGAGATACATGGGGATACAAACTACGCGGGGTTATTACGCGCCTGTTAATAGAGCGCCACCGTATTCACGCTTTCGACAGCGCCTTGACCCCGCGCCTGTCCTGCATGATCGCCAGCATCAGCGCCGCGAGTCCGCATGCGGCGATCAGCGCGACCAGTGCGTCCCGGCCCATGTGAACCAGTACCCATCCGCCGATCGCCGGAAAGCCGAAGGTGCCGATGAAGTACGCGACGACAAACCACGTCAACGCGGCCGGCCGGTGCATTTCCGCGGAATCGTTGACCGCCTGGGTCTGGATAGTCGGATAGACGAGCCCGTAACCGGTTCCGAGCAGGATCGCGCTGGCCGGATGGAACATCGCGTTATAAGGCACCGCCGAGACCGCCGCGACGCCGAGCAGCATCATCACGAGCAGCACCTTTGTTGCGACCTCGCGATGAAGCCGGATCACGACGCGCGCAAGCAACCAGCGCGCCGCCACGACCGTGACCGCATAGACGCTGAAAAACGTGCCCGCCTGCAAACCGGTGCCTTGCACGAGCGACATCTGGAAAGTCATCAGGCCGGAAAAAACGCACGCGCACAGAGAGATCATGACGATCGGATACGCGGCGCGCGTGCGGGAAATAGCGCCGAATTCGCGCAGCCATCTTTCCTGTACCGGCGACGCAGGCAACGCTGATGAACGCGGCGAAATCCGGCCAAAGGTTTCCAGCAACAGCGCCGCTACTCCGCACAATCCGCCGATCACCAACAGCACGCTAGTCAGCGGCCAGCGCAGCGAATGAATGGCGAATGCGGCGACCGCCGGGCATCCGCCGATACCGGCCATCTGCACCGTGCCAAAGCGCATGAACCACGCGCCGCGCTCGGCGTCGCTGGTGCGCTCGGCAAGCGACATCGGCGCGGCCAGACAGAACGCGCCCCAACCCAAACCCACCAGAAAACCGGGGAAAAAGCTGAACGGACTGATTCGTTCGATCAGCGCGAAACCGGTGACCCCTGCGCCGATGCACAACGCCGCGAGCGCCATGGTTCGCGCAGCCCCGATGCGCTGTGCAAACCAGCCGACCAGCAGAACACCAACGAGTGTGCCGAGCGTGGCTTCCGCGAGTGCCAGGCCAGTGTCGATATCGCTGCCGCCAAGCGAGTTGAAATGCATCGACAGGAAAAACGTCGCTCCGTACCCGCCCGCCGCGAACAAGGTGCCGATTAGCACAAACAGAGAGTTGAATAGGCGCATGGTGAAGTTCGAATGATCGGGTGAAGATCGCGCGATGGTCGAATGAAATATTATGCCCGGAAAACAGGGCTCAAATGCTTGCGGGGATAACACCCGCAGTCGCGCCGACGTGATTCAAACCGTCATTCAACGTCCTATACAATCAGGAGTTCATCGAAACGCCACCTCTATTACCCACTCATTCAACGGAGGTACGACGTGAAATTCCGCCTGCTCCTGCTGCCGCTCGCCCTTGCCGCCTGTGCGCAGGCACCCGAAGCGACCGGCCCTGCCCCTTCGACAACAACTACAACCACCGCACCGGCGAATGCGTCGCCAGCGGCCGGCGGCAGCAAGCTCGTCCAGTACCACTGGCAACTCACCAACGCGACCGACAGCAACGGCAACCGCATCGACGCTTTGTTCGTCCGCGAAGACAAACCCGTGCAACTCGACTTCAGTCCCGACCGGTTGAATGTAGTCAACAGTTGCAACAGCATGGGAGCCGGCTACACGATCAGGAAAGGCCAGCTGCAAATAGGCTCGATGGTGAGCACCATGATGGCCTGCCGCGAGCCCGCCCTCGCCGCGCTCGACAACGCCATCTCGCAACGCCTGCAAGGCACCTCGAGCGTCAGCATGCTGGCAGGAGGTAACACGCCGCACCTTCAGTTAGTCACGGCCACTGGCGACACGTTGAACTTCACCGGCACGGCCACGGCTCAAACCCGCTTCGGCGGCCCCGGCGAAACCGCTTTCCTTGAAGTCGCCGCACAAACCACGCCATGCAATCATCCATTGATGCCGGACAAACAGTGCCTGCAGGTGCGCGAAATTCATTACGACGAGCATGGCCTGCCGACCGGAACGCCCGGCGCATGGCAGCCGCTGAATCAGGATATCGAGGGTTATACGCATACACCGGGCATCCGCAATGTGCTGCGCGTGAAGCGCTATACCGTCGCCAATCCGCCCGCTGACGGATCGTCCATTGCTTATGTGCTGGACCTCGTGGTCGAGTCGGAGAAGGTTCAGCAATGAGCATCACGCCGCGACACACGTCCTTCGGGTTCGCGCCCCAACAGGTGCCATCGCGCACCATAAGCGGGCGCGAACACGCCGTCTGATCGCATGCCGGTGCTCTGTCAAACCGGCAATCACCCACCAGATGGGCGTCACATCACTGGCACGCTTCTCGCTTTTTGTAAAAGCAGGAGCCGGCGCAACAACCGGTTTAAGTAGTCACAATTTGCAATGGACGGCTAGGGTTCCGGTCCGCATCGCCTCGGCGATGCGGATGCTGGTCCGAGAGCTGTCGACCTCAGGCGAGGTTACACGGCGGGACAAAAGCCCGGGAGAGAACGCGATTCGTCGCGCCGCTCCTACCGTCGATAACCCGCCATCTCGAGGTCAACCTCATGCGCAAGTTCCGCCTGTTCGCTGCCGCAGCCGCCGCTCTCTCCATTCTCGCCTCCACTCCGACATTCGCCGCCGGGCGCACCGACTTCAAAGTCTGCTGGACGATCTACGCCGGCTGGATGCCGTGGGGCGAAGCGAAAACCCAGGGCATCGTGTCTAAATGGGCCAAGAAATACGGCATCAACGTCGATGTCGTGCAACTGAACGACTACGTCGAATCAATCAACCAGTACACGGCGGGCAAGTTCGACGGCTGCGCGATGACCAACATGGACGCGCTGACCATTCCCGCGACCGGCGGCGTCGATTCGACCGCGCTGATCATCAGCGACTACTCGAACGGTAACGACGGTGTACTGATCAAAGGCAACGGCAAGAAAGTGGCCGACCTCAAGGGTCAATCGGTCAATCTCGTCCAGTTCTCCGTGTCGCACTATCTGCTGGCTCGCGCGCTGGAATCCGCGGGACTGAGCGAGCGCGACCTGAAGGTCGTCAATACGTCTGACGCCGATATCTCCGCCGCATTCGAAACACCGTCGGTCAGAGATGCCGTCACGTGGAACCCCATGCTCGCCGATCTGAAAGCGAAGCCGAACGTCACTGAAGTGTTTGATTCGAGCAAGATTCCCGGCGAGATCATGGACATGATGGTCGTCAACACGAAGACGCTCCAGGAGAACCCCGCACTCGGCAAGGCGCTAACCGGCGCATGGTTCGAAATGGTCGCGCTGATGCACGCGAACAATGCCGGCAGTACAACCGCGTTGACGTCGATGGCGAAGGCCTCGGGCACCGATCTCGCAGGCTTCAAGGGCCAGCTCTCGACCACCGCACTCTTCTACACGCCGAAAGCCGCCCTCGATTTCGCGACCAGCCCGACGCTGCCGCAAACCATGACACGCGTGGCGAAGTTCTCGTTCGATCACGGCCTGCTCGGACAAGGTGCGCCCGACGCAAACGCGGTCGGCATGGCATTCGATAAGGGCGTCATTGTCGGCAGCAAAAGCAATGTGAAGCTGCGTTTCGATCCGACGTACGTGCGCCTCGCCGCAGACGGCAAGCTCTGATCGCCGGCTCCCGGAACGTTTCTGAATCACGAGGCGGTCAGCCATGCGACTCATCAACCGACACCCAACGCGCAGCGGCGCGCTGATGCTTCTTCTCATGCCGTTCATCGTGCTGATAGCGGTTTATTTCACGGGTTCGTCGCTGCGGCTCGCGGCGAACGCCGACGACAAACTGCTGCCCAGCGCGACGCAAATGAGCGAAGCGGTCAAACAGTTCGCGTTCACCGAGGACAAGCGCACCGGCGAGCATCTGCTGTGGGTCGACACCGTCTCAAGTTTGCGGCGGCTCGGCATCGGGCTCGTGGTGAGCGCGGCGATTGCGCTGATATTCGGCCTGGTGACGGGCAGCATTCCGCTCGTCACGGCCACGTTATCGCCGTTCATCACCGTGATGTCGATGATCCCGCCGCTCGCGGTGCTGCCGATTCTGTTCATCGTATTTGGGCTCGACGAACTGTCGAAAGTGGTGCTGATCGTGATCGGCATTACACCGATGATGATCCGCGATCTGCAGCAACGCGCGCGCGAAATCCCGAATGAATTGTGGGTGAAAGCGCAAACGCTCGGCGCCACGAGCTGGACGTTGATGCTGCGCGTGATCGTGCCGCAACTGTTGCCGCGTCTGCTGGTCGCGCTGCGTCTGTCGTTGTGTTCCGCGTGGCTGTTCCTGATCGCCGCTGAAGCGATTGCTTCGACCGACGGCCTCGGCTACCGCATCTTCCTGGTACGCCGTTATCTCGCGATGGACGTAATCCTGCCTTACGTCATGTGGATCACGCTGCTCGCCTGGCTGATGGACGAAGCGTTGCGGCGGCTGACGACGTGGGCGTTTCCCTGGTACGGCGGAGGCTCGCGATGATCGAAGTTCGCAACGTCTGGAAAGAATACGGCGAACAGGTCGTGCTCGAACGGTTGAACCTGACCATTGCCCAAGGCGAGTTCTGTTCGATGGTCGGCGCGTCGGGTTGCGGCAAGTCGACGTTTCTGCGGCTGCTGCTTGGTCAGGAACGCGTCACGCGCGGCGAGATTCTGCTCGACGGCCAGCCGCTGCCGGGTGAACCGGACGCGCATCGCGGCGTGGTGTTTCAGCGCTATTCGGTATTCGAGCATCTGAGCGTGATGCGCAACGTGCTGCTCGGACTCGAATTGCCGCACGCGAAATTCACCGGACGGCTGTTCGGCGCGCGCCGCCGCGCCGCGCAAGACCAGGCTGTCGCGATGCTGGAGCGCGTGGGCCTCGGTGCCGCGCTCGACAAGTATCCGCATCAACTGTCGGGCGGCATGCAGCAACGTCTGGCGATCGCGCAAGCGCTGGTGATGAAGCCGCGCGTGCTGCTGCTCGATGAACCGTTCGGCGCGCTCGACCCCGGCATCCGCAAAGACATGCAGGATCTGCTGCTCGATTTGTGGCGCGAAACCGGCCTGACGATTTTCATGGTCACGCATGATCTGAAGGAGGGCTTTGCGCTCGGCAGCCGCGTGCTGGTGTTCGACAAGGTGCGCGTGGACCCGCAGGCGCCGCACGCTTACGGCGCGCGTATTACCTACAACATCCCACTCGACCACAGCCGCGCCAGTGCGTCGTCCCTTCACATGGCACAGGCCGTGGTGAAAGGCGCGTCGCGCGCCGACGTGGTCCCGGCATAAGGAGACTCGATATGACTCTGCTACTGGAAGAAAACGTCCCTGGCGGCGGACACACATCGCTGATCGTCAAGCGCGGACAATCGCTGCGTATTACCGATTTGCGCGGCGGCGCCAACGTCAGCGTGATGATGGTCAACGCCAGCGAGAAAAGCGAACGCCTCAATCTGCCCGACACGCTCAAGTGCCAGCACACCGCCAAACTCACTGCAGGCCATTGCCTGTACTCGGACATGGGCCGCGTGCTCGCCGCCATCGTCGCCGATACATGCGGCTGGCACGACACGCTCACAGGCGTGTCGAATGCGGAAGAAGTTTTCGACAAATACGGCGCGGGCCGTTATCAGGAACTGCGCAATGCGTTCTTTCGCAACGGCACCGACAACCTGCTGGTGGAACTCGGCAAATGGGGACTCGGGCTGCCCGATCTGTTGATGACGCTGAACCTGTTCAGCCGCGTCGACGTCACCGAAGCAGGCGCGCTCAATTTCGTGCCGGGCAATTCGATGGCCGGCGACTACGTCGAACTGTACGCGCCAATGAACACGCTGATCGTATTGACCGCGATTCAGCATCCGCTCGACCCGTCTGCCGAATATGCCCCGAAGCCCGTCAAGCTCGCGTTGAGCGCAGCCGACCCGCAGGTCGCCGAACTGTGCCGCACGTCATGCGACGAAAACATGCGCGGCTTCATCAACACCGAACGCTTCTTTCTCTGAACGGGACGCACGTCACATGACTACAACGCTCACTGAAAGCACCCGAAATCCCGCCGACGCAATCTTTCGTGAAACGCTGGCCGCAGGCGAACCGTGGCTCAAGGAAGTAAAAGCGGGCCAGACACTGCGCATTCACGACCTCGAAGGCAACCAGGCCGTCGATACGCTGTTCTACAGCGTCGCCGATCCGCGCGAGCGCTACGACGCGCAACGCACTTTACGCCGTCAACAAAGCCTTTATCTGACGACGGGGACCGTGCTGTACTCGAACCTCGGCCGCCCGATGCTGACTATCGTCGCCGATACGTGTGGGCGTCACGACACGCTCGGCGGCGCATGCGCGCAGGAAAGCAACACCGTGCGTTATGCGCTGGAAAAGCGCTACATGCATAGCTGCCGCGATAACTACCTGCGTGCCTGCGCGCACGACGGACGTCTGACGAAACGCGACATAAACGCGAACGTCAATTTCTTCATGAACGTGCCGGTTACCGCGAGCGGCGGCCTGACATTCGAAGACGGCATTTCCGCGCCCGGCAAGTATGTGGAAATGCGCGCGGAGATGGACGTGATCGTGCTGATCTCGAACTGCCCGCAACTGAACAACCCGTGCAACGCGTACAACCCGACCCCGGCGGAGCTGTTGATATGGAACTGAGCACCTTGCGCGACTGGATCTACGACGTATTGCGAGTGCGTGCCGAACGTCATTGGCGGATACAACGCGTTGACCCGCGCAAGTAGCCACGCGTCGAACGCCGCATAGCGATCATCACCCTTGCCGTGGACGACCACGGCACGCATGCCCACGTGGCGGGACGGCCCGCCCACGCCTTAAAACGCTCACTCATGTTCGACAAAGTCCTGATTGCCAATCGTGGCGCGATTGCGTGCCGCATCCTGCGTACGCTGCGTGAACTCGATGTCGCGGGGATCGCTGTATTCAGCGAAGCCGATCGCGCGAGTTTGCATGTGAGTCAGGCGTCGTCCGCTCATTGCCTCGGCGAAGGCGCGGCGGGCGCGACCTATCTCGACATCGGCAAGATTCTCGATATCGCGCGCGCCGAAGGGGTGCAGGCGATCCATCCGGGTTACGGCTTTCTATCGGAAAACGCGGCGTTTGCCGATGCATGCGAGACGGCCGGCATTGCGTTCATCGGACCGACGCCCGAACAGTTGCGCACGTTCGGCCTCAAGCACACAGCGCGCGCGATCGCTGCGACCCAGGGCGTGCCGATGCTCGAAGGCACCGGCTTGCTCGACGATGTCGCCGCCGCACTGGACGCGGCGCAGCGCATCGGCTTTCCGGTGATGCTCAAAAGCACGGCGGGCGGTGGCGGCATCGGCATGCGCGTGTGCAATTCGGCCGACGATCTGGCCGCGCATTTCGATGTAGTGAAGCGACTCGGGCAGAACAATTTCAGCGATGCGGGCGTGTTCCTCGAAAAATATATCGAGCTTGCACGGCATCTCGAAGTGCAGGTTTTCGGCGACGGTCAGGGCGACGCAATCGCACTGGGCGTGCGCGACTGTTCCGTGCAACGGCGCAACCAGAAAGTACTTGAGGAAACGCCTGCTCCAAACCTGCCCGACGGCATGGCCGATGCGCTTTGCGAAGCGGCAATAAAGCTGGCGAAAGCGGTAAATTATCGCTCGGCAGGTACTGTCGAGTTCGTCTACGACAGTCTCGCGCAGCGCTTCTATTTTCTCGAAGTGAACACGCGTTTGCAGGTCGAGCACGGTGTGACCGAACAGGTGTGGGGCGTCGATCTCGTCCGCTGGATGATCGAACTGGCCGCCGGTACTCTCGCCCCACTCGCGACGCTCGCACGGCACTTGCAACCCTCGGGCCATGCAATCCAGGCGCGGCTCTACGCGGAAGACCCGGGCCGCGACTTCAAACCTAGCCCAGGTCTTTTGACGGATGTCGCGTTTCCTGTCGCCGATGGCCGCGCGCTGCGTATCGACAAATGGATCGAAGCCGGCTGCGAAGTGCCGCCCTATTTCGACCCGATGCTCGCGAAGCTGATCGCGTGGTCGCCGACCCGCGACGAAGCACGTCACGCGCTCGACGGCGCGCTCGCTGCAACGAGACTCTACGGTGTCGAGACGAATCGCGACTATCTGCGTCAGATCATCGACGACACGCCGTTTGCGAACGGCGAGCCGTGGACGCGTTGCCTCGACAACCTGCGCTACCGCGCGACCACCGTCGAAGTATTGAGTGGCGGCACACAAACGACGGTGCAGGACTATCCGGGGCGGCTCGGCTACTGGGCGGTCGGCATTCCTCCCTCGGGCCCGATGGACGACCGCGCGCTGCGCCTCGGCAACCGCCTGCTGGGCAACGACTCCGGCGCAGCAGGCTTCGAAATCACGATGAGCGGCCCGACGCTGCGCTTCAACACCGACGCGGTCGTGGCGATCACCGGCGCGACGCTGCCGGTTACGCTGAACGGCGGCGTTCAGCCGATGAACACCGCGCTGTATATCGCGGCCGGTTCGACGCTCGAACTCGGCACGATACGCGGCGCAGGGGCGCGCGCGTATCTGTGCGTGCGCGGTGGACTCGATGTTGCGCAGTATCTGGGCAGTCGCAGCACGTTCACGCTGGGCCAGTTTGGCGGACATGGCGGCCGCGCATTGCGCGCGGGGGACGTGCTGCATCTTCATCCGCTTGCCGAACATAATGCCGGTGAAGCATTGCCCGCGATACTCACGCCGCCTTTGCAGGCAGTTCGCGTGCTGCGCGTGATTTACGGCCCGCATGGCGCACCGGAGTACTTCAGCGCCGCGTATATCGACCGCTTTCTCGCGACCGAATGGGAGATTCATTTCAATTCGAGCCGCACCGGTGTGCGCCTCATCGGGCCGAAGCCCGAATGGACGCGCGAAGACGGTGGCGAAGCGGGTTTGCATCCGTCGAACATTCATGACAATCCGTACGCAGTCGGTGCAATCGATTTCACCGGCGACATGCCCGTGATACTCGGCCCCGATGGTCCAAGCCTGGGTGGCTTCGTCTGCCCGGTGACGATCATCGAGGCGGATCTGTGGCAGATCGGTCAGTTGAAGGCCGGCGACAAGGTGCGCTTCACCCCCGTCGATATCGCAACGGCCCGCGCCGCCGCGCAAGCCCGCAATATCGAAACGGCCACGCTCGAAGCACAGGCCGCCGCTGCGCCGCTCGCTGCTGACAGTGTTAGCGCGACGCCCGCGTTGATATCGCCGATCGTGCTGGACATTGGCACCGACCGCGAGCGACTCGTCGCGCGACTTTCCGGCGACACGCATCTGCTGCTCGAAATCGGCCCCGCCGAACTCGACCTCGTATTGCGCTTTCGCGGGCATGCGTTGATGCAATCGCTCGAAGCGCTCGACATCGACGGCGTAACGGATCTGACGCCGGGCATCCGTTCGCTGCAGATTCACTATCGGCCGGAACGTCTGCCGCTCGCCACGTTGCTCGCGACAATCGAAACCACATGGCAACGCGTGTTGTTGCAGCAGGATTTGCGCGTGCCGTCGCGCATCGTGCATTTGCCGCTGTCGTGGGAAGACCCCGCGTGCCAGCTCGCAATCGATAAATACATGACCACCGTGCGCAAGGATGCGCCCTGGTGTCCGAGCAATCTGGAGTTCATTCGCCGGATCAACGATCTCGATTCGATCGATGCCGTGAAGCGCATCGTGTTCGATGCAAGCTATCTGGTGATGGGTCTCGGCGACGTTTATCTCGGCGCGCCGGTCGCGACACCGCTCGATCCACGTCACCGGCTCGTCACCACCAAGTACAACCCCGCGCGCACATGGACCGCAGAAAACTCGGTGGGCATCGGCGGCGCTTATCTGTGCGTGTACGGCATGGAGGGACCAGGCGGATATCAGTTTGTCGGCCGCACGCTGCAGATGTGGAATCGCTACAGGAAGACGGCGGACTTCGCGGGCCGTCCGTATCTGCTGCGTTTTTTCGATCAGATCCGCTTCTACGAGGTCCCCGCCGATGAGCTTTTGCGCATACGTAGCGACTTTCCGCTGGGCCGCTATCCGCTACGTATCGAAGAAACCGAACTGTCGTTATCGGACTATCAGGATTTTCTGGAGCGGGAAGCTGACGGCATCGACGGTTTTCGCATACGGCAACAAGCCGCGTTCCAGGCCGAACGGCAACGCTGGCATGAAGCCGGGACCGTCGAAGAAACTCTGGAACAACCCGTCGCCATCGAGACCGGCACAGCACCGCTCGACGATCACCAGGTCGCGGTGGACAGCGAGATTGCAGGCAATCTCTGGCAGGTCCACGTGAATCCCGGTGCAACCGTCGCGGCGGGCGACGTGCTGCTCGTCATCGAGTCGATGAAGATGGAAATCTCGGTGACGGCCCCCTGCGCAGGGGTGATCGACGAAGTGCATGTCGCGCCTGGCTCGCCGGTGCGGGCGGGCCAACGCGTGGTCGTGATAGCGCGCGCGTGATATCGACGCGCGCACCTTGAGGCCGGCTGCGATGCACCATGCAGCCGGCCGATCGTGCTTACGCTTTATCCGGCCCGGCCTGAATCATCTTCCAGCCGTTACCCGCCGGGTCGCGGAAACCGGCGTCGATGCTGCCGTACCGCTCGACCGGCTCCTGTGTGAATTCCACGCCATCGGCCTTCAGCCTCGCGTAAGTCGCGCGGCAGTCGGACACCGCGAGGACAAGCGGCGGCATCGCACCTTTGGCGACCATCGCGCGCAAAGTCTGCGCGGTAGACTCGTCGTGGATCGGCGGCCCCGGCGTGAACAGGCCCAGCTGAAACGACGGCTGATCCGGGTGCTGGACCGTCAACCACCGGTAGGCACCGTTGCGCACGTCCGTGTGCACGCGGAATCCGAGTTTGTCGACGTAAAACACGAGCGCTTCGTCCTGGTTGTCGACGTACAGGCCCACTACGCTAATGCCCTGGTTCATCACGCTTTCTCCCTGGTTGTGGAGTCGGCAATGTACCTTTCGCCACGCGGCGCCGCTTCTCCAAAACTGCGATGGTGAGGTCCGGGCGCTGCGCGGCCTTCAGCACGCAGGCAGGTACACGGTCGAGTTGCTGCATGGCGGCACGCGCTTCTCGGCGCATCGCGCTCGGGCTTCGGCCGGTAATGTCGCGGAAGATGCGGCCAAAGGTGCCCAGGCTTTCCCAACCGGTAGCGAACGCGATGTCAGTGATGCTCAGGTCGGTGTCGCGCAGCAGGGTGTTCGCCTGTTCGATGCGACGTGTCAGCAAATAGCGATGCGGCGGGACGCCAAAAGCTCGTTTGAACGAGCGCGCGAAATGGGCCTCGGAGACGCCGCTGACCGAAGCAAGCCGCTCGACAGGCCAGGCCTCGTGCGACGCAGCATCCATGCGATCTTTGGCGCGCAGAAGACGACGCAGCAGGACTGGGTCCAGCAATTGATCGGCCTCGGCCGTTGCAGCGGACGGCTGACTACCGGCGGTTGACGAAGTTGATGATGTCATTGGGGGGAATCTGGGAGGGCGACTGAAGGCCGTGTTTCCAGATCGCGGATAACGCTGTTTATAGGTGCCCATAGCGGATGGCGCACGTGTAAAAGTGGGCATGACGACATGGGTGTTGTAAAGGCGACGCACGATTCGTTGCCAGAGTTCGCTGGAGTTCAACCATAATGGCAAAAACATCGCCGGAGCTCATCCCATCATGAAGTCCCGTTGCCTTGCCGCAGTTCTCGCCGTTCTCGCCACTGGCTGCACAACGACTCCGGCGAGTTATCAGCAGGCAACCGATTCAGGGACCTACGTCCTGCACAGTCCGGGTCGTTCACCGTATGCCGACTCTGCGTCAAGACCACCGAGACTCACGGTCGGCACCAGCTATCCAGACACGCAACTCATTCTGCCCTGGTTCCTCAACGACGTAATCGACTTCGTGAACTACCGCTAGTGTCGTCGGCGCAGTCAGGGGATTTCCTTTCGATCCCAGGGCGGTTCGTCGCCGAACGCTTCGGTCAGGTAATCGACAAACCGGCGCACCTTGAGAGGTATGCGCTGCGCGCTCGGATAAACCGCCTGAATCGTCAGATTCGCCGCGTGATAAGCCGGCAGTAGAACCACCAGCTCACCCCGTCGAAGATGCTCGCCGAACACGAAGGTCGGACCATACGCAATGCCCGCGCCCGCAAGGGCGGCGGCCAGAAGCATCTGCGTATTGTTGGCTGCCATCCGGCAGGGTCCGTCAATGACGTGCGCGCGGTTCTCCGCGTCGAGCAAGGTCCAGTCGCCGGCCGACACGGCTTCGCTAAACGCAAGCCGCTGCGCAAGCCGCAAGTCTTCCGGCTTGCGCGGCGTGCCATGGCGCGCGAGATAGGCGGGAGACGCGCACACCACCATCCGGCAAGGCGCGAGTCTGCGGGTCACCAGTGCCGGGTCCTCCAGCCGTCCGACGCGGATAGCGACATCGACGCCCGTGTCGATGAGGTCGACATAGCGGTCGCCAAGCAGCACTTCCACGTTGACTTGCGGATGGTCCTCCAGATAGCGCGCCACCACTCCGCCAAGGTGCATCGCGCCGAACGTCACCGGTGCCGCGACACGCAGCACGCCGCGCGCGGTGCCTTGCGAATCGCTCGCTTCGCGGGTTGCCTCGTCGAAGGCTTCCAGAATCCGCTTGCTGCGTTCGTAGTAAGTCTGGCCGGTATCGGTCAGGCTCAGGCGCCTCGTGGTGCGCTGAAGTAGCCGCGCATTCAGTTCGGTCTCAAGGGCGCTCACGTGCTTGCCCGCCATCGCTGCCGATAATCCGAAGCGACGCGCCGCTGCAGCAAAGCTGCCTTCCTCGACGGCGGCGACGAATACTCCAAGGCTGGTGAGCCGGTCCATTCTTATTTCCCCATTCGATAATTGGATTATCGACTCAAAACACTATTTCGCCAATTATCAAACCGGGGAATTGAATCTACGATTCGGGTATCAGCTCAAGGTCTATTGACCCGGAATTGGATATCAGGCGGAACGGTACGCGGATTCATGTCACGCGAAGTGGCTGCGGCGACCTGGCGCGGGTGCGCCTGCACCACCACGGCGGTTCGTCGCACATGAGCAGCGCAGCCATGCAGGCGATGGGACCGCGTCGCGACGATGGATGGCGGCTGCAAATCTCGACTCCGCGTGGACCGAACTGACCGGCGCTACAACTGCAACGCCATAACCGACCAACATCAACGCACATCATGAATCAACCTACTATCGTCACGATTCCCATCCTGCCGTTCGGCATGGTCAATTGCCACCTGATCATCGGTGCAACAGGCTGCGTTATCGTGGACACGGGTACGCCCGGGTCCGAGGACAAGATCGGTCGCGCCTTGAACGAACAGGGTCTCGGCTTTCGCGATGTCACCCTGATCGTGGTCACTCACGCGCATACCGACCATGCCGGTTCGGCCGCGCGACTGCGTGAACTGACGGGGGCACCGATCCTGGCTCACGCCGACGATCTGGACTACTACGAGCGGCGCAAGGAAATGACATACTGCGTCGCCCATTGGTGGGGACCGCTGTTCCTGCGCTCGGGCGTACCCGTCGAACCGTACCTGCCATTTACGCCCGACATCCTGCTGCAGGATCAGGCCAGCGTTGACCTGAGCCGCTATGGAATCGACGGCGTGGCGAGGCACACGCCGGGTCACACAGCCGGGTCGGTGTCGGTTGAGCTAGGCAGTGGAGATGCGTTGGTCGGTGACCTGGTCGCCTCAGGCGTCTTTCTGGGGGGATTGATACGCAAAGGGCACGCCATGCGCCCACCTTTCGAAGACGATCCGCAAGCGGTCAGCTCAGAACTGCTCGGCATGGTGGACGCGGGCATGCAACGCTTTCACATGGGCCATGGCGGCCCGCTGCCTGCCACGGAAGTGCGTCGACACGCGCTCTCTTTGCAGAACCAGAAGCCCGGTCGCCAATATGGAATGCAGACTATTGGGTGTGACTGCTCGAAGCGCAAGCTGGTTGAATTAAGTTGAGTGACTAAGACATGGCCTGCCCAATTGCTTGCAGGGATGCCTGGATCTGGCAGGAAACTCTTTACACGCCCTTTCGAAACTCGCGAGGCGTTTTACCGAAAGCCGCTTTAAATGACTGACTGAAGTGCGTCGGGTTGTTGAATCCCCATGAAGAAGCAATCTCCCCGATGGCGCGACTCAACTGCCCCCGGTCTTCGAGATCGCGAGCACACCTGGCCAATCTTCGCTCCCAGATGTACCGCTCAACCGACTGACCGTCGCTGGCAAAAACCGAACTCAGGTATCGCTTCGAGATGCCCAGATGCCCGGCGACATCAGCGGGTGCCAGTGAATGATCTCGCAGATTCGCTTCGATAAAAGCTCGACCACGATAGGCGAGCATTGTCCTCGTCACCGTGTTTCCTGTCGTACCCGGAGACGTGTTGTCCGGTCGCGACATGAATGCCGTCAGGGCCATGTCTATCGCCTGTCCGGTTAACCGTTGCGCGATATCGGTGCTAAAGCTCTCGAAGTTTTGCGCCAGCGAACTGACGAAATTCTTCGTCATCGTGCCCAGCGGATTGTCCGTCGTGACGACGGTCGCCGTATGGTTTTCGATGGGGCCAATCTGCTTGCGCACGAGCGTTCTTGGGATCTGCAGAACTAATTGGGATTGAGCCTTGGGAAACTCGGCGCGAAAAGTTTTCGATGTATCGAGCAAGGTAATGTCGCCTGGACGGAGAACATTGCGCCGGTTGTCCTGTTCGACAATCGCCTCGCCTGTCATCTGTATGCAGACAAATACCTGCTCTTCCCCAATCTGTGAGATTTTCGGCTTGACCCGAGCTATTTCATGCGACGCCGCCACGATTTCAATCAGGTTGACCGGACTCGAAAGGTGAGCGGTAATCGACCCGGAGAAACCTTCATCCCTCTCGCTCGAACACTCCAGATGAGTCAAAAGATTCGCCACCCTGGTTTGCCAGAAGGCCAGTCTCGCGCCAGGCGGCACGCGGTCGGTGGAAATGAGGACAGGGGCCCGGTTCATCGCTGTACTGTTCATGCGCGTGCGCCCCTTTTGAAGAGCTGCGTAGGTCGATTCTTTGCGCGTTCGCCAGAATAATCATCCCGACAATGGGACGTCCCGTCCATCTCGTTGTGCTGCCGCCCAACGCTTTGTGATGATAGACGATGTCAATTTTTCGCGCGACCTGCCCCCGACTTTCGTCAAAGGGAATAAAGAATGTAGTCAGGCGGCACGGTTATGGCGCGGCGTCCGCGCTCCGTTACACTCCAGGCACGATACGAAGTCGAGTCAGCCAGCATTCACGTTCGACATATAGAACCCGCTCATCACACGGGGCCGACATATGGCGACGCTATTCTCCAGGCGTCCGTGCAGCCGGGCGAACTCTGCGCCGCCGTTATCCGACCGTAATCTGAAACACAGAAAAAAGAAGTACGCAGGGCCATTGACTTACAACGCGCGTTTTCGCGCCTGAATCACCCGCCGTTCAATGCCTTTAAGTTCTTTCATCTTGGTGGAGAAGAAACAATGGATATCGATGGCATCAAGGTTCCGGATAGCGCGTTTGCCAGGGAGATCACCGAACTGGTCCGCGAAGAGGTCACACCCCTTCTGTTTCATCATTCCAGCAGGGTCTTTTATTTCGGCGCACTGGCCGGAAAAGAGCGGGGATTGAAGTTCGACCCGGAGCTTCTTTATTGCGGCTGCATGTTTCACGATCTCGGGCTGATGAAGAATTACAGCAGCGACAACGAACGATTCGAAGTAGATGGAGCAAACGCTGCGCGGGATTTCCTTAAAGGGCATGGTATCTCGCAGAGCGATATCGACACTGTTTGGGCCGCCATCGCGCTGCATACCACGCCGGGAATCCCGCAACACATGCATCCTGTCATAGCGCTGGTCACCGCAGGCGTCGAGATGGACGTGCTGGGACTCACCTACGATCAATACAGCGACGCCACACGTGAGGCCATTGTCGAAGCGCATCCGCGCGGCGATCAGTTCAAGGAAAACATCATCCAGGCCTTTTACGACGGCATCAAGCATAAACCGGACACGACCTTCGGCAATGTCAAAGCCGATGTGATTGCAGACAAGGAGCCGCATTTTCACGCAGGCAACTTCTGCAGCGTCATCCGTCATTCGGCCTGGCGGTCCTGACAAATACGCCGATCGCATCGGAGTAAAGAAATATCTATTGATTGCTGTTTTGCGAACGTCTGATGGCGGCAGTGTTGTCGCGCCTCCCGCCTTCAATGACCGGTTGGGTCAAATCGTTCAAACGGCATCAAAACCTGTTTGCTTCAGAAGTCCCCCCGTCGTCCCGCTTCAATCCCGCGTCTTCTTTCCATTGCATTTCAGACAGCATTCATTAAGGAAGCGACCATGAGTCAATCTGTAACCGCCGTACTCGTCCATGGAGCATGGGCAAACGCTGCATGCTGGTCCAAAGTCATTCCGCTCCTGCAGACAGGCGGATTATCCAGCGTCGCCGTGCAATTGCCATTGACCTCGCTCGAGGACGATGCCGCTGCGGTCAATCGCGCGCTCGCGTTGATCGATGGGCCGGTGGTGCTGGTCGGCCACTCCTACGGTGGCGTCGTCGCGACTGCGACGGGCAATGACAGCAAAGTACAGAGCCTGGTATTTGTCGCGGCCTTTGCACCGGACGAAGGCGAATCGGCAGGCTCACTCGGCGCGAGCGTGGACCCGGCGCCGCTCGGTGCAGAACTCCGCCCCGATTCACAAGGCTTCCTCAAGATCACACGACCAGGCATCGATGCGAGCTTCGGTCAGGACCTGACGGAAGAGGAACGGCTGGTCGCGTTCGTCACACAGGGTCCGACGTCAGTCAAGGCACTGGGAGACAATGTTTCCGCCCCCGCGTGGAAGTCGAAGCCATCCTGGTATGTGGTCGCCGAACAGGATGGTGCTATTCAGCCATCGTTGCAACATAGAATGGCAGACAGGGCGAAATCGCAGAAAACGGCGGTTGCCTCCAGCCACCTCGTCATGCTCTCTCACGCAGCGAAGGTGAGCGAAGCGATCCTCGCGGCGGCTAAATAAGCATCGCCTGATAGAGCAAGTCTGAGCAGGCCGGCGCGCACGGGGCGGACGATTGCCCCATGACGCGCCAGCTTGCGTTTTATGCGTTTGTTTGTACTCTGTATTCACCCCCTTCCAATACTCCACAGAGAGTGCCATGAGCAAATTGACGACGGCGTTTGGAGCCCCTGTACCCGACAACCAGAACACGCAAACGGCCGGCCCGCGCGGACCCGCGTTGCTTCAGGACGTCTGGTTTCTCGAGAAGCTGGCCCACTTCGACCGCGAAGTCATTCCCGAGCGTCGTATGCACGCCAAGGGGTCCGGCGCCTTCGGCACGTTCACCGTCACGCACGACGTTACTGCATACACGCGCGCCAAAATATTTTCCGAAGTCGGAAAAACGACAGAGATGTTTGCGCGCTTTTCGACGGTTGCCGGAGAGCGAGGCGCCGCCGACGCGGAACGCGACATCCGCGGATTCGCACTCAAGTTCTATACCGAAGAAGGCAACTGGGATCTCGTCGGAAACAACACGCCAGTTTTCTTCCTGCGTGACCCACTGAAATTCCCGGACCTCAACCACGCAATCAAGCGCGACCCGAGAACGGGACTGCGTAGTGCGGAAAGCAATTGGGACTTCTGGACCCAACTGCCCGAGGCGCTTCATCAGATCACCATCGTGATGAGCGATCGAGGCATTCCGCGCACGTTCAGGAACATGCACGGGTTCGGCAGCCACACGTTCAGCCTCATCAATGCGGCGGGTGAGCGTTTCTGGGTGAAGTTCCACATGCACACGCAGCAGGGCATCGAGAACATGACCGATGCGGAAGCTGTAGAGCTGGTTGGCTCCGACCGCGAAACTCATCACCGGGATCTGTACGAATCGATTGAAAAGGGTGAGTTCCCGCGTTGGACCCTGTACTTCCAGATCATGCCGGAGAAGGAAGCCTCGGCCTATAAAGTGAACCCGTTCGATCTGACCAAGGTCTGGTCGAAAAAGGACTATCCGCTCATCGAGGTCGGCTTTTTCGAACTCAATCGCAATGCGGAGAACTGGTTTGCCGATGTCGAACAAGCCGCTTTCAACCCGGCGAATGTCGTCCCCGGGATCAGCTTCTCGCCGGACAAGATGCTGCAGGGCCGGCTGTTTTCCTACGGCGATGCGCAGCGATACCGGCTTTCTGTGAACCATCACCAGATTCCCGTCAACTCACCCCGAGCCGCGAGCCACTACAACAGCTATCACCGCGACGGCGTCATGCGTGTTGACGGCAATCACGGTGGGACGACCCCTTATAACCCTAATACAAAGGGTGCCTGGCTGGATCAGCCCGACTTCAGCGAACCCCCGCTCTCTATCGAGGGTGCGGCCGATCATTGGAATCACCGTGTCGACGACGATTACTTCTCACAGCCGGGAGACCTGTTTCGCCTCATGTCGGAGGCGCAGCGCCAGGTGCTGTTCGAAAACACGGCGCGTGCGATGCACGGCGTGTCCAAAGCAGTCAAAGACCTGCATATAGAAAACTGCGGCAAGGCGGATCCGGCATATGGCGCAGGCGTACGCCAGGCCATTGAAAGCCTCGATGCGCCGGGGACAACCGGTGTGAGATCGGAACCGGAAATGTCGAAGTAATCCTGCTCGCGCGGAGCGCGGCTCGCAGGAGCCGCGTTTCTGCGGGCGTGCAGCGATAGATGATCCGCAAACTCCCCGCCTGACAGATCTGGGATTTCATCCGCGATTTGCCTGCAAGCCTAACGGTTGAGCCGCCTGACCTACTTACGCTTTGCATCAACCGGGAGATATTGGCGTTTCCGGTACGCGTGCCGAGTAGTAATCGACAACGAGTACCTCGACGGCAATATCAACCCAACTACGCCGATCGCCTCGCCAACCTGTTCGAGGCAAGACCGGCGCAACATCTGCGTGATGTCTAGAACGCACTCTTGATGACGCCCCCATCGGCCCGCAACGCCGCTCCCGTCGTCGCCGACGAAAGAGGACTCGCGATATAGGCCACGAGTGACGCAATTTCCTGCGGCGAACCAAATCGCTTGATCAGCGATGTGGGACGGACCTTCTCGAAGAACTCCTTCTCGAACTCTTCGAAAGATTTGCCGTCGGCCTTGGCGAGCGTCTCCACGAAATCGCCCACGCCGCGCGATTTCGTCGGGCCCGGCAACACGCTATTGACCGTAATGCCTGTGCCGGCGACGGCTTCGGCCAGCCCGCGCGAGACCGCGAGCTGCGCGGTTTTCGTCATCCCGTAGTGGATCATTTCGGCGGGAATCTGCACTCCGCTTTCGCTCGAGATAAAAATAATGCGGCCCCAGTTGGCACGCTTCATCGCGGGCAGAAACAGGCGGGCGAGGCGTACGCCGCTCAGAACGTTGACATCGAAGAATCGCAACCAGTCCGCGTCGGGGATCTCCTCAAACGGCTTGGGCTCGAAGATACCCAGGTTGTTGACCAGTATTTCCACGCCCGGATAGCGCCTTGCGAGTTCCTCCGCCGATCCGGCTGTGCTGAGATCGCCCGCGAAGCCCAGGATATCGCCACCCGTCTCCGCTTTCAGTTGCGCGACCACCGCATCCACCGATGACTGCGAGCGGCCATTCACGATCACGCGAGCGCCCTCCTGCGCCAAAGTACTGGCGATAGCCTGGCCGATGCCGGCGGTACTGCCGCTCACGAGTGCGAGTTTGTTCTTCAGATTCAGGTCCATCAGTAATCTCCTTTCCGTGGATGAAATAGGACTGGCGGCATCGGCACCTGCAAGCCGGATGCCGCCAGAGAGCGATCATGTCCGGGTAATAGACGCACCGCCATCGACCAGTGAAGCCGTACCGGTGACGAACGACGAATCGTCCGATGCAAGATACAACACCGAGCGCGCAAGTTCTTCCGGCTTTGCGACGCGCTTGAGCGCGTGTAGCCCCGTCACGAATGCCTGCGATTCGTTAGTGTCGTTCATATCGCGATACATCTCCGTGTCGACGGCACCCGGCAGGATCGCGTTGACGCGCACGCCTTGCGCACCGTATTCGGCAGCGAGTGCCTGCGTCAGGCCGATCAGCCCCGCTTTGCTCGCCGCATACGCCGCAGTGCCGGGAAACGCAAACGAATAACCGACGAACGTCGACGTGAAGATGATCGATCCACCGCCCTGTTTCAACATTTCGGGGATCTGGTGTTTCGCGCCGAGGAAGGCACTCGTCAGATTGGTCGCCAGTGCGGCATTCCAGCCCGCTTCGGAAATACCTGTGGAAGGACCCATCTCGCCGAGCGTACCGGCATTGTTGTAGGCAATGTCCAACCGGCCGAAGCGGCTGACCGCGAGCGCGACCAGCGACTTCGCGAAGTCCTCCGATTGCACGTCGCCCGCCAGATACACGGCTTCGCCGCCGTCGTTGGCGATCTCCGCAGCGAGCGCTTCGAGTTCGGTGGGACGGCGCGCCGCGAGCACCACCTTGGCGCCCTCCTTCGCGAACAGTTTTGCCGTAGCGCGGCCAATTCCTGCACTGGCACCGGTCACGATGGCGACTTTTCCTGTCAAGCGTTGCATGTTCATTCTCCTGATGCATTTCATCTGCCAGTGCCCTATGCCCCGGCCAGTGAAAGCAATATAGGCTTCAGCCCTGCTTGCGGAAAGGCATAAAACATGGTCGTATCATTCAGTTTTTGTGAATAATTGGAGATAGCAATGGATCGCCTGCGTGCATTCGAGGTTTTCGTGACCGTGGTGAGTCGCGGCGGCTTTGCGCGCGCGGCCGATGCGCTCGACACGTCGCCCGCGAACGTCACCCGTTATATCAACGAACTGGAGACGCACCTGGGCACGCGCCTGCTGAATCGCACGTCGCGCACGCTGTCTCTTACCGAGGGCGGCGAGACGCTTTACGCGCGCTGCAAGGCGATCCTCGACGATGTTGCGGAAACAGAGGGGCTCGTCTCATCCGCATCAGTCGAACCACGCGGACGACTGCGCATCAATGCCCCTGTGAGCTTCGGCATTTTGTATCTGGCGCCGCTGTGGCCCGGGTTCATGCAGAAACACCCTGGAATCGAACTGGACGTTGGACTGATTGACCGCGTCGTCGATATCGTCGACGAAGGCTACGATCTCGCCATTCGCATCTCACGCGCGGGGTCGACCAGTCATGCAGCCCGCAAGCTGGCGACATCGCAAAACATTCTGTGTGCGTCACCGGCCTATCTGGCTCGCTCCGGCGTTCCGGCAACCCCGGCGGCTCTGGCCGGGCACCGCTGTATCGGCTACACGTATTCAACCACCGGCGACGACTGGCAATTGACCGACTCTCGCGGCAAGCCTCACCCGGTGAGGGTCGACTGTCACATGCATACCAACAACGGGGATACGGCCCGAGCGGCGGCACTCGCCGGAGAAGGTGTGATCTGGCAACCCACTTTCCTGATCGGCCGCGATCTGCGCGAGGGCAAACTCGTGCGCGTGTTACCCGACTATCGTCTGCCTGATATCGACATACTCGCGCTGTATCCAAGCCGCCGACATCTGAGCGCCAGCGTACGCGTGATGATCGACTTCCTGGTCGATGCTTTCAGTGGTGTGCCTCCATGGGACCGGAATGACGCAAGCTGAACGGAAGTCAGGAACGGGTTGAACGCACCGTCCGGGCATGGGTGCGATAGAAATGGGTGAAGGTTAAGGCTGCGATTAACCGGCGAGACGGGATCACTGATTCACCGGTATGCACTAAGCGTTCTCAAACAAAAGGCGTTCAATCCATTCGGACTTACCGTAGCCACAAGCAGGACGCCGACGCATCGCAGCAACAATAACTCGATACGCAGAAAACCCGCAGCCCCAGCAATTTCCCAATAGAAGTTTGAGGAAACTTGGGGAGTAGTCTAGGATAAAACAGCAGGACACCAATTCCTCCTACTTCGCTTAAAGCGGCCGTTTTTAATACCAGTCCAAAGCAATACGCTGAAACGCTCGATTCGAAATAAATCTGCGAGCTTTATTTGTTTACATAAATCCAGAATCTAATGCGACGCGAGACGTGAATAGCCGCTTCTCTACGCAAGCTTAACTGCCATTTTCCCGCGCGCGACAGGCGTTCGGTGAATTGGAGAATGCGCTCTCAGCTGAAGCCGCGTTGCGTGACTGCGAGTCGTTGCTGTCTCACGCCAGTACGGAAAACGAGCGGCTCTTTGCGCTGAAAAAAGTTAGCTACAGAGTGGAATCAGGCGACTTCCGTTCCGTCGCGTAACAGAAACTGGTGTACATGTTCTCCCGTTTGACTCTGCTTCGCGTGTAGAGCGAGCAACGCATGCAATTGGCCAACTTCAATCCTGCACTCGACCGCGGCCTCGATACGTCGGCGGGCGGAAGCATCCTGGTCACTGCGCCCGCCCTCTCTTCGCCCGGTCAACTGGCATTCACGCAGTGAGCGACAAAGACCTTTCTGGAGTCGGAAATCATGGCTGACAAACGCAAGAAGGCTAACGACGTGGGCGATCAGGATATCTTGTCGAACAAGGCTTATACAAAAGAACTCAAGCACCTGCACGGCGAACTGGTCAAGTTGCAGCAGTGGGTCGTGGAAACCGGCACCAAAATCTGTATCGTCTTCGAGGGACGCGATGGTGCCGGCAAAGGCGGCACCATCAAGGCGATCACCGAGCGCGTGAGTCCGCGCATCTTTCGCGTTGTCGCCTTGCCCGCGCCTACCGAACGCGAGAAAAGCCAGATGTACGTGCAGCGCTATCTTCCGCATCTGCCGGCTGCGGGCGAGGTCGTGCTGTTCGACCGCAGCTGGTACAACCGCGCAGGCGTCGAGCGCGTCATGGGCTTCTGTACCGACGAGCAGGTTACGGAATTCCTGAAAGGAGTTCCGCTTGTCGAGCGGGCTATCGTTCAGTCCGGCGTCATTCTGCTCAAATACTGGCTCGAAGTCAGCGAAGAAGAACAGACCCGAAGACTCGAAGCGCGTATCAAGGACGAACGGAAAATCTGGAAGCTTTCGAAGATGGACCTCGATTCATATAGCCGCTGGTACGACTATTCCCGTGCGCGCGACGACATGTTCAAAGCCACCGATACCGATATCGCGCCGTGGTTCGTTGCCGACTCCAACAATAAGAAACGTGTGCGTTTGAACATCATCAGTCACCTGCTGAGTAGCGTGCCTTATAAGGCCATGCCGCGCGAGAAGATCACGCTGCCGAAGCGGCAGAAAGCCAACGGCTACGTCGAACCGGACTACCCATACAGAGTTGTCCCGGCGACGTACTGATCCGGTGCGGCCGTATTGGCGCTCGCAGAATACTGCGCCTGCAGCTGGATACAGGTCTGCTCAACTGTCGAAACCGGTCCAGGATTAAAGATGGCTAACGAAACGTCGAACCGCGCCACAGGGACGCAGTCGCTCCTGATACCGGAATGGATTCGCCATTACGACAGGTCGTGGGCTAGACCGGATCTTGTCGCGGGCTTGACCGCAGCGGCTGTCGTGATTCCGAAGGCGCTTGCCTACGCAACGGTGGCGGGCTTACCGGTTCAGGTGGGTCTCTATACGGCGTTCGTGCCCATGCTGATCTATGCATTCCTTGGCACATCGAGGCCCTTGAGCGTCAGCACGACCACGACGCTGGCCATCCTGGTTGCGGCAGGACTCGACCAGGCCGTGCCAGACGGAAACGAAGCCGGGCTAATCGCCGCAACCGCGACGTTGATGCTGATGGTCGGCGCGATCCTGACGCTAGCCTCGGTTCTGCGACTGGGCTTCCTGGCGAACTTTATTTCCGAGCCTGTGTTGATCGGCTTCAAGGCGGGGATTGCGGTGGTTATCGTAGTCGATCAGATTCCCAAACTGCTCGGTATTCATTTTCCGAAGGGCTCGTTTGTACACAACTTAATGGCGATCGTTCAGGGGTTGCCGCATGCGTCGTTGCTGACCATTGTTGTCGGCGCGTTGACGCTAGTCGCACTCGTGGGAATGGAGCATTTTTTCCCGCGCGCTCCCGCGCCGCTCATTGCCGTGGCCGGCGCTATCGGAAGTGCCAGTCTGTTCGGCCTCGCGACACATGGTGTGGGAACGGTTGGCCATGTGCCGACTGGTTTGCCCGCACTTACCTTGCCCGACTTCGCGTTGATGAGCGACCTTTGGCCGGTCGCCCTCGGCACGTCACTAATGAGCTTTACCGAAACCATTGCGGCGGGTCGAGCCTTTGTTCGCGACGGAGAGCCCACGCCCGGCGCAAATCGGGAGTTATTCGCCACGGGGCTGGCGAACCTCGGTGGTTCGCTGTTCGGCGCGATGCCTGCTGGCGGTGGCACAACGCAGACGGCTGTCAACCGCAGCGCGGGTGCTCGCAGTCAGGCAGCGGAGTGCGTGACGGCGGCAACCGCGTTGGGCGTCATGTTATTGCTGGCGCCGCTCATCGGATTAATTCCTCATGCAACGCTCGCGGCCGTTGTCATTGTTTATTCGATTGGCCTGTTCAATCCGGCGGAATTCCGCGCGATCCTTTCGGTACGGCGTACTGAACTGATCTGGGCACTCGTTGCTCTGGCCGGTGTCGTCCTGCTGGGTACGTTGGAAGGGATTCTTGTCGCTATCGTCGTGTCGTTGATTGCACTCGCCTATCAGGTATCGGACCCGCCGGTACATGAACTGACGCGCAAACGCGGCACCAATGTATTTCGCCCCATGTCCGCCGAACACTCAGACGACGAATCATTTCCCGGCATGCTGATTCTGCGGCCAGAGGGCCGCATTTTTTTCGCAAACGCAGATAACGTCGCGCTGAAATTTCGTCAGCGCATTGCGTCGAACAAACCCCGCATCGTGGTGCTGGACCTAAGCGGTGTCTTCGATATCGAGTACACAGCATTGCGGATGTTGATCGAAGCAGAAAAGAAAATGCGTAACGCCGGCGTGGTGCTTTGGCTCGCGGCCCTCAACCCCGGCGTGCTCGCCATGGTGCAACGCTCGCCGCTGGCCGCGCAGTTGGGCCATGAACGAATGTTCTACAACCTCGAACAGGTCATTGCCCGATACGACATGGTCACCATCGGGGAGGCGCCCGATGTCATGCCGGACGACCTATAAAATGTTTAAAAGTATGCAGACACCCGCGGCCGTCTCGTCGAACGACATGAACTGATGTAGTCGTTCGTGAACGCGCAACGCAACTGCATACGCGCCGTTATCGACAGTTGCGCCGTTCGTAAAGCGACCATTCCGCCTCCTGCACGACCAGAGCCACATCGCATTCGTTGTTGGCAAAGAAATTCGCCGGCAAAGGTCCGATCTTGTGGACGAAGAAATAGCGATACTGACGACCGTTGTCCTTCGTCCATTCGAAACTCCCCGGATCGTGTTCGAGCGCGGGCGGCTGGAGCGGCATCATCCCCGGCCTGAAGCGTACGATTTGCGGCACGAAGGTCGCGAAGTTCAGATCCACGAACCCGTGTTGCTCCGCCTGATACCACAGCGATTGATGCGCGTACGCCGCCGTGCTCCTGAACGCGGGACTCGCACGGTCGAATATAAGGCTCAGCGCTCGCTGACCCGGTTCGGTTTGCGAAAGCAGCTTGTCGAGCGGTGCATTTTCAATAGCGAATCGATGCAAACGGACCGTCTGGTTTGCGAAGAAAATCCAGCATCCTGCGATGATCGCAGCTTGTACGCCGACACCCAAAACCATGCTCGCACGCGAACGATAACCGGACGACGCGTGTCCTGCGCCGCTCGTGGAAGAGCGCGACGCACAGAACATTAGCGCATACGCGGGCAGTAGAAATACCGCGAATCGGTGATACAGGTAGGCGGTTTTGAGCGCCGTGCCCGGCACGAGAAACCAGACGAACGCCACGGCGAGCATCGGCACGACCACCGATCGATCCGCATTGATCCGGTCGCGCCAGAGCCACGGTGCAGCGAACATCAACGCGACTAGCGGCAAATACACGGCCGCGCCCTTGTTCATGCCCCACACGTACACCGGCAACGCGATCAGACGTTGAAAGTCGAAGCCCCATTTGAATACATCGATACCCGGCACTGTCTGTCCGAGCAGTGGATCGGTCGCGCGGCTCCACAACGCATAGGCGATGCACAGCACGCCCAATGGCGCGAACGGCGCAAGCGCGAACACCTTGCGCGCGAATGGCTTCTGTTTGAACAGCACAAAGCCGACACCTATCGCGTTGGCGAACAGAAACACGAGCCCATGACAAAAGAACAGCGCTGTGCCAGCAACGAGTATCCCGATCCCTTTCCTGACCGATGTCGCCGTCGCATAAGCGTGCGTGAGCCAGATAAATAGAATGCCCAACGGCGCGGCCACCAGAAACGTATAAAAACCCCACACGAATGCAAAGCCGAAAAATCCCGGCACGAACAGCCAGTCGAGCCGTGCGTCGCCATGCAGATAACGACGATAGCCGACGCATACGGCAACGAACGCGAAGTAGGCGAGCGTGAGCATGCACTTGAGCGCGGCGCCGATCGGCATCAGGAACGTGAACGGCAATGCGAGGCCATATCCGACGAGATAGGGCGTGAGCAGATTGATCTGCACGAGGTTTTGCCACGGCGACGTATGCGCAAGCAGATCGCGCAGCAGCATCACCTGCCCCGCGTGCTGCGGCACGTCGACCATCGGCGGGCGCGGCGCGATCCAGAACAACGCTCCGCCATACAGCACGGTCACGATGAAAAGCACGCGCGGCAGAATCGCAACGAGTCTACCTGCGCGCGGCAGCAGCGCGTGTCCAGACGTTGCGTCGATGCCGGCACTCGCCGGTGCGGAGCGATCGGCAGGCATGTTCATAGCGTTTGCTCGATGATGAAACGCGGGCGTTGTTTGGTCTCGGCATAAGTCTTCGAGATATAGCCGCCGATGACACCGAGGAACAGCAATTGAATACCGCCGAGGAAGTACATCGGAATAACCGTCGAAGCCCAGCCGGGCACGGTGAGGTCGGTGAAGAGGCGTGCAAATGCGGCCCACGCGCCGAAACACAGCGAGCCGAATGCCAGCAAAGCGCCTATGCGCGTGCTCCATTGCAAGGGCACGGCGGAGAACGACGTGATGCCGTCGAATGCGAATGCGAGCATCTTGCTAAGCGGGTATTTGCTCTCACCCGCAAAGCGCGGCGCGCGCTCGTATTCGACAACCGCAGTCTTGAATCCGAGCAGCGGAATGATCCCGCGAAGAAACAGATTCACTTCCTGAAATTGCCGCAACGCTTCTACCGTTTTGCGGCTCATCAACCGGAAATCCGCATGACCGGGCTGGATATCGACACCAAACATGCCGAGAAGCCTGTAGTAGTTGCGCGCGGTAAAGCGCTTGAAAAACGTGTCCGTATTGCGTTTGTGACGCACGCCAAATACGATTTCTGCGCCAAGCCGATACTCTTCGAGCATGCGCGGAATCGCTTCGATATCGTCCTGAAGATCGGCGTCGAGACTCACCAGCACATCGCCTTGCGCGGTCAACAGACCGGCCAGCAGCGCATTCTGATGACCACGATTGCGCGAAAGTTTGATGCCGCCACAGCGGTCGTTGGTTGCATGCAGCGCTTCGATGAGCGACCACGTATGATCGCGAGAACCATCGTCGACGAAAATGATGCGACTTTCGCCGCTCACCTCGCCGGAGTCGATCAATCTGTCCAGAAGAGCGACCAGTCGCGTACTTGTTTCGGGAAGAACCTCTTCTTCGTTGTAGCACGGCACAACGAGATTCAATGTCGTCGTGGTGAATGCTTCATCTCTGAAGATGCCACGACCCAAAGTCAGGCTTTCAACGTATTCGGCCATTAATACGCGCCTCCAATGACTTGCGAACGATAATCGAGGAGAGTTTTACCGCTCGCGTTCATTCGCGCGAGTCGCCGCCGACACAGCGGATTCATCGCAGATACTAGTGCAAAAAAAAGCACCGATACTTCACCTGTCTGAAAATCACTAAAACAGCGATAAAAACGCAGAATACGATTGCATGATTCGGAATACGAACATGAGGTTTATTTACGAAACGTTCCTGACATGGTGGTCGTGTTAGATCCGGTCAATCAATGAAGAATGTCTCGGTAATTCCCGTATCATGATGCCTGTACGGCAATAGGCTTCAGGTAAATCGATACGTCGAATTGTTTGCAATCATCTTTGACCCGACGTTTTACGGGAGGAATTCAATCAAATGGACAAGGCAGAATTCGACAGCTTTGCTGACGAGTACCTTGCGATGCACGCCCGTAATATCGCGGCATCGGGAGAAGGTCCAGAGTTTTTTGCGGAGTACAAGATTCGCGATATCGCCGAAGAAATGGTGCGCCGTCATTCCTCGCCCGCACGCATGCTCGATTTCGGATCGGGCGTGGGCACGTCGATCCCCTGGGTGAAGCGCTATTTTCCTGACGTGCAACTGACCTGCGTGGATGTCTCCGAGCGTTCGCTGGAAGTGGCGCAAAAGCGCTTCCCCGATTCGTCGCGTTTCATTCATTTCGACGGCCACACGCTACCTTTTGAAGCGGGCGAATTTAATCTCGCCTATGCGATGTGTGTGTTCCATCATATCGATCAAACGGAGCACGTTCATCTGCTGCGTGAACTGAAACGCGTCGTGGGTCCGGCGGGCACGGTCGTCATCTTCGAACACAATCCGTTGAATCCGCTAACCGTCAAGGCAGTCAACACCTGCGAGTTCGATGTCAACGCGAAACTGATCACCGCGCGCAATATGAAAGAGGCCTGTGTCGAGGCCGGATTTTTCAATGTAGATGCGCGCTTTCGCATCTTCTTTCCACACGTACTCGCCAAACTTCGTCCGCTTGAAAAATACCTGACGCATGTGCCGTTCGGCGCCCAATATTCCGTCTACGCGAGCTGAGCACAAAGGCAATCATTCAATGAAAGAATTGCGCGCAACTGCATCACGTAACGAGTCTTTTCAGCAGTTTGTCAGGTATCTTCTGGTTGGCGGCCTCAATACGGCAATCTCGGCCATCATTATTTTTATTGTCCAGGCAGCGGGTGCGCGTCCTGTCGTAGCCAACGTAGTCGGCTACGCTTTCGGCGTCGTATTGAGCTTCGCGCTCAATAGCAAATTCACGTTCAGGACAACGGCAACGCGGCACTCTGCCATGCGCTTTCTGGTCGTCGTCCTGATCTCGTATCTGGCCAATCTCGCGACCATGCTTTCGGTGTTGCATCTCACAGATGCACCCTATGTCGCACAATTGTGCGGCATTCCCGTGTATGTGATCGTGGGTTTTATCGGCAATAAGTTTTGGGCGATGCGTGATCGTACGCATTCAACGACGTAGGCGGCCAATACTTCAGCTTTACCCTTCGAGAATCAGCATGTCATTCTCGATAGCTGAAACGACGTCTGTCCTGCGGACTTCGCGCCAGATTGTCGAAGAACAAATGGAGAAGCCGCTGCCGGTAAGAGCAGCGGCCGCATCTCATGAAGACACGAAGATACACATAGAAAGTCGGCTTCAGCGCTAACGCGAAGCGCAATTAACCAAACATTCGCGTTGTCGATTTGCGTTCACGCCTACCTGCGCCGAGTCACGCGCACCTGACGACTATTGGTTACTTAGCCGGTGACACGACGCTCGGCGTCGCCAGCGTGTTGTTGGTCTTCGGAGCGCTGGTAGTCGTCGAGTTATCGTTCATGCCCTTCTGCATAGTCGAGTTCGCCGATCCGCCACTCATGCCGCTATCCGAATTGGTGGCGCCAGGCATACCGTAGCCGCCCGATGTGTTGTTCATCTGGCTCGCTGCCGGGCTTGCAGTACTGCCGCTCGAACCGCCACCAGCCGTCCCTCCGGCTGTTTGTGCATAAGCGCCAGCCGACAGCGCGAGTGCGGAGACGGCCGCGATTAAAGTACTCATTGCCTTGTTCATGATCCGTTCCTCCTTACTGACTGGAATATGACGCAGACGACCATCGCCTGCTTGATACTCAATCGAGCAAGCGCCGTGCCGCTGGTTCGTTTTTTACTGAAACGCCCTACTCAGCTTTCGATTGGGATATGTCGCACCGGTCAATTTCATATGGCACGAAATCCAGATGAAACTCTTCAAGGAAGCTGCCTTGAAATATCTTCAAGCCGCATCGCCTTGACCCAATCGGCAAACTTTGCAGACAAGCCTTGCAGTTGCGTTACATCCGGCAAATAAGGCGCGTATCGATACCCCCATTCGTGGCAATGATCGCCAGATGGAGCACCCCAAAAAAAATGGGCCTCTGCCTCGTCCAAAGGACGGAAACAAAAGACCCATCAGCATCAATCAAAAGCAGAAGCGCAACCGCCTATTGCCGCGACAAACCTCCCAGATGCTCTGCAAAGAACATCTCCATCGCCTCATAGAATTCGATCTGGTTCTCTTCGTTGTGAAAGCCGTGCCCCTCGTTTTCCTTGAGCACGTATTTGACATCGACTCCGCGCGCACGCAATGCCTCCACGATCTGATCGCTCTCTGCCTGCTTGACGCGCGGATCATTCGCACCCTGCGCAACCAGTAGCGGCGTCACGATCCGATCGACGAAAAAGAGTGGCGACGCATCGTGCAATGCCTGTTTTCCCTCTTCCGTTTGCGGATTGCCGATCATCTCGTACATCATGTCGAGCATCGGCTTCCAGTACGGCGGCATCGATTCGAGCAGCGTGAAGAGATTCGATACGCCGACATAATCGACCGCAGCCGCATAACGTTCCGGCGTGAACGCAACACCCGCGAGCGTCGCATAGCCGCCGTAACTCGCCCCGTAGATACCCACGCGCGCCGGATCGACAATGCCTTGCGCCACGAGCGAATCGACGCTGTCGTCGATATCGTTCTGCATCGTGCGGCCCCATTGCCCGAAACTCGCTTCCCAGAAGGCCCGGCCGTATCCGGTCGAGCCGCGGAAATTGACCTGCAGCACCGCATAACCCCGGTTCGCTAACAATTGCGCTTCGACATTGAAGCCCCAGTTGTCGCGCGCCCACGGACCACCATGCGGATTGACGATCAGCGGCAACGGCTTGTCGAGCTTCTGCCCCAACTCGAATCCGGCAGGCAACGTCAGGTAGCCGTTGAGCTGCAAGCCGTCGCGCGCCGTGAACTGGATCGGCGACATCGGCACCATATCGGCGGAGTCGAGCCACGGCATCATTTCCGCTAGCTGCGAAAGACGCCGGCTCGCAACATCGTAAATCCACACCGAACCGGCGGAACGATCACTTCCGGCTCGCACGATCGCGCGCGATTCGTCACGCGTGATGCTCACGAGGTTGACTTCCTGACCGGGCAACTGACGTTCGAGATCGGCGATGACATCACGCGCCCAGTCGTCGAAGAAATGACGATGCACGCGGTCGTCGACATAAGTCGCGGCAGTCAGCACGCGACGATGCTCCGAGTATGCAAGACCGCCCACATCGACATGCAATGTCTCGAACAGCAACTCGCCCTCCTGCCCGGTTTGCGGATCGAATTCGAACAGCGCGGCTTTGTCGCGATTGCGGTTCGACAACACGTAAAGCCGTTTGTCGTCGAACGTGAAGAACATCGGCGAAACGGACTCGCGAAAATTGGTGGTGACGATCGCGCGGAAAGGCTCGGTTTCCACGTCGCGATAAAGCAGCGTGTTGTTGACGCCGTCCGTCGCGATTGCGACGCGCAATTGTCCTTCGTGATCGGTCATCCAGCCCATCACGTTGCCCGGATTCTCGGCGATCGGCGTCAGTTCGCCAGTCACGACATCGACACGAAAAACGTCGAACACCTGCGGATCACGCCGGTTCATCTGAATCAACACGTGGCGGTCATCGTCCCTGAGGTCGTCGACGATGCTCGCCTTCACGCCGCCGAACGGCGTCAGGTCGCGCGGCTCGCCGCCTTCGACCGGTACCGACAGCACATGGAAGTTTTCGTCACCGCCAAAGTCTTTGACAAACAGAATGTGGTCATTGCCCTTCCATGCATGGCCGGGCACGTCGCGCTCTGTTTCGTCGGTCAACGGACGCGGCTCGCCAAGCGGCGTGCCATCCGCATCGATCTTCTGCACGAAGATGTTCTGACGACCGGAGCGTCGCGCGAGAAAGGACAGATGACGTCCGTCAGGCGCAAGCGTGAATCCATGTTTGTCCGGCCTGCGGAAGAAGTCTCGCACCGCATACTGTTTGACTACGCTACTGCCGTTACTCTTTTGCTGACCTTCAGTCGCCATGCGCGCCTCCGTAAAAATCGCATTGAACACGTAATAACGTGACGATATTGCATGATATCGCCTGCTACGAATTGACACGCTGAAACAGCCCCAAGGTTGTCGAACTGCATTTTTTCGCGAGCGCGTTACAGACGGGCGATTCACGTATCGAGGCCATCTACGTACGGGTATGCCGGCAACGCATACGGTCGGAGGTTGGACTAAGCTTGATGAAGTTCGTCGTACATTCGTACAGGAGCGGCCATGAATACGAAGCACAGCAAAAAAGGACATCTTGAAGCCGCGGCATCACATCACGAGCAGGCGGCGCGTTATCACCACGGAGCATCGTGGCATTTCGAGGAGGGGAAAGATTTCGCCCACGCGGCCCATCAGGCGATGCTGGCGCATGGACATACGTTGCACGCGATCGATCATGCACACGACGCCGGTGCGCACAGCAACGCGCCGCCGACGGCTGCATCGAGCGGCTCGGAATCGGGCATAAACAGTTTGGCGGCAAAGCAGCACGCAGCGGCTGCGGAGCTTCACGAGCAGGCGGCGCAGCATATGCGCCACGCGATCAAGCTATTCGATCAGGACCGAAGTGCAGCCGCGCACGACTCGCAACTGGCGCTCTCATTGGCCCTGCGCGCTCTGTCTCACGGCAATGAAGCGGCCCGGCTGTTCGTCAAGCTCGCGCCCGTTGAAGGCTCGTGAGCGGGCCTGAGCGAACTCAAACCCGTCACGTAGTGGCGCGGAGAAAGTTTCAACGAGAGTAGAGGCAGGCGCGAACACAAGCGGGAGACTGGCCGCCAACGCCGGACATAAAGCGCGCGGCGAATCCAGAGTCCCGGCTGGCAAGTGTCTGTTTACTGTCAGCCCAGTCGATCGGCTGCGACGGACTTCGCGTGTGCGACCGCCTCCTGGGCATTGGAGAATGTGCCGAGCTGGTCCCAACGCTCCTCGGCCGCGTAAGTGCCTTTTGTACGGAGCGCTCTTTGAATTCGCAGTTGCGCCGCGTACCGGCCGTCTTCCAGTGGTTGCGCTGTTGCTATCACCTTGTGCGGCAAAGCGGATTTCTCCGGCTGAACCAACTCTACAGGACCGCCAGCCACGCCAATGTCGTTCAACTCATTGCGCGCCTTGCAGTCCGGGCAATAGAAGCACCACCCTCCTTCCTCACGAATGGATTTGACCTGTCCGCGCGCAAGAACGGCGCGGCATTCAACGTTTTCGCAGACGAACGGCATAACAGTCTCCGTAGTGGTTTGCGAGAAAGCCTAGCATGATCATTCGCGGCCAGCCATTGGCATTGTTGCTGTGTTGGGCGACGTGCTGATCGACGCACGGGTGCGGTCCATCATGCGAATTGAGGAGCCGTATTTCGTTGGAACACGAGAAGCAATTCAGTCCTCGGCGATCAGAAGCCGCGCCGCACCGACACGGTTGCGCCCGTACTGTGCGAGTGAAAGACCGCGATTCGCGCGGTGGCCGAGAAGACCCAACTGTCGACGGTCACGGAAAGCCTTCGCTGCGGCTGCGCGCCGAGCGCGAGGGTCGAGTTCGGCAGATCGACTATCGAAACCAGAGGCGCTGTCGACGGACCCAGTCGAAGATAGTTCGACGCCGTCTGCGATGAAACGTCGTTCGGTCCTGTGCCGCCTTTAGCCTTCCCGGAATGGAGCTGGAAGTCGTGCGTCACTTCGGCACTGTAAAAGCCCTCGATCGGCACATGGAACGGGTCCGCGTGATTGTCGGGCTGATACTCCATCGCGTAACGCTGCAGATAGCGTTGCGGGTCGGGGATGGGCGGCACCACCTCCATCGGGTAAGACGCGATGTTCGCCACCGTCATTGTTTCGGGCGAGTCGACGCCAAAGCCGTCTGCGAACGCAGAACTGCTCAGCATCAGGAATATTGCGCCGACAACCTTTTCGTTCAGGCACGTCATACGTATGCCTCCAATGAAAAAATTGGAACGTCACACTACTGACCGTTGTGTCCAGACCGAATGCGCCCGACCAGAAGACCGTCCTGGCCGCCTCGCTTGCACTTACTTATTGTAGTCAGTCATTTGTTTCCCGCTACTTGAATGTGACGGGTATGCCCATACGGGAAAGATGCGCGCGCATGGCTTGCGGGCCGCAGACGCGCACCGGAACGTTTGACTTCGCACGTTGCGTCGCGCCGGGTGCAACCGGGCACGGCATTCTGATCGATGGCACTATTGTCGGCGCCCTGCTAGATTTCAACTCAGCCGAATCATTGATCGGGAGAGATAGATGGCCGACAGACCGTCCTCCAGTACGTCCACAGTCCGCTCGCTGGTCCTGATTGCCGTCGTCGTGGTCGCGCTGGTCGCGGCCTTCGCCTATACGGCCGGCTGGCTCTCGCCGGGGCGCCTCACGCCCGCGAAGATCGTCAACGGCCTCGCGCCGCCGGGAGGCGCGGCGCTCGGCTTCCGGCGCAACCACGCGAAGGGCATCTGCTTCACCGGCAGTTTCGAATCGAATGGCGCGGCGGCCGCCCTGTCGCAAGCGCCCATGCTCGCGGCCGGTTCGTTCCCGGTGACCGGCCGGTTCAACCTCGCCACCGCCGATCCCAAAGCGCCGGACGCCACGGTCCGGGTGCGCGGCCTCAGTCTGCGGATCGTCGCGCCGGGCGGCAGCGAATGGCGCACGGCAATGATCGACGCACCGTTCTTCCCGGTCGCCACGCCTCAGGCCTTCTACGGACTGCTGCAGGCATCGGCCAACAAGAGCGATCCGGACGCGATGAAAAACTTTGCCGCCGCGCATCCCGAGTTCGGTCATTTTGTCGCGTGGGCGGGCAGTGCGCCGTGGATGGGCTCGTATGCGCAGGAGCGCTTCAACAGCCTGAACAGCTTCATCTTCACCAATGCGTCGGGCGAGGATCAGGCGGTGCGCTGGTCGTTCATCCCGCAGGCGCAACCGGAAGCGGTGCCGCACGATCAACTCGCGGCACGCGGCGCCGACTTCCTCGCTTCGGAGATCACGCAACGGGTGCAAGGTGCGCCGCAAAAATGGACGCTGGTGGTGTCGGTCGCCAATCCCGGCGATCCGACCGCCGACCCCAGCCAGGCCTGGCCGGACGACCGCCGCAAGGTCGAAGCGGGCACGCTGGTGGTCAGCACGATCGAGCCCGAGGCGGACGGTCCATGCCGCGACATCAACTTCGATCCGACCGTGCTGCCGACGGGCATGCGCGTCTCGGACGATCCGTTTCCCGCCGCGCGCTCGGCCGCGTATTCCGTCTCGTTCAACCGGCGGACCGCCGAGGACAAGGACTATCCGCGCCACCCGGCGGGAGGAGCCACGCCATGACCACGCCGATCCACGATCGCTTCACTCCGTTGCAGCGCGCACTTCACTGGATCATGGCGGTCTGCATTCTGGCGATGCTGTTCATCGGCGTCGGCATGGTGTCGACGGTTCGTCCGGATTATCTGTCGCTGGTGTCGATTCACAAGCCGCTGGGCATCGTGATTCTCGTGCTGGCGCTGATCCGTCTGGTGGTCAGGCTGACGCGCGGCGCGCCGCCGTTGCCCGCATCGATGCCCGCGCCGATGAAGCTCGCCGCCTACCTGTCGCATCTCGCGTTCTACGCGCTGATGATCGCGTTGCCGCTGCTCGGCTGGGGGATGCTGTCGGCGGCGGATTATCCGGTTGTCGTGTTCGGCGTGCACCTGCCGGCGATCCTGCCGCATAGCAACAGCTTGCACACGCTGCTGTGGAACGCGCACCGAACTCTCGCGCTGTGCTTCTTCGCGCTGATCGTGCTGCATCTGGCGGCGGCGTTGTTGCACGCGCTGGTCAGGCGCGACGGCGTGTTTCAGGCGATGTCGCCGTGGCGGTGACGCACGCCGTCCTGAAGGCGCGACATTGAATGCAAAGGGTGCCCGGTGGCAAATGCACGGGCACCCTTTGCGACAAACCGACTAGCAGACACATGCCAACTCACAGCGAGGCCGCCAACATACCGACGACAGCCTCAGCGCGACCTTACTGCGTGCCCACCTTCGGCTGATTCATCGGCATAACCGAGCGACGTTCCACCACCGCCGGTGCGGTTTCGCGCATCGACAGCGCGCACAGGCTCGAAATCACGCCCAGCAGCGAGAACATGATCGCCGGGCCCATCCAGCCGACTACGGCGAACAGTCCCGTCGCGATAAACGGCAGCAACCCCGCGACCACCGACGCGCCGTTATAGCCCAGCGAAATCCCCGACGACCGCACGTTCGCCGGAAACTGCTCGGAGAACCAGCTCGATTCGACCGCGAAAATCGGATCGTGGCTGAACAGCAGCGACAGCGTGACCGCCGTAATCACCATGATCCCTGCGCCCGTGTTGATCAGCATGAACATCGGCAAGCCGAAGGCGATCGTGAACAGCGAGCCGAGCAGGAACAGCGGCCGGCGTCCCACCTTGTCGCTCAGCATGCCGTACAGCAGATGGCTGCCGAGGCCCAGCGCCGAGCCGATCATCGTCCCCCACAGCACGTGCTCCTTGGTCGACACATGCGCGAGGATCACATACGACAGCATGAAGCTCGTGGTGATGTAGTAGCCGCCGGTTTCCGCGAGACGCAGGCCGATGATCTTCAGAATGATGCGCCAGTCGCTGCGGAGCACCTGCATCGCGGGCCGCTCGACGATGGTCTCGCTGGCCCTGATCGCTTCGAAAGCGGGCGATTCCTTCACGCTCAGCCGGATGAAGATACCGATCGCGACCATCACGAACGACACGAGGAACGGCGCGCGCCACACCCAGTTGCCGTCGAACAGATGCGACGACAGCAGGAACGCGCCGTTGGCGAGCAGCAGCCCGAACGGGATGCCCACTTGCGGCACTGCGCCAAAGAAGCCGCGACGTTTCGCGGGCGCGTGTTCGCATGCCATCAGCACCGCGCCGCCCCATTCCGCGCCGAAGCCGATGCCCTGCACCATCCGCAGCAGGATCAGCAGGATGGGCGCGAGCACGCCCACCTGGTCGTACGTGGGCAACGCGCCGATCAGCACGGTGGCCGCGCCCATCGCGAGCAGCGACCAGAACAGCACGGTCTTGCGGCCCAGCCGGTCGCCGTAGTGCCCGGCGAGGTAGCCGCCGAGCGGGCGCATCAGGAAGCCGACGGCCAGCGTGGCGAACGCCGCCAGAATGCCGATCACCGGCTCGTTCGTATGGAAGAAGATCTTGCCGAACCAGCCAGCGGCGGCGGTGCCATAGATGAAGAAATCATAGCTTTCCACCGCCGAGCCGATCATCGACGCAAACGACACCTTGAACGGGTTGTCCTTCGCGGGAACTGTCGCAGATGAGGTGCTCATGGTTACTTGTCTCCGAATCGTTTTAATAAGCGAGAAGCGCGTTGGCCGGGTTTTGCGTCCCGGCGTGGTGTCCCGGCTGCGGTGCGGTCAGCGCCAGGTTTCGATCACGCGGCTGTCGTCGCGTAGTCCAAGCCCCGAGTCTGCCGCCTGCTGATAGCGTGAGTGCGCGAGGGTCAGCAGCGGCACCTGAGCGCCGCATTGCGCTGCCGCATCGGCGACCAGACTGCTGTCTTTCACGAAGATATTGATCGAGCTGGTCACTTCGACATCGGTGCCTTCCAGCATCCGGGGGCCGCGATCGGTCAGCATCCACGAACCGGCTGCTCCTTTTTCAATCAGCTTCAGCACCGCGCCCGGGTCGAGACCCAGCGTGCTGGCGAGGTTCAGCGCCTCGGCAGCCGCCACGATATGAACCGAGCACAGATGCTGGTTCACGACCTTGATCGCCTGGCCGTCGCCGAGTTGCTGGCCGGTGACCTGGACGTTGCCCATTGCGCTCAATACCGGCAGAACCGTGTCGATGTCCTGCTGCTCGCCCGCCGCGAAGATCACCAGCGCGCCGGTTTTAGCGCGGGCGACGCCGCCCGTCACCGGTGCATCGACCACGCGCGCGCCCGCCTGACGCAGCCGCTCGCCCTGCTCGCGCACGCTCGCCGGGCCGACCGTCGACATGATCACCCAGGTCTGGTCCTTCACCGCGCCAAGCGCTCCGTCGACCAGCGTCGCCAGATGATCCGGCGTCGCGACCATCACGACCACCACCTCGGCACGCGGCGCCGCGCTGAAAGTTGCCACCGCGTCGATCCCGCTCATCTGCGCGTTTTCGCGCGCGCGGCCGAACACGTCCACACCGGTCACTGCATGCCCCGCCTGCTGGATGCGCAACGCCATCGGCAAACCGATTGCGCCGACGCCTACGAAAGTCACGTTCATCGCCGTCTCCTTACTTCAACCACTGTTTGATGCTTTCGACCATCGACGCGGTCGAAATGCCGTACCGGTCGTGCAGCGTCGGCAATGCGCCGGCCGCAAGAAACTCGTCCGGCAACGCGATCTGGCGGAATTCCGGCTGCACCCGCGCACGCATCAGCGCCGACGCGACCGCTTCGCCCAATCCGCCGACGCAGCTATGGTTTTCCGCGACCACCACCAGACGCCCCGAGCGGCGGCATTGTTCGACGATCGTCGCTTCGTCCAGCGGCTTGATGGTCGGCGCGTGCAGCACGGCCACGTCGGCCACGCCGTCGGCGAGCGCCTGCGCGGTTTCGAGCGCGCGCATCGTCATGATTCCGGACGAGATGATCAGCACGTCGCGGCCGTCGCGCAGCAGCTTCGCCTTGCCGAGTTCGAATTGATAATCGTATTCATCGAGCACCAGCGGCACCTTGCCGCGCAGCAGGCGCATGTACACGGGGCCATCGTGCGCGGCGATCGCCGACACCGCCTGTTCGGTATCGAGCGCATCGCACGGATCGACAATCGTGAGCCCGGGGATGCCGCGCATCATCGCGATATCTTCGGTTGCCTGGTGGCTCGGGCCGTAGCCGGTCGTGAGACCCGGCAACGCCGCGCAAATCTTCACGTTGAGGTTTTCTTCCGCAATCACCTGATGGATGAAATCGTACGCGCGACGCGTCGCGAACACGGCATAGGTGGTCGCGAACGGAATGAAGCCTTCCTTCGCCATGCCGCCCGCCGCGCCCATCAACAACTGCTCGGCCATGCCCATCTGGAAGAAGCGTTCAGGGTATTCGTTGGCGAAGATATGCAGGTCGGTATATTTCGACAGATCCGCCGACATGCCGACGATATTCGGCCGCTTCGCCGCTTCCGCAACGAGCGCGTGGCCGAACGGTGCCGCTTTGGTGCGCTGACCTTCGGACGCGATCGACGCGATCATCGCCGAGGTCGTCAGGCGCGGTTTGGTGATGACGGTGCTCATGCGCGGTCTCCTGCCGGTTGCGCTGCATCGAGCACGGCGATGGCTTCCTGCCACTCTGGCTGCTCGACGCGAATGAAGTGGTTTTTCTCGCGCTGCTCGAGGAACGGCACGCCCTTGCCCATCAGCGTGTCGAACAGGATCACGCGCGGCACGGGTTCGGTAACGGCGCGCGCGCGGTCGAAGGCTTCGATGACGGCGGCGAGGTCGTTGCCGTTCACGCGCTGCACGTGCCAGCCGAACGACAGCCATTTGTCCGCCAGCGGCTCGAAGCCGAGGATCCGCTGCGACGGGCCGTCGGCCTGCTGCTGGTTGATATCGACCAGCGTGATCAGATTGCCCAGTTGATGATGTGCGGCGCCCATGGCCGCCTCCCAGGTCGAACCCTCGTCGAGTTCGCCGTCCGACATCGAGTTGTAGACCCACGCCGGGTTGCCCTTGGCCCGCAGACCGAGCGCCATGCCGACGGCAATGCTCAGGCCCTGGCCGAGCGAGCCGCCCGAGATTTCCATGCCGGGCGTGTAGGTCGCCATGCCGGACATCGGCAGGCGGCTGTCGTCGGAACCGTAGGTTTCCAGTTCCGTTTCGTCGATGATGCCGGCCTCGATCAGCGCCGCGTACAGCGCAATCGCGTAGTGGCCGTGCGACAGCAGAAAGCGGTCGCGGCCTTCCCATTCGGGTTCGCCGGGGCGGAATTGCATCGCGTGGCAGAAGGCAACGGCGAGCACGTCGGACAGGCCGAGCGCCTGGCCGATGTAGCCCTGGCCCTGCACTTCGCCCATTCGCAGCGCGAAGCGGCGAATTCGATAGGCGCTGCGCGCGAGTTCTGCGTGGAGATTCTGGCGGGTGTCGGCGGCCGGGCGCCGTGCTTCGGTGATCGGTGTCATGTCTCCGTCCTGATGCCTTCGGAATGTTTTGCGCGGTGTCCGCGTTGATGCCGATCTGGCTCGACAGGTGTCTTTCATTCACCAGTTTCAAGTCAGTTCGACGTGAAGGCAGCGTATCATTTGGATAATTCGCGTGACAAAAGAAAAGATTGCACCAACTCATGAATGAAATTCACCCATGAAGCCGTTCCGCAAGTTGCCGTTACCGTTTTTGCGCGTCTTCGAGGCGGCGGGGCGCACCGCGTCGTTTGCGACGGCGGCGCAGGAGTTGGATCTGTCGCCGAGCGCGGTCAGTCATTCGATCCGCAAGCTCGAAGAGACCGTGAATCTGCGGCTGTTCCAGCGCAGCACGCGCGAGGTGAAGCTCACGCGCGAGGGAGCGATCCTGCTCGAACACGTGCAGCGCGGGATGGACGAGATGCAGCGCGGCCTCGCGCTGGTGACGGCCGACGGCCAGAGCCCGCTGCGGCTGCACACCGCGCCGAGTTTCGCGACGCAGTGGCTGCTGCCGAGGTTGTCGGGGTTTGTCCGCGAAAATCCGAATATCGATTTGCGGTTTTCAGCGAGCACGGACTACGCGCGCTTCGAGAACGACGACTTCGATCTGGATATCGTGTACGGCGAGCCGAAGCCGTCGCCGCACGAGAAGATTCCGCTGGCGCTGGAAAAGCTCACCCCGTTATGTTCTCCCGAGCTTGCCGCGCGAATCGGCAGCCCCGAGGATCTTTACGCGCACACGCTGATCCAGTGCGACGTGCAGATGTTCCAGTGGAAGGGCTGGTTCGAGGCCAACGATCTGACGCCGCCCAATCATTACGGGCTGCACTTCGACCGTAGTTCGATGGCGATTGCGGCGGCGGTCGACGGGCTGGGCGTGGTGCTCGAATCGACGCTGCTCGCCGATCGCGAATTGAAGAACGGGACGCTGGCCTGTCCGCTGCTCGGCAGTACGCGGGAAGTGCCCTATATCGGGCACTATCTCGTGTATCCGAAACGGCTTCACCATCACCAGGCGTTCGATACGTTCAGGACATGGCTGTTGACGGAACTAGGTGTAGAGCATCCAGCACCTGACAGCGGCACCAATGCATAACCCTCCGCCGTCAGGAACGCCACGCAGGCCCGTTCGGAAAATCATGCTGATCGAGCGACGCCGCATGCATCTCGATGCTGTAACCCGGCCTATCCGGCGGCATATAGCGGCCATTGCGGATCACCACCGGATCGACGAAATGCTCGTGCAGGTGATCCACGTATTCGAGCACCCGATTCTCCAGCGACCCCGACACGCAGATGTAGTCGAACAGCGAAATATGCTGCACGTACTCGCATAAACCGACACCGCCCGCATGCGGACAAACGGGCACGCCGAATTTCGCGGCCATCAGCAGAACCACGATCACTTCATTCAGACCACCCAGCCGGCAGCTATCGATCTGACAGAAGTCGATCGCATTCGCCTGCAGCAACTGCTTGAACATCACGCGATTCTGGCAATGCTCGCCCGTCGCCACGCCAATCGGTTTGAGCCGCTCGCGAATCGCCGCGTGGCCGAGAATATCGTCGGGGCTAGTGGGCTCTTCGATCCACCACGGGTCGAATTCCGCGAGACGCCGCATGTTCGCGACCGCTTCGTCGACATCCCAGACCTGATTGGCGTCCATCATCAGCTTCAGGTTTTCGCCGATTTCCTCGCGCAGAATCCGCGCGCGGCGCATGTCTTCGTCGATATTGCCGCCCACTTTCTGCTTGAAGTGCGTCCAGCCCTGCGCGACGCCTTCACGCGCGAGCCGGCGAATCTTGTCGTCGTCGTAACCGAGCCAGCCCGCCGACGTCGTGTAAGCCGGATAACCCTGCGCGCGCATTTCCTTCTCGCGCTCGCCCCTGGTTTTCGCATGCCGATGCAGTAGCGCAATCGCTTCCTGCGGCGTGATTGCGTCGGTCACGTAGCGAAAATCGAGGCAACGCACGAGTTCTTCCGGGCTCATGTCAACGAGCAGCTTCCACACCGGCTTGCCGACCGATTTGGCCCACAGGTCCCATGTCGCGTTGACGACCGCGGCGGTCGCCAGATGAATCGCGCCCTTGTCCGGGCCGATCCAGCGCAACTGGCTGTCGGATGTGATCGTGCGCCAGAACGCGCCCATGTTCGCGGCGATATCTTCGAGCGTCATGCCGACGATCAGCGGTGCGAGCGCCTGCACCGCGCTCACGCAAATCTCGTTGCCGCGTCCGATCGTGAACGTGAGGCCGTGCCCGGTGAGCGAGTGCGGCGAATCCGTTTCGAGCGTGACGTAGGTCGCCGAATAATCCGGCGCGGCATTCATTGCATCGGAGCCGTCGAGCGAACGTGAAGTCGGAAAGCGGATGTCCCTGACGGACAGCTTGGTGATCGTGGTCATCTGCACAGGCTCCTGGGCGACAACGTTCGATTTCCGCCTGCCGGACAATCACGAGGCGGAACGGAGAATAAGAGAAAGAGGAAAGGCTGTGCCCGTCCTCTTTCGTGATTGCGTCATTGCTTCGCTAATACGTCGCGAAGACATCGCTTATTGCGTCACCCATACTCGATTCATCGCGCTGAATCGCTGGTTCGCGGGAATCAGTCGTAGAGCACGGCCGCGATCTTCGGGTCGGTCATATTGGTCTTGTCGTACCAGAAGAAGCCCGTGTCGATTTTCGGCGGCAGCTTCTCGCCCTTCAGCGCCTTCACGGCCGAGTCGACAGTGCACTTGCCGATCCCCACCGGATTCTGCGTAATCGCGCCGAGCATCAGGCCCGACGTGATGTCGGCCTTCTGCTCCTTGCCGGAGTCGAAGCCGATCAGCACGAGCTTCTTGCCCGACTCCTTGACGCCGATTGCCGCGCCTTCCGCCGAGCCTTCATTCGCGCCGAAAATACCCTTCAGGTTCGGATTGGCCTGAATCATCGCCTTGGCGATTTCCGCCGATTTCAGGTGATCGCCCGCGCCGTACTGCACGGAAACGATCTTGATGTTCGGGTGCTTGGCCTTCATCTGATTCAGGAAGCCATCGCGGCGATCCACGCCCGTGCGGCTCGTCTGGTCGTGCACGATCACGCCGACCTCACCCGAATTACCGATCGCCTCGGCCATCTTGTCGGCGGCGAGTCCGGCGGCGGCGAGGTTATCCGTCGAGCAGGTGGTCAACGGAATATCGCTGTCGACGCCCGAGTCGAATGCGATCACCGGAATCTTCGACGACTGCGCGCGCTTCAGAAGCGGAATCGCGGCCTTGCTGTCGAGCGCCGCAATGCCCAGCGCCTGCGGCTTTTTCGCGAGCGCCGCCGACAGCATGTCGATCTGCTTGTCGACCATCGCCTCGGTTTCAGGACCTTCGAACGTGATCCTGACGTTGTGCTCCTTCGCCGATTGTTCCGCGCCGGCTTTCACTGCCTGCCAGAACTGATGCTGGAAGCCCTTCGAAATAAGCGGGATATAAACATCATCCGCCTGTGCAACATTTGCCCCGCCAACCAACGCGCTCAAGCCGACCACGACACCGAATATTTTTCGATTCAACATGGAATATCTCCTCCTAAGGTGGACCAGCAACCTTCAGTCGTTGCGGGAGCTTTTTGCTTTTCGTGCTTCTGCTCCCTTCTTTGAAATTGTCCGGCGCGGCGTCAGCTCCTTCTGCGTCGCAAGATGTCGGCGTAGACCGCGAGAATGATGATGAGGCCTGTCACGACGATCTGCCATTCCTGCGCAACCGACATGATGCGCAGCCCGTTGGTCAGCACGCTCATGATGAACGCGCCGATGATCGTGCCCAGAATCGTGCCCGAACCGCCGCTCAGCGAAGTGCCGCCGATCACCACGGCGGCAATCGCTTCGAGTTCGTAGCCTTGTCCCAAAGCCGGTTGCGCCGAGTTCAACCGCGACGCGATCAGCAAACCGGCAATGCCGCAAATCGCGCCGCTCAGGCCGTAAATGGCGATCTTCCATCGATCGACGTTGACGCCCGACAGCCGCACCGCTTCTTCGTTGCTGCCAAGAGCGAACGTATAGCGGCCGAGTGCTGTGCGATTAAGCGTGATCGAACTGACTACCGCGAGAAAGAACAGGATCAGCACCGCGTTCGGAATCGGCAGACTCGGCAGCACATAGCCGATCAGCGAGTCCTGCGAAATGCGGTAGAAGTTTTCGGTGTCGGTGAAATAGATCGGCTTGTCGGCGGAAACAACCAGCGAGAGACCTTTCAGCAACATCATCATGCCGAGCGTCGCAATGAACGGCGGGATTTTCATTTTCGCCGTGAGCGTGCCCGAAATCGTCCCGCAGATGCCGCCCGTGGCAATTGCCGCGAGCACGCCGATCCACATCGGCAGATGCCAGAATGTGAGGAATACCCCGCAAATCACGGCCGTAAACGTCATCAACGTGCCGACGGACAAATCGATGCCGCCGGTAATGATCACGAACGTACACGCAATCGCCAGCACGCCGTTGACTGCGGTCGCCTGCAGAATGCCGAGCATGTTGTCCATCTGCATGAACGACGGCGACGCGAAGCTGAAAAAGATCAGCAGCAGGATCAGGCTCGCGAACGCGAGCAGCTTTTGCAGAGCGGTCGGCGAGAAAATGCGCGCTCTGAAACCCGCCACGCGTCCTTGCTTGCCTAGCGCCGGTGACTCCGATGGCGATGTCATCTTGACCCCTGGTTATGCCGCTGCTTTCAAGGTTTCGCGCCGCGTCGCCAGATGCATGATGCGCTCCTGCGTCGCTTCGGCCGCTGAGAGTTCGCCGGTAATGCGACCCTCGCACATCACGACGACGCGGTCGCTCATGCGCAGAATCTCCGGCAGTTCCGACGAGATCATCACGATCGCTTTACCCTCTGCGGCAAGCGAGCGCAGCAACTTGTAGATTTCATTCTTCGCGCCCACGTCGATGCCGCGTGTCGGCTCGTCGAAAAAGAGCACGTCGCAATCCCGTTCGAGCCATTTTGCAATGACGATTTTCTGCTGATTGCCGCCCGAAAGAAGCCGCACTTCCTGCGTCGCGGACGGCGTGCGGATCGCGAGCAGATTGATAAAGTGGCTTGCTGTGCGACGTATTTGCGTGCGTCGCAGGAAAAAGTTGAACGCGAGAAAACGGCTCAGATTGGACATGACGATGTTCGATTCGACGTCCATGCCGGTGGCGAGGCCGAAGCGTTTGCGGTCTTCGGAAAGGTAGCCGATGCCGCGCGCCACCGCGTCGCTCGGCGTCCTGATCACCGCCTTCACGCCCTTCACGCCCTTCACGACAATCTCGCCCGACTCGATCGGGTCCGCGCCGAACACCGCGCGGGCGACTTCGGTGCGGCCCGCGCCCATCAACCCGGCAAAGCCCAGAATCTCGCCTTTGCGCAACGTGAAACTCACGTCCCTGACCATCGGCCCCGCGTTCAGGTTCCTGACATCGAGCGCGACCTCGCCCTGCTCTGCTGCACTGCGGGAAGGCTCGATATCGGTCAGCGTGCGCCCGACCATCATGCCGATGATCGCCTCGATGGTTGTGTCTTTCGCGGTGACGGTGGCGACATACTCGCCGTCACGCATCACGGTGACGCGGTCGGAAATCTGCTTCAACTCGTCCATCTTGTGCGAGATGTAGACGATGCCCACGCCCCGCTCCTTCAACTCGCGGATGATGCGAAACAGCTCGGCGATCTCGGCGTCGTTCAGCGCGGACGTGGGTTCGTCCATGATCAGCACGCGCGAGTCGAACGACAAAGCCTTGGCGATTTCGACCATCTGCTGTTTGGCGACCGTCAGACTGCCGACCACCGCGCGCGGGTCGATCTTCACATGCATGCGTTCGAGAATCTCACGGGCCTGCGCATTGAGACGGTCTTCGTCGAGGAACAGGCCGAAGCGGCCGCGCGGCTCGCGGCCAATGAACATGTTCTGCGCGACGCTCAAATGGTTCATCAACTGGAGTTCTTGATGAATGATGCCGATGCCCACGGCCTGCGCGTCACGCGGATGCTGGAAATCGACCGGCTGGCCGTCGTAGAGAATTTCGCCCGAGTCGCGCGTGTACACCCCGGCGAGGATTTTCATCAGCGTCGACTTGCCCGCGCCGTTCTCGCCCATCAGCGTATGAACCTCCCCCGCCATGAGTTCGAACTGGATCTCATGGAGCGCCCGCACCCCGGGAAAGCTCTTGTTGAGTCTTTTGACGGAAATGAGGGGGGTCACGGCGCGGTTCGCGAGGGAAGTCTGCGACACACGAGGGCGTCACCGCGAAAAAGCGGCAGCCGGGACGTCGCGCGTCCCACCGTTTTATGACAGAAATCGCAGAGAGAAACCAGACACATTGCTGGGCCCCAAAACCGATGTGCGACGATTCTACGACGCTGGCAAGTGGCGGCTCAAGCCCAGGCATTCCCCAGTGTCAGGGGGTTTTGTGCCCTTGCACAAGCGGAGTGAGAAAAATGCAAACGACGAGGAAACGAACCGGTTGCCCCAAACAACAGACGGCGAAAAGCGGCTGGCAAACGTAGATTGCCTCAGTCAGATCGACATCCTTCGTCACCTAATGACAAAGACGCCGACGCGCTTTGTTTGCACAATGCCGGACTGCACACTGGATTCCATCACTCCCCGCCTCGCCGAATTACTGGCCCTTTGCCAGTTTGCTTCCCTTTTCTTTCTCTGCCGGGCCAGAACTACCGCTGCAGAATTTCCGTGCTCAAGGCCGGGCGTGAAGTCTCGACGATGGTCGAATGAGTCGGCCTACGTGTGAGCTAGCCAATTGCAATAAACATGAATTGAAATTGTAATCAAATTTTAAAAAAGCAAATCTACGATGCGCGATTTCCCTGTCTTGACATTAAGGATTTCCGCGTATGGTGTTCCAGTTAAATGGCAAATCCATCCAGGTTGCAGCATTGGCGAGCCTGGCATTCCTTTCTGCATGTGGCGGTAGTTCCAATTCACTCACGCCCACGGCAACAAGCTCGGCTGCCGTGCCGGCAGCACCTGCCGACCCGACTACCGTCGACAGCGCGCCAGTGAATACGTCGATTCCGGCCTACGTCGACACCTACTACACCAATCTGGCGGACAACTCCTGCTATGACGCGGTCAGCACCAATGCCTCGATTCGGGCGCTCAAGGGCTTGCTGGATCTGTGGACGCCGGTGACCTCTTTTGTCGACGCCGATACCTACGGCGGGACCGGCCTGACCGCGAGTACAGACCCGACTACCGGAGCCGCCTGCGCATCCGTTCCGGCTTCCACCTGGGACGGCATGGCGAGCAGCGGCGGCACGATTCTCAATAGCGGCATCATCGGCACCAACACCCAATATGTCGAAACCGTCGCGGCCAGCCGCGACAACAGCGTCAACAGCACCGCCAACACCGCTAAAGACAGCGATGGTGAAGTCGCCTACAAGGTCGATGTCGGCTCCAAGGATTACAACCTCGGCGAAGCTGCGGGCGTGCTGGCGACTTCCTGGCGCACGGGTCTCGACGCGACCCAGACCATCACTTACGTCAATGCGACCTCCGGCAGCAGCGCCACTGTTTCAGAAGGCGATGCTTCGGGCCAGCTGAGCAACCTCTACACGATGGCCGGCAGCAGCGGCGTCGGTAACTTTGCCACGGGCAACACGTCGAAGTACTACTTCAAGTACGCCCGCCCGTACCTGTGGTCCAGCGAGGGGATAAGCATTGTGGTGCCGGCATTGCAGTCCGCCCAGACCACGACAGCCGGCTTGAGTGCCGCCAAGAACGCCGGCTTCGCAAGCGGCCACACAGCCGAATACGTGCGTCGCGCCGCCGCGATGGCCTATGCGCTGCCGGAACGCTTCCAGGAGTTCTACGCCGCTGCGCTCAAGTTTGGCGAATACCGCATCATCGCGGGCGTGCACTCGCCGCTCGACGTGATCGGCGGCCGCATGGTCGGCCTCGCAGCAGCGGCCGCCAACCTGTACAGCGCCGAAAATTCCGCGCTCTCCAGCACGAACGTCAACAGCATCCTGACCACGAGTTTCAAGACCACGACGCGTAGCCAGGCGCTCTCGGCGATGCAGTCTGCGGCCGGCAAAACCACGTGGAAAGACTTTTACGACTACCTGCACTCGGGTACGCAGAGCACCGACAGCACGGCCAGTGGCTTCGACCTGTACTACGACCACGACAAGAACAAGACCGACTTCGAGCGCCGCATGACTATTGGCATGTCGGCTTACTCCAGCCTTTACCCGACCACCACGGATCCGGTCGTGCCGAAGGGGGCCGAAGTGCTGCTCGAAACGCGCTACCCGTACCTGAGCGCCGATCAGCGCCGCGTCATGCTCAAGACCACCGAGTTTGCGTCGGGTTACCCGGTCATGACCGATGCCGAGGGCTGGGGCCGTCTCGACATGTTCAAGGCTGGTGATGGCTATGGCGCGTTCAACGGTCTGGTGACGATCGCCATGAATTCGTCACTCGGCGGCTTCGCCACCTACGACATCTGGCGCAATGACATTTCGGGTGCGGGCAAGCTCACGTTCAAGGGGGATGGCACTCTCAAACTGGCTGGCACCAACACCTACAGCGGCGGCACCGAAGTCGAGGGAGGCACGCTCGCGGCCGGGTCGGCCAAAGCGTTCGGTACCGGCGACGTGTATCTGGGGGCGGGTGGCATCACTATTGCCGCATCGGCGACGCCGGTGAAGGTGCCGGGCAAGTTCACCGTGCTGACCGACGGCACGCTTGAACTGGACATCGACGGCCAGAGCGGCGGCCAACTGACCGTGGGCGACCAACTGACCATTGCCGGTGGAACGCTGCACGTGAAATTCGTCAACGGTTATACGCCGAAGGCGGGCGATACGATCACGCTGATCAACGGCGCGGCCGCCAGCGCGAAGTTCACTTCGGTTGTGGTGGATGGCGGCTTGAATGGCACGCTGACGTACTCGTCGAGCGGAGTGTCGATCAAGCTGTCTGCCTGAGTATCAGAGGCAGATATGTTGGCTGACGGGTAGCCATCTACTCGTCAGCCTGAAGTGGTAGACAGAACCCCGCAGAGTTCAGGCTCTGCGGGGTTTCTGTTTTTTGGAGCCTCCAGGTTGCCGACGATGCACGGTTGCCCCCTCCTTTTTCCCTCGAGATCGATGCTTCATACATTGATAATTCTCAGTGTATGCTTACAACTTCCTTCTGAAAGCTTTCTGTTTATCGTCTCGTGCGCGCGTCGCCCGAGACGGTTGTAAAAATAAAATAGTTACTCGGGGAATGTGTGGGGATCCTTCTTTATCAGCTCATGATCGTGGGCAGTCTGTTCGCCGTACGGCTCATCGCTCCGCGACGGTTGCTTCCAGCCTGCCTGATCTGGAGTGCGCTTACGCTCTTCAACGTTTTCTGGCCACCGTTGATGGTGATTCAACTCCTGGTGATCTGGATCACATACGGGACAATCCAGCCGGCCGAAAAGAAGTCTGCGCCGTCCAACCACGCCAGCGGACCTGCACAGAAGACAGCCTCAGCGCGCAACACTGCCACAGGACTGCGACCTGTCACGTTCGGCACACCTGAACCGTTGCGTCCGGCACCGGCCAGATCGGTAGACATCCCGACACCCGCACCCCCTTCCCTGATTGCGACACTGCGCGACTGGGACGACCGCATCGCGCGGACCAATGCGATCAATACCGCGTGCGCACCGTTGCTATCGGTGTGTTTTGCGGAGCGTTTGCGCATCGAGAAGGCGCTCGAAAGGGCTCGGCCTCGTCTCGCAATCGAGCGTAAAAAAGCGAACGACCCGAACTTCGCGGCCCTCTATGACGCCAGCTCCGCGAAGGCGCGCGAGACGATGACAAACATCGACGCGACCTTGAACGGCGGCGCACCGCAGCCCGCGTTGGAGTCAATCGTGTGCGGCGACCTGACTGCGATGCCGCGCCACCCGGATGTCCGGGTCCAGCAGGGGATTCGCGAAAAGATCGAAGCGGAGATCGCGTCCTACGCGGCATTCCTTTCGACACTAGTCCGCACGTTGAAGGAGCCTGGCCTGACGCCGGTTTTCCAAAGAAGTCTGACCGAACTGAAAGCGGCCGATCTGTTGCGGCGAATTTCGGCGTTCGAAAAGAGCGGCGTGGACTGGCGCAACCCGGCTGACTTTCGAGATTCAGCCAAGGTGACGTCCGATGCAGTTGCGGTGCGAGCGGCGTCAGGTGCAGGTCTGGTGACCAGTGCTCCTCTCACCGAACAGCCCAAATCACCTTCGGGCTCCGCGGTGAAGATGGTGTTAGGCACGGCACCGGTCGCAACCCCGGCTCCGCGAGTAACGCCCCGGATATTCACGGACACACTAAACCGGCATGAGACGGTCTCGAATGAACTCGAAGCCGCTGCAAAAAAGCGGGGAATCCTGCGACTCGTGCATTTCACGCATGCCGATAATCTCGAGTCGATTCTGCGGCATGGGCTGTGTTCCGTGAGCGCGGCCCGGATGGTAGGGTTAAACCCGAAGGTGAACGACAAGCAGCGGCTCGACGGGCATCCGTGGAGCATCTCGCTCTCGATAGCAGCGCCGAATCACAAGATGTTCTACAAGTACCGGATGCTCGACGAGCACGAGAACTGGGTCGTGTTGCTGATCGACCGCGCGGTACTCTGGCAAAAAGATTGCGCGTTTTATCCACGCAACGCGGCCGACCACCGGATGCGCGACTTGCCGTTGGACGGTCAGAAAACCGTGAAGGCGTTTGAGTCGATGTACGACGCTCTTGACGGCCTGCCGACTCGTGAAGCGCAACATCTGAACACGTTCGATCCAACCGATTCGCAAGCTGAGGTGCTGGTGTTCGATCGCATCGAGCCCAGTATGATCGAGGGCGTCGCCTTCGAGAACGCCGGGATCCAGGCGCGAAATGCGCACTTTCTTGGCCCGCGTGAAGCCCTGCTCTATCCAGAAGGAAAAGGGTTTTTCGGCTCACGTGAATTCATGACCCGATAGAGAATCTGATTCATGGCGAAGCGTCCCGTTTTCATTCCCGAGCTTGACGGCCCGATTCTGGTGCGGACCGAGCAGGTCGAATTCGAATGGTTCGCTGGACTTGCCATTACGCAGAAACAACGCTCGATCGATGCACTGCACGCAAACGCGCTCGAACGATTCGGCCTCGGTGCGATTCTGGAGGTCTCCACCAGATCGCGAGCCGCGTTAGGCTCACGCCTGAGCGCTTTCAATCTCATGCTGACGACCGACGCGCACCCGAAAAGACTCAGCGTCGAATGCGCATTTCAGGGAAGCAAAGTATTTGAACGCGGCGGTCCCTATCGCGACCTCTACGACATGACGTCGCGCGATGCGAAGCGTGACATTCGCCTGCAGGAGTCGGGGCGGCTGACCGGCTTCCGTCTGGGTCAGATCGATTGGCCGCTGGAACCACGAACGGCTTTCTACGACTGGCTTTATCTGGCGGCGCTGCTGGAACACGACGACCTGCGCGACGAGATTGCCGGCTACCAGGCATTCACAGACATCGAGTTCAATCCTGAGCGCTCGATCAACTGTCAGGCGTACACAGTCGCCCTGTATGCGTCACTGGCCGCTCGTGGTCAACTGGACGCCGTCGTGAAAGGCAGAGACGCGTATCTCGCGCTTGTCGGCGAGCGACCCATCAGCCAGGCGACGTTGAATACTGTTCAGCAGTCGTCGCTGTTCTGAAGTGAAGAAAGCACGGCGGCAAGCGGTTTCGTGACGAGCCTCATCTGAAGGCGAACGGCCGCACTCGCGCGAAAGAACTGTCCGTCGCCGAATCCGGTGAAGCAACGAAATGGCCGGGCGTCACCCCTACCGCGCGCCGAAAATGCCGGCCAAGATGACTTTGGTCGAAAAACCCCACTTCGGCCGCCACCTCACAAGGCGGGACACCGTCGCGCAATAGCCGCTTCGCATGTTGAATTCGCACCAGACACACGTATCGATGCGGCGGTATCCCAACTTCCTGGCGAAACAGCGTGGCGAAACGCGAGACGCTTAGCCCCGCCGTGGCCGCCAGCGTCGCGAGACTGACAGGCTGCGCGAACGAACGCTCGATGAAGGCCACGCTCCGTCTGATGGCCCGCGACATCGACGGCGACGTGTCGGCTGCAGTGTGGTCGACGACTCCGCTCATGTCGTCTCCCCTGCGCCACCCTCTCAGGCGCTCACTTGCAGGTTGCATGGATTCGGGTGCTTGCAGCGCAGCAGCTGTCATCGATCGCTCCGTACGATGCGCGTCACTACGCAACCTTCAATTCCGCGTAAGTGGTACATAGCTCCCCGAACAGTTGATGCACCAGGGCAGCATCGCCCGAGTCGGTCTCGCCTTGCGCCGTGCGCTGGGCGAGACGCGCGTCTAGCGCGTCGAACAATCTGTGCTTGATGAAGTAGCGCCACTGCACCGGCACGCGCGCAAGGATGTCGGTCAGCGCCGCATAACGTTCACGGGTCCATTTCGCCTCGAAGGCTTCGCGGTACGGGCCGTATGTGAACGCGGGCAGATCCGCTCCCGCGAGCCTGTCACGCAGTGCGCCGCGCAGCGACGCCGTGGCGGTTTCATCCACGTTATCGCCAGCCAGCGCGACACCGTAGACTTCGCGCGCCTCGTCGGCGGAGACGTAGCCGCGCAGTACGTCGTCGCGCACCCGCAGCGGCTCGCGATCGACCGGACGCCCATAACCGCCCGCCCCTGCGCCAATCAGCCGGATCACATCGCCCGGCATGCAGACGACGAGATCGTTGTTGTCCAGTTCTTCCGCGTGGGCCGTATCGGGATTGCGCGTAAAACGCGCGTTGCCACCCGCGTGGCCGCCGCGCACACCCCACGACGCGAAGCGCGTGCGGTCGCGGTTGCGCGCGGTGACGAGCGTATTCGGCGAGAACACCTTGAACTCCATCACGAGCCCCTGGCCGCCGCGATACTGCCCCGCACCGCCCGAGCCCGGCGCGACGCCGTAACGCAGAATCCGGATCGGCACTTCCGCCTCGTTGATCTCGACCGGCGTGTTGCGCAGAAAGGCATTGTTGGCGCCGGAGCCGTCTTCGCCATCGTCGCCGGGACCGCCGCCCGCGCCGCCGCCAATCGGGCCGATCGACGCCATCACGGTGGCACCTTGGGCACTTGTCGTCTTGACGCTGAGGATCGACAGGCCGCCTGCCGGGCACGCGCCCAGGCGCTCCGGCACTGCCTGCGAGAACGCGCCGAAGGTCAGCAGATGCGTGAGCTTGCAGGTCAGGCTGCGCATGCCGACCGCAGCGGGCGGCTGCGCGTTGACCACCGTGCCTTCCGGCAGGATGCAGCGGGCCACCCGCAGCATCCCCGTATTCAGCAGGATGTCCGGATTGAGCGTGTACAGCACGTAGACGAGACCGACCAGCGCAAGCGCGTGCCGTTCGCGCCCGCCGGTCGGCATGTTCAGCGACGACTGCAGTTGCGGGTCGCTGCCCGTGTAGTCCATCTCGACGAGACCGTCGCGAATTCGCGCGGTCAGCGCGACGCGCATCGGCTTGCCGTTGACCGAGTCTTCGTCGGCGAATTCGGCGAAGAAATAATCGCCGTCCGGGATGCCCCGCAAAATGGTGCGCGCCTGCGCCTCCGAGTACTCGAGCAACGCGCTCATGCCGGCCCTGAAACCGTCGATGCCGAAGCGCTCGATAATTTCCAGCACGCGTCGTTCGCCGGTATGCAGCGACGCCAGTTGCGCATGCAGATCGCCGGTGTTCTGGTTGGGCACGCGCACATTGGTCGCCATCAGCCGGATCAACGATTCGTCGACCACGCCCCGGCGCACGATCTTGCACGGCGGGAAGCGGATGCCCTCCTGCTGGATCTCAGTGAGCGTGCGCGACAGCGACGCGGGCACCGCGCCGCCCATGTCGGTGTTATGAATATGGCCGCCGACGAAACACGCGATCTCGCCTTCGTAGAACACCGGCTTCCACAGCACGATGTCCGGCGTATGGGTCGCGACGAAGCCGCTATACGCGTCGTTGGTCATGCCGATGTCGCCGGGCTCGTAGTCGTCGATCAGGCCGATCACGGCGCTGTAGTCGAGACCGACGTACCACGTCGCGCCGAGCGTTTTCGGCGACGCGAACGTGAGCCCTTCCGGGGTCGTGATCGCGCACGAGAAGTCTTCGGTCTCCTTCACGAAGGTCGAATGCGCGGTCCGCACCAGCGTGTAGGCCATGCTCTCGGCGGCCGCCACGCAATAGTTTGCGAAAATCTGAAGCACTGCCTTGTCGAATTGCATGTGCGCTGCTCCGTCGGGGCTCAGTGAACGAGTGTGAAAACGAGGTTGCCGAAGCGGTCCACCCGGCCGCGAAAGCCCGGCAACACGCTGGTCGTGCAGTCGTCCTGCGCGACCACCGCGGGTCCGTCGAACTGCTCGCCCGCTTTCAGATCCGCTCGCCGGTAGAGCGCGGCGTCGTGAAACGTGCCGTCCATGTACACGCGAATCGTCCCCGCCGACACCGGTGCGCCGTCGCCTGCCGCGATCGGCACCGGGACGGGTTTCGGTGTCGCCGCGCGGATCACGAGCCGCAGCGCGATGACCTGTACCGTCGCCCGCCCATCGCGATGACCGTACAGCCGCTCGTGCTCGCGATGGAACGCTTCGCTCAGCGCCGTGAGGTCGCGGTTGGGCAGCCACGCCGCGTCGAGCGGCGTATCGATCTCGAACGACTGGCCCTTGTAGCGCATGTCCGCCGACACCGCGAGTTCCGCCCGCGTGTCGTCGCCGGTCTGTTCGCGCAGCCACGCGCGCGCCGCCGTGTCGAGCGCGTGCAGATCGTCGGCGAGACGCGCGAGCGTGCCGGCGTCGAGATCGTAGTAGGTGGTTTTCACGAAGTCATTGCGCGTATCGGCGATCAGTCCGCCGAGCGCGCTCAGCACACCCGGCGCGGTCGGCACGACGATGCTCTCCATGCCGAGCGCGCGCGCGAAGTAGCACGCGAGCATCGGACCCGCGCCGCCGAACGGCAGCAGCGCGAACGCGCGCGGATCGATGCCGAAGCGCGACACGATCCGGCTCACGCCCGCGTACATGCCCGACACCGCGACGCCGACAACCGCCTCGGCCGCCGCATACACATCGATCCCGAGCCGATGGGCGAGCACGCCGACGGCGCGATGCGCAGCGTCGTGATCGACGCTCACCGAGTTGTAGCCGAGACTCGCGTTGCCGATCACGCCGAGCACGACGAAGGCGTCGGTGATCGTCGCGCGGGAGCCTCCGCGTCCGTAGCACGCCGGGCCGGGATTCGAGCCCGCGCTTTCGGGGCCGACCTTGAGCACGCCGAAGTCGTCGACCCACGCAATCGAGCCGCCGCCGTCGCCGATCGACGACACCGACACCGACGGGATATGAATCTGGAAATCGCCGAGATATTCGCCGCTCGCGTATTGCGGCTCGCCGTCGACGATCAGCGCGACATCCGCCGTGGTGCCGCCGATGTCGAGACTCATGCAGTGATCGATACCGCTCTGACGCGCGACATACGCCGCGCCGATCACACCCGACGCGGTGCCCGACAGGATCATCTGAACGCAGTTGGTCTTGCCCGCCTCGGCGCTCATCACGCCGCCGTTGGACTTGGTGACTTTCATGTCGGCGGTGATGCCCGTCTCGACGAGTGCGCGTTGCAGCGAGCTCAGGTAGTGCGAGACCTTCGGCTGCACATATCCGCCGATCACCGCCGTCGACGTGCGCTCGTATTCGCGGATGATCGGCCACACGTCGCTCGAACACGACACGAAGAACCCCGGTATCTCCCGTTCGATGATCGCCTTCACCGCGTGCTCGTGGGCCGGGTTGCGGTACGCATGCAGCAGCGCGACCACCACTCCTTCGCAGCCTGCCTGCCGGAGCCGGGTGAGCGCGTCGAGCACGCTCGCTTCGTCGATCGGGGTCTCGACGCTGCCGTCCGCCGCGAGCCGTCCGGTCACGCCGAACACGCGCTCACGCGGCACCAGCGGCGCGGGCCGTTTCGACAACAGGTTGTACATGTCGGGGCCTTTCAGGCGCGCGAGATCCAGCACGTCCTCGAAATGCCGCGTCGTGATCAGGCCCAGCCGCAGGCCTTTGCGTTGCACGACGGCATTCACGCCGACGGTCGTGCCGTGCGTGAAGTACGTGACGTCGGCGGGCGCGATGCCGTCGCGTTCGCGCAGTTGCTCCATGCCGCGCAGCACTTCGCTGCCGGGGCTATCCGGCCGCGAAAACACCTTGAGCGTTTTCAGCTCGCCCGTCGCATCGTCCAGCACCGCGAAATCGGCAAACGATCCGCCGATGTCGACTCCGATTCTCAAGCCCATTGACCCGTATCCTCGCAAAATGTCCGGCACCTGCGTGCATCGGACGAGACGCACCGCGCCCCGCTGCATATCGCCGCGGAAGCTTGAACAGAAACCTCGATTCGGACCCGCCGCGCACAGGCACGCACGCGTTTCACCGACCCGCGTTAGCGCCAGCGCTAGCGTGAATTCAACATCAGACCCGCAGCGCAGCGGTCTGCGCGAGCACCGCGGCGGCTGCGTCGTCGGGCGGCACGTTCTGGAATTGCTCCAGTTCCGCTTCGCTGCGATGGCACAGCACCTGCGCGCCGCTCGCCAGCGTGCGCTCGGCCGGCGCGGTCCGATTGCAGACGCCGTCCATACGCATCGGACAGCGCGCGAGAAACGTGCACAGCTCCGGTTCGTGGGTCGATTCGCCGATCGGCGGCAGCGTCTGATGGCAGCGCTCGTCCGCTTCCTCGAGCCAGCCGGCGCGCAATTCCGGCGCGGACGACACCAGCAGATGCGAATACGGGTGATACGGCGGTGCCGACAACGCGTCCCGATTACCCGTTTCGACGCGATGCCCGGCGTACAGCACGACGATGTCGTCGCTGATCGCGCGCACCTTGGCGATGTCGTGCGTAATGAACAGATACGACACGCCAAGCTTCTTCTGCAGATCGCGCAGCAGGTCGAGAATCGCCGCGCCGACCACCGTATCGAGCGCGGACGTGACTTCGTCGCAAAGAATCAGCTTCGGCTCGGCGGCGAGCGCCCGCGCGAGATTCACGCGCTGCTTCTGACCGCCCGACAACTCGCCGGTGCGCCGCTGCGCCAGTTCGGCAGGAAGCCGCACCAGTCCGAGCAGTTCGGCGACGCGGCGACGCGCGGCCTCGCCCTTCATACCGTGATAAAACTTCAGCGGACGCGCCAGCGTGCGCTCGACCGTGTGAGTCGGATTGAGCGCGGTATCGGCGTTCTGGAACACGATCTGGATGCAGCGAAACTGCTCGCGGCTGCGGCGGCGCAGATCGGCGGCTAGCGGTTTGCCGTCGAGTAGGAGACTGCCGCGCGCCATCGGAACGAGCCCGGCGATCACCTTCGCGAGCGTCGTCTTGCCGGAGCCGGATTCGCCGATCACCCCCACCGTCTGACCCCGGCCGATCACGAGACCGACGTCGTTCAGAATGACCTTGTTCGGCCAGCCCTTCGCGTTAGTGCCGCCGTAGCCCGCAGTCAAACGACGCAGTTCGAGCAGCGGTGCGGTCGCGGGCTGTGCCGGTGTTTCTGTCTCAAACTTTGCGGCAGCAGGTTCGCCACTCGCCGACGCCGCAGGCGCAACCGGCGTCACCGCGGCGATCAGGCTTTGCGTATAAGGATGTGCCGGCGCATGCAGAATCTGCTCCGTGCGGCCCGTTTCGCGAATTTCGCCGTTGCTCAGTACGACGATGCGATCCGCCATCTGCGCGACCACCGCCAGATCGTGCGACACGTAGACCGCGGTCATCCCGTACTGGCGGATCACGCGGCGGAACGCCTGCAGCACATCGATTTGCGTGGTGACGTCGAGCGCCGTGGTCGGTTCGTCGAGGATCACGAGTTCAGGATCGGTAATCAGCGCCATCGCCGCCATCAGCCGCTGCAACTGCCCGCCCGACACCTGATGCGGGTAGCGCCGGCCAATCGTCTCCGGTTCCGGCAGCGCGAGCGCGCGGAACAGTTCGACCGCTTTCGCCTGGGCGGCGCGTTTGCCGAGCGTGCCATGAATCAGCGCGCTCTCGATCACCTGGTCCATGATCGTGCGCGCCGGGTTGAACGACGCCGCCGCGCTCTGCGCGATGTAAGCCACCTTGCGGCCGCGGATTCCCGCCAGCCCTTTCGGCGACAGGCCGAGCACGTCGGTATCGCCTACCCGGATCGCGCCGCCTGCGATCCGGCAGCCGCTGCGGGCGTGGCCCATCAGCGACAACGCGATGGTGGTCTTGCCCGAGCCCGACTCGCCGATCAGCGCGAGCACCTCACCGCGCGCAATCTCGAAGTCGATGCCATCGACGATCGTCGTATCCGCTTCGCCCGGACGGCTGCCGACCACGCGCAAGCCGCGCACCTCGACGAGATTTGACGACGGCAACGGCGCGGCTCCCGAGATGGCCGTCAAGGCTGCATGAGCCCGTCTGAAAAGATGAGCTTTCATCAATGACCTCCGTCGGCATCGGCCGCGTTTTTGCGGCGACCGCGCCGCGGCAGGCCGTCGATCAGCAGGTTCACGCCGACCGTGAGCACCGCAATGGCGATCGCGGGCAGGATCACGACCGGCACGCCTTCGCCGAGTCCCGCGATGTTCTCGCGCACCAGCGAACCAAGATCGGCATATGGCGGCTGCACACCCAGCCCGAGAAAGCTCAGGCTGCTCAGCAGCAGCACGACGAAGGTGAAGCGCAGGCCGGTGTCGGCGAGCATCGGGTGGAGCATGTTCGGCAGCATCTCGAAGCACGCGATGTAGAGCGCGCTCTCGCCGCGCGCCCGCGCAACCTGCACGTATTCGAGCGTGCTGATATTGACCGCGAGCGAGCGGGCGATCCGGTACGAACCCGGCATGTAGCTCACGGCCGCCGTCACGATCAGCAGCGGCAGCGACGAACCGAACGCGGCCACGATCATCAGCGCGAACATCTTCGACGGAATCGACGTGACGGCATCGAGCAGCCGGCTCATGGTTTCGTCGATACGGCGGCCCGCCACCGCGGCGAGCAGCCCCAGGATCGTTCCCGTGAGCGCCGCCAGCAGTGCTGCCGCGAGCGCCAGCACGACCGTCAGCCGCATCCCGTAGATGATGCGGGTCAACATGTCGCGGCCCAGGTAGTCGGAGCCGAGCGGCAGCTTCGCGCTGAAACTCGCGAAGACGTCGGTGGTGACGATCGCGCCGACCGGATGCGGCGCGATCCACGGCGCGAACGCCGCCACGAACAGCGCGCAACTCACCATGACGAAGCCGATCCAGCCGCCGGTCGAGAGGTTCATCCGCTGCGCGAGGCTGCGGCGGCGTACCGGCTGCGGCGCCGGACTGTTGCCGCCGCCCCACGAGCGGCCCGGCTCGGCACCTTGCGGCAACATGCTGCTGCGCTGCACCGGTTCGAGCGCGCCGAGCCGGTGAGGAGAACGGGGCGATTGAGGCGATTGGGAAGCAGGTCGAAGAATACTCATGTCCGCAGCCTCGGGTTCGAGATGATGGCGCACAGGTCGGCTAGCAGCACGAGCAGCAGATAGCCGAGACAGAACAGCAGCGTGCAGGCCTGTACGAGCGGGAAGTCGCGGTTGCTCACCGCGTCGACCATCAGGCTGGCGAGGCCTGGATAGTTGAAGATGGTTTCGACGACGATCACCCCGCCGAGCAGATACGACAGGCTGAGCGCAATCGCGTTGGCGATCGGGCCGATCGCATTCGGCAGCGCATGGCGCAGCACGACGCGGGCGGGGCTCGCTCCCTTGAGCATCGCCATTTCCACATACGACGAACTGAGTTGCTCGATCACCGCTGCGCGCGTCATGCGCGCCATCTGCGCAATCACGACCGCACATAGCGTGACAACCGGCATCGCATAGGCGCGCAGAAAATCGTGCAGGCTGTCGATCTCGCCGCTATACGACAGCGCCGACAACCAGTGCAGCTTGACGGCCAGCACCAGCACCGCGAGCGTCGCAATCAGGAACTCGGGCGTAGCGACCAGCGAGAGTGTGCCGAGACTCACGATCCGGTCGATCAGCGAATCGCGCCTTACCGCCGCAAGAATGCCCGCCGACACCGCGATCGGCACCGACACGGCGGTGGTGATCGCGGCCAGCGTCAACGACTTCGGCAAGCGGCCTTCGATCAGATCGGTCACGGGCAGATTATTCGACAGCGACACGCCGAAATTCGCGTGCAGCAGCCCGATCAGCCAATGAAAGTAGCGCAGATAAGCGGGCTGATCGAGGCCGAACTGCTGGCGGAGAGCCGCGACCGTTTCCGCGGTCGCCGCCTGGCCGAGCGCGGCCTGCGCGGCATCGCCCGGCAACAGATTGGTGATCACGAAGATGATGATCGAGACAATCAGCAACGTCAGCGCGGTGACCGCGACGCGCCGGCCGATCAACTGGGCGATATTCCCGTTCATTGGCGAGACCTCCTCGGTAGGCTCCGGGGCACGGCGCGGGAACTCCGCGCCGTGCCGCCCAGACCCGTTACGACTGCCAGCAGCGCGCGCACGCGCTGGTGCGTGTTACGCGTTCCACCACACGTACTCGGCGAAGTTGAAGCCCATCATCGCGCCGGTCGGCACGGGTGCGAGCCCTTGCAGATGCTTGTCGTTTGCGTCGAGCAGGCTCAGGAAGGTCGGAATGCCGATCCCGCCCTGCTCCGAGACCAGCACCTGCATATCGCCGTACATCTGCTTGCGCTTTGCGTCGTCGGTTTCCGAGCGGGCGGCGACCAGCAGCTGGTCGAACTTCGGGCTGTTCCAGCCCGACTCGTTCCACGGTGCATCCGACTTGAAGAATTGCGTGAACAGCACGTCGGCGCTGGAGCGCGGATTGACGCTGCCGAAGCCGAGCGGATGCTTCATCCAGTGATTCGACCAGTAGCCGTCCGCCGGCACCCGGTTGATGTTCAGGTTCACGCCGATCTTCGCGCCGGCCTGCTGCAGCAGCACGCCCATTTCCACCGAGCCGTTCGCGTCGGTCGTGGCGTAAACCGGCGGCAGTGTGGTGCCGATCGCCCCCGCCTTCTGGAAGTGGAACTTCGCCTTATCCGGGTCGTACGGGCGCTGCGGCAGCGACGCGTTGAAGTAGCGGTGTCCGGGCGGAATCGGCTGATCGTTGCCGATCACCGCATAGCCGCGAAATACCGCGGTGCGCACCTGGTCGCGGTCGAACAGATACTTCATCCCCTGCACGAAATCGGGGTTGCCCGACAGCGGATTGTCGCGGCGCATGATCAGATCGGTATAGAGGCCCGACTTGGTCTCGCGCACTTCATAGCCGGGCGTCGCGGAAATGCGCTGGGTCGCGCGCGGATCGACCGAATTGATCAGATGAACGTCGCCGGACAGCAGCGCGTTCACGCGCGCCGCATCGTCGCCGATACCGATCAGTTCGATCTGGTCCAGATAGGGGCCGCCGCCGGTCTTCCAGAAACTGTCGTTGCGCACGCCCACCGTCGAGATGCCCGGCTTGAACGTCTTCACCTTGTACGGGCCTGTGCCGACTGCGGTCGTGAAATCGGTGGTGCCGTCCTTGACGATCACGAATTGCGGCGTGGCGAGAATCACGGGCAGATCGGCGTTGGCCGACGTGAGCGTCAGCGTGACTTCGTTCGGACCGGTTTGCTTCGCGTCGACGAACTGGTCGGCGAGCGTCTTCACCTTCGACGCCGTCGCCGGATTCTTGTGACGCATCAGCGAGTAGACGACATCGGCGGGCGCGAGCGACTTGCCGTCGTGAAAGGTCACGCCTTTGCGCAGCTTGATCACCCACACCTTCGCGTCGCTGCTGTCCACCGATTCCGCGAGATTCATCTTCGGCGTCAGCGACGCGTCGAGTTGCGTCAGGCCGCTGTAAAACATGAAGAAGCGGATGTAATCGGAGCCTGCCGAACCCTTGGCCGGGTCGAGCGTGTCAGCGGTCGACGATGCGTCGTAGGCGACCCGGATCTTGCCGCCCTTCTTCGGCACGGGCGCGGCGAGTGCCGGACTCGCCCCCAACAGCAGGCCTCCCGCGCCGGTGGCGAGCATGCCGCCGGCGGCCAGCAAACGCATCATGTCACGGCGGCTAAAACCGCCCGTTTTGATTTCGTCGTCGTACATGCGAACTGCTCCTCACTCGAGATTGAACGCGGGATATCCAGCATTGGTGTTCGACGGCGCACCGCGTGCTGGTCGCGGCGCGATGTGACTGCATGAATCGATTTAAGCACTGCAAAAAATGCCGTTGATCGCGTATGCGTGGACCCGACCATTCGAAAACGCGGTTTTGCGTGGTCCAAACAGCATGATTTGCCGCGCCTGGCGTAGACCCTGATGCCTGCCCGGCGCCGCGCTGCCGGTTTGAACCCGGGCGCCGCTGCATGAACACCATCGTACGAGCGGGCGCACCGCAGATTGCACCGACAAAATGGCCGGATTCAGCATGACGCACGCGATCTGCAACACTTGACGGCGCATTCGCGTCGCAGGCCCCAGGGACATGCACGCGCCGCGCTTCTTTGGGCGCGATGCACCACGATAAGAAATTCGTACTATTCATCCGCGTGGCAACGTGCAACAGTCGCGGCACGGCCGACTATTCGACGGAGCGCCCCGTGTCCGACCCACGCACTCACGCACCTTTCACCTGCCGACGCCTGAGCGCCGACGACATCCCCGCTGCGCAACGGCTGTCCGCCGCGATTGGCTGGCCGCATCGGCGGGAAGAATGGCGCTTCTCGGCGCGCACCGGCATCGGCTTCGTCGCCGAGGTGGCGGGTGCGCTGGTCGGCACCGTGATCGGCTGGAAGTTCGGCGCCGATCACGCGACGCTCGGGATGCTGCTCGTTTCACCGGAGCATCGCGGCGCGGGCATCGGCCGCGCGTTGCTCACGCGCGCGCTCGACGAACTCGGCGAACGCGACATCACGCTGTACTCGACCGAGTCCGGGCGGCCGTTGTGCGACGCGTTCGGCTTTGTAGCCTGCGGTGAACTCGATCAGATGCAGGGCGCGGCGTTTCGTCCGCCGCTCGTCGCGCTGCCTGCCAATGAGCGGCTACGTCCGCTCGGCGCAAGCGATGCGGCGCAGTTCGTCGCGCTTGCTTCGCGCGCGAGCGGTCTCGACCGGAGCGAGGTGCTGCCGCCACTGCTCGATCTGGCCGACGGCATCGCGCTCGATCGCGACGGCGAACTGCTCGGCTTCTCGCTGTTTCGCCGCTTCGGACGCGGCTTCATGATCGGCCCGGTGATCGCGGGCGACACGCCCGACGCGGTGCATGCGAAGGCGCTGATCCGCCATTGGCTGGCGCTGAACGAAGGTGCGCTGGTTCGTATCGACGTACCGCATGGACACGGCTTGCGGACATGGCTGAGCGGACTTGGAATCGTCCGCTCGGAGACGGTGGTGAAGATGCAGCGGCTCGGGTCGACACCGCGCGATACACGCAATACAGAAGCCGGTCGCGTTGACGGCGGGCTGCATCAGTATGCGGTGATCACGCAGTCGCTTGCCTGAAGCGCCGGGCTTTGGGCTTCCAAGCGCCCAGGACTTCACCAACCGTCGATCAGCCCGCCATGCCGCTGCGCTCCTCGACCCGCCAATCCCGCCGGGACGGCATCGACGCGCCCGTCTTCCTGACGCTATTAAGCACGCGCAGCAGAAAATGCTGTCTGTGAGGTGCAAAACGCTGCGCGCACACTCTTTCGGCTTTTTTTTGGCGGAACGGCACGCATCCGCCTGTCGCTACCATCAGGGGGTGAGTCTCACTGACCGAAACGTGCCGGGAATACCAACATGTCAAATTCATCGCTTATCGACGCCGACCGCAAGCATCTGATTCATCCGGTCATTAACTACCGCGCGCACGAAGCACGCGGCGCCACCGTACTCGAATCCGGACAGGGCGCGTATCTGCGCGACATCGACGGCAACGAGCTGCTCGACGCGTTTTCCGGCCTGTGGTGCGTGAACGTGGGTTACGGCCAGCAGAGCATCGTCGACGCGGCCATGCGTCAGATGACCAAGCTGCCGTACGCGACCACCTACTTCCACTTCTCGTCGGAACCTGCAATCGAACTCGCCGAAAAGCTGGTCGCGCTCGCTCCCGCGTCGCTGCAGCACGTGTATTTCACGCTCGGCGGCTCCGATGCAGTCGACTCCGCGATCCGCTTCATCACGCATTACTTCAACGCGACCGGCCGTCCGTCGAAGAAGCAGATGATCGCACTCGAACGCGGTTATCACGGCTCGTCGTCGGTCGGCGCGGGGCTCACCGCGCTGCCCGCGTTCCACCGCAACTTCGACCTGCCGCTGCCGACCCAGCATCATCTGCCGTCGCCGTATGCGTACCGTCAGCCGCAAGGCGGCGACGCGCAGGCGCTGATCGCATCGTCCGTCGCGGCGCTCGAAGCGAAAGTAGCAGCGCTGGGTGCAGAGAACGTCGCGGCGTTCTTCTGCGAACCGATTCAGGGATCGGGCGGCGTGATCGTGCCGCCGGCCGGCTGGCTGAAGGCCATGCGCGACGCGTGCCGGCGTCTGGACATCCTGTTCGTCGCCGACGAAGTCATCACCGGCTTCGGCCGCACCGGTCCGCTGTTCGCCTGCGAGGCGGAACAGGTCGAGCCGGATCTGATGACGGTCGCCAAGGGGCTGACCTCGGGCTACGCGCCGATGGGCGCCGTGCTGATGTCCGACGAAATCTACCAGGGCATTGCCGGCGATGCGCGCGATACCGCGATCGTCGGTCATGGCCAGACTTACTCGGCGCATCCGGTCAGCGCCGCGATCGGGCTCGAAGTCCTGCGTCTTTATCAGGAAGGCGGCCTGCTCGCGAACGGCAATGCGCAGGCACCGCGCTTTGCGGCCGGACTCGATGCACTGCTCGATCATCCGCTCGTGGGCGACTCGCGCCATCGCGGTCTGCTCGGCGCGCTGGAGCTGGTCGCCGACAAGGATTCGCGCGCGCGCTTCGAGCCGACGCTCAAGCTGCCGGACCGGATCGCCGCCGCCGCGTACCGCAACCGTCTCGTGTTCCGCGCATTCGGCGACAGCATTCTCGGTTTCGCGCCGGCATTGTGCTTCGGCGAGGCCGAATTCGAGCAGATGTTCAGCCGTCTGCGGCGCACGCTCGACGAAGTGCTGGACGAAGCGGAAGTGCGTGCGGCATTGCGCGGAGCGAGCCGCGCGGCCGCCTGAGCGCGTGATAACATCGGCCTGCGCAGCGCCTCACTCAGGCGTCGTGCGACGAAGCGAAAAGCAGACACTTCGACGGGCAGACCGATACATGACGACAAGCGGCGACACCAAGCTGGACAGGATCGATCTGCGGATACTTTCGCAACTTCAGAAGAAAGGCCGGATCACGAACGTCGAGCTTGCGGACGCCGTGGGGCTCTCGCCGAGCCCCTGTCTGATCCGCGTCAAGCGACTCGAAAAGGCCGGCTACATCGTCGGCTACGGCGCGCATATCCAGCTGCAAAAACTCGGTGACGTGCAGATCGTCTTCACCGAAGTCACGCTTGCCGACCATCGCCGCGAAGACTTCGCCAAGTTCGAGGCGGCGATCCGTCCGGTGGACGAGATCGTCGAATGCCATCTCGCGAGCGGCGGCTACGATTACCTGCTGAAGTTCGTCACACGCAGCGTCAATCACTATCAGAGCGTGATCGAAGGATTGCTGGAGCGCGATATCGGCATCGAAAAGTATTTCAGCTACGTCATCATCAAGACGCCGTTCGTGAAATCCGAATACCCGCTTGAAGCGCTGTTCTCGCAACAGCATCAATGAAGAGCGCGTGGTGCCGGGCGCGCATGGCGGCGGCACGAGAAAAACGCGAAACCATTCGAGGCCACCGGCGTCATGCCGGTGGCCTTTCCATTTGTCCAATCGGAAAATCGGCGAATCAGCCAACCGGCGTTCGGTAATCGGCAGTCAGTTGCCGGAACTCAGCCGTTGGCGCTCAGCCACTCACCCGGCGTTCTGCCGAGCACGCGTTTGAAGTGCCGGCACAAATGGCTTTGATCGAAGAAGCCGACCTCGGTCGCGACGATCGACGGCGGCAGGCCGCGCCGTAACAGGCGCTGTGCATGCCGAACCCGCACCAGCCGCACATACTGCTGCGGCGACACGCCGATCTCGGCGCTGAAGCGCACCGCAAACCTCGAAATGCTCAATTGCGCGACGCCCGCGAGTTCCGACAGACTGATCGGATCGGCGAAACATGCGTCGATGAAGTCGAGCGCGCGCTGCACCGCGCGACTCACGCGATCCGTTTTCTGCGCGCTATGGCGGCTCGCGCCCGCAAGCTCCGGCGCGGCCACGGCAGACGAGGACGGGGATGAAGACGAGATCGGGCTCAGGCTCAGCATCCGGCGCTCCGTTCACGCAACGCGTCGCGAGGTGGGCGGCACCGCTGGCGACGCCTCCCGCTCAACCGCGAAGCGGCGGATGTCGAACGGTTCGAGCGGCGTGCTGGTGGCGCCCGTGTCGATCAGCTCGGCCATCGTGTCGCCGACCCCGGGCCCGAGCTGGAAACCATGACCGCAGAAACCGAACGCATAGAACAGGCCGCTGGTCGTGCCGCTCGCGCCCATGATCGGCTTGTCGTCGGGCAGGTAACCTTCGACGCCGCTCCACACCCGGATGATGTTCAGATTGCGCAGCATCGGCGCGACCCGCTGCGCCTGGCTGAACTGCAGCAGGGTGCTGTGCGGCAGCACCTTGGCGCGGCGTTCGTCGAGAAACGCGGGCGCACGCGCGCAACCGCCGATCACGATATTGCCGCGCGCGACCTGCCGGAAGTACACCACCTCTTCGATCTGCGGCGACGATACGCCGACCACCGGTTGGATCGCGTACGGAACCGGTTCGGTCACGGCCATCTGCGGACCGTTGACCGCAATCGGCACGCCCTCGCCGAACTGTTCCGACAGCAGATTGCCCCACGCGCCCGCCGTAATCAGCAGCACCGGTGCATGGAACGTGCGGCCGTCGGCGCTCGTCGCGCGAAACTCGGCCCCTTCCTTTTCGACGGTCACGACGTCGCAGTTCTCGACGATCTGCGCACCGAGCCGCGCCGCCGCGCGCGCAAACGCAGGGGCCGCGAGACGCGGATTCGCGTGCCCGTCCATCTGCGAATACGAGCCCGCCAGCACGTCGGGGCCGAGAAAGGGAAAGCGTGCCCGCAGTGCGTCGCCGCGCAGCAGGTCCAGCTGGAGACCGTAGTGGGCAGCCTCCTTCGCGTAGGTTTCGAACTGGTCGGCCTGCTCGTCGCGATAACAGACGCGCACATGGCCGGACATCAGAAACTCGGCGTCGTGCTGGATCAGTTCCGGCAGACGGCCCCAGATGTCGCGCGACCGGTTCGCCAGCGGCAACTGCGGCAGGAAACGTCCCTGACGGCGCACGTTGCCGAAGTTGGTGCCGCTCGCCTGTTGACCGACGAGCTGGCGTTCGAGCAGGATCACCGAGCGGCCCCGCTGCCTCAGGAAGAAGGCGGCGGACGCACCCATGAAGCCGCCGCCCACGATCAGAACATCGGCCTGTACGCGGTTCGCGCTCATTCGACATCCTCCACAGTCGCAATGGACAGCGGTTTGACGGGCGCCTGCCCGCGCAATCTGCCGACCTGTTCGAGCGGCACGTTCGCTGCCGCCGCGATCACCTCGGCGCCTGCATGGCCGCAGTAACGTCCCTGACAGCGCCCCATGCCGACCCGGCTGAATGCTTTCGCGCGATTCGCTTCCTGCGCGCCTTCGTCGCGCACCACGCGGCGCAGTTCGCCCGCTGTGATGCCTTCGCAGCGGCACACGATCGTGTCGTCCGGCAGACGTGCGGCCTGCGCAGCTGGCCACGCAAACGCCTCGGCGAGACCGAGCCGGAAGCGGTCCATCTTGCGCTGTTCGCGGCCCAACGCGTCGAGCGTCGCGGCGGGCACCGTGTGTCCCAGATCGCTCAGCGCCGCGTAGGCTGCAAGCCGTCCGGCGACTTCGGCGCCGTCCGCGCCGAGCACGCGCGCGCCGTCGCCCGCGATATAGACGCCTTTTTCGCTGCTGCGGCCGAGTTCGTCGATCTGCGGCACCCATTGGCGCGTGGGCGGATCGAAGCGGAACGCGCAGCGCGCGAGATCCGCGAGCTGGGTTTCGGGTCGCAAGTGATAGCCGAGTCCGACCGCGTCGCAATCGATCTGCGCGAGCTTGCCGCGCGCGTCGCGAAAGCGTACGCCGAGCACGCCGTCCTGCGGATTGCCAAGAATCTCGAGCGGCTCGATGCCGTTTTCGACCCGCACGCCTGAGCGCTTCAACGCAGCGACGAGCGTGCGGCCCTTCAGCAATACATCGACCCGCGCTAGCAGTTTCGGCAGCGCGCGCAAGCGCGCGCCGGTCTTCGACGTATCGAGCACCGCGGCGACTTTCGCGCCGGCCTGCACATACTGGTTCGCGACCAGGTACAGCAGCGGTCCGGTGCCCATGAACACAACCTGGCGACCGATCGCACACGCCTGCGACTTCAGCGCGATCTGCGCGGCGCCGAGGCTGTAGGTGCCCGCGAACTGCCAGCCTTTGACCGGCATCAACCGGTCGGTCGCGCCGGGGCACAGGATCAGCGCGTCGTAGCCCAGCGCGCTCGCGTGTCCTTCATGCACGATATGCAGCTTGCCTTGCGCGACGTTCCACGCGAGCGTCTGCGGACGGTAATCGATTCGCGGACGCAGCCGTTCGAAGCTCCGGTGAAGGTCTTCGGCCCGCGCGGCTTCGGTGCCGTACAGCTTCGCGTACGGCCGCGTGAAGCCCTCGGGCTGACGCCGATAGATCTGCCCGCCGTCGCGTCTGCCTTCGTCGACGAGAACCGGACGGATGCCGGCCGCCATCAACGTTTCCGCGCAGCGCACACCCGCAGGCCCTGCGCCGACGATTACGATGCGAGGTTCGCCCATTGCGCCTCCGGTTGCGTCGTGACGACGCGCATGCCTGGTTCGACCACGGTGGTGCAGGCGCGCAGCCGCCCGCCGTCTGCCGTCCATACCCAGCAGTCCTGGCACGCGCCCATCAGACAGAAGCCGGCGCGCTTTTCATCGCCGAATTCGGATTGCCGAACCTGCCGCACCGAGCACAGCATCGCCGTGAGCAGCGTGTCGCCGGCCAGCGCGTCGACCGTCACACCGTCGATCGTCAGCTCGACTCTGGCGCGAGCCGTCTCGCCTACGCGGATGAATCTGCCGCTCATGCCACGGCTCCCGCCACACCGTCAGGCGCCACGCCACCGGGCGTCGCGTGATCGTTGCTGTGATTGGTCAGCACGTGGCGCAGGAATTCGCGGGTGCGAGCCTCGCGCGGCGAACCCAGCACCTGCTGCGCCGTGCCCTCCTCGATGATCAGCCCCGCATGCAGGAAGCACACGCGGTCCGCGACTTCGCGCGCGAAACCCATTTCGTGCGTGACCACCAGCATCGTCATGCCTTCGCGTGCCAGCGTGCGCATCACGCCGAGCACTTCGCCGACCAGTTCCGGGTCGAGCGCCGAGGTCGGCTCGTCGAACAGGATCGCCTTCGGCTTCATCGCCAGCGACCGCGCAATCGCCACCCGCTGCTGCTGCCCGCCCGACAACTGATGCGGATACGCATGCAGCTTGTGGCCGAGCCCCACCTTGACGAGCAGTTCGGAAGCCTCGCGCTGCGCATCGGCACGCGACAGCCGCTTGACGTGCACCGGCCCTTCCATCACGTTTTCGAGCGCGGTGCGGTGCGGAAACAGATTGAAGCGCTGAAACACCATGCCGACCTGGGTGCGCAACTGGTTGATGTTGCGTGCGCGCTGTTCGACGCGCTGGCCGAGCAGATGAATCTCGCCTTCGTCGTACGATTCGAGCGCGTTAATGCAGCGTAGCAGCGTCGACTTGCCCGAGCCCGACGCACCGATCAGGCACACCACCTCGCCCTGGCGGACGTTGAGCGAAATGCCCTTGAGCACCGGTACGGCGCCAAAACTCTTGTGCACATTCGTGATTTCGATCATTGCATCCTCACTTCGCACTTATCTGGCCTTGTGCCGACCGAAACGCCGTTCGAGCGAGCGTGTCATGCTCATCAGCGGCAGGCTCATCGCGAGATAGCCGATCGCGACAAGTGTATAAACCGTCAGATTCTGGAACGTCGATGCCGCGATCAATTGCCCTTCACGCGTCATTTCCGCGACCGTGATGGTCGATGCCAGCGACGAATCCTTGAGCATCATCACGAGCGTGTTGCTGTACGGCGGCAGCGCGACCTTGATGGCTTGCGGCAGGATCACCCGCACCATCGTTTTCACGCGGCCCATGCCGATCGACTGCGCGGCTTCGTACTGGCCCGGATCGACCGCCTCGATACCCGAACGGAAAATTTCCGCGACGTAAGTCGAGTAGCCGAAACCCAGTCCGATAATGCTCGCCTGCAACGCCGACACCTGAATATGGATTTCCGGCAACACGAAGTAGATGTAGAACAGCAGCACGATCATCGGCAGACCGCGCACGACGTTGATCATCGTGCTCACGCCGCGTACCACGAGCGGATAACGCGACATCTTCAACAACGCCCAGGTCAGCCCGAGCACGGTGCTCAGCAGCAGACAGCCCACCGTGATGACAAGGCTCATCATCGCGCCTTGAAGCAGAATCGGTACAAAGTCGACTACATCGTGCCAGTGCATGTGGTGCCTTCCATTGCTCTTTGTATTCGTTCAGTCCGCCGCATTCAGGCGGCGGACATTGCCGGGCGGCGCCCGCTTTGCCGCGGGCGCGCCACGCCTCACGAGAACCGCATCAGCTCGTGAGATGCCACTTCTTCAGGATCGCGTTGAGCGAGCCGTCGGCTTTCATCTTCGTCAGCGCGTCGTTGATCTTCGCCATCAGCGCACTGTTGCCCTTCTTCACGGCGATCGCGATGTCGAATTTTTCCATCGGCACATACGCGTCTTCGACCCGCGTGCCGGCCATTGCGCCCGCCGATTCCTGAGCCTTCAGGATCGGATAGTCGTTGAAGCCCGCGACGATACGGCCGAGCGCAACATCGCGCGTCATGTCGGCAGGGCTGTCATACATCTTCACTTCAGTGAAGATGCCGAGCTTCTTCAACTGGTCGCCGTAATCGGTGCCGGTCGGCGCGCCGACTGTCATGCCCTTCATGTCCTGCACCGTGTGATAGACGGCCTTGTTCGAATCCTTGACGATGATGCCTTCGCCGAACGCCGTGACGGGTTGCGAGAAATCGACCACTTCGGCGCGCTTGGGCGTCGGCGTCATGCCCGCCACGATGATGTCGATCTTCCCGGAGATCACCGACTGGATCAGCGCCGAGAACGGCACCGCGTCGTACGACACGTTGAAGCCCTCGCGCTTGCCGATCTCTTTCACGACATCGGGCATCAGGCCTTCGATCTGCTGCGTCTTCACGTTCATGAACGTGGTCGGCGCGCTCGACGGCGGCGAGCCGGCGGTGAGCGTGGCGGTTTCGGCTGCGTGTGCGGCGCCGAACATCATCGTCATCGCAAGGCCCGCGCCGACAGCCAGGCGTTGCATGGTGTTGAAGCGGACGGCGGAAGCAGGTTCGAACTTGAAACGCAACATGGGTTGACCTCTGGGATTAGTGATTTTCAATCTGCGCGCTGCCCTGCCGGATGCCGGCCGGGCTCGCCGAATTCATTTAATGCAGCACATCCTGCAACCGGTAATACGCGCCGACCAGCGGCAAAAACCACGCGCGTCCAAAATGCCCTGGAATCGCGGGCCATTCGAGCGTTCGCCACGGATTGCGCGAGGCGGCGCCGAACATCACGTCGGCCATCAGACGACCCATGTGCACCGACATCTGCACACCGTGGCCGCTGTAGCCCATTGAATAGAACAGTCCTTCATGCTGACCCGCGCGCGGCAGGCGGTCGGCCGTCATGTCGACGAGACCGCCCCAGCAATAGTCGATACCTACATCGGCGAGTTGCGGGAAATAGCGCGCGAGAGCGTCGCGCAGAATCCGCCCGCTTTTTTCGTCGGAGCGCGGATTCGACATCGCGAAGCGAGCGCGGCCGCCGAACAGCAGACGCTCGTCGGGCGTCGCGCGAAAATAGTTGCCGATATTCAGCGTGGTCACATACGAGCGGCGCGTGGGCAACAGCGCATCGAGACGCGCCTTGCCGAGCGGCGCGGTGGCGACGATGAAGCTGCCCACCGGCGCGATCCGGCGGCGAAACCATTGCAGCGGACCGACCTGCGACGTTCCGGTCGCGATCAGCACGCGTTCGGCGCGCAGCGTGCCGAGCCCGCATGTCACCTCGAACGCGTTGCCGCCGAGCGGCTTCAGATTCGTGACGGGCATGTTCTCGTAGATCTGCGCGCCACGGCGTGCCGCCGCTTCGCCCAGGCCCACGCCGAATTTGCCCATGTGCATCTGCATGCCGTTCTTCTGTACGAGGCCGCCGAAAAATCCGTCCGAGCCGATCTCGTCGCGAATCCGTTCAGGCGGCACGAGTTCGACATCGGGATCGACTTCGCGCCGCAATACGTCGTACGACTTCGCGAGCGAAGCGAAATGCTGCGGCTTCGCGGCCAGCTTGATCTTGCCGGAGTGACGCAGGTCGCAGTCGATCTGCTCATCGGCGATGATCGTCCTGACCGTGTCGACCGCGCCCGCGTAGGCCAGGTAGAACTCCGCCGCGCGCTCGCTGCCGATGCGCGCCGATAACGCCGCATAGTCCTGGGCGACCCCCGTGTTGCAGTGGCCGCCGTTACGGCCCGACGCCTGGCCCGCGAGCCGCTCTGCTTCGAACACGACCACCGACATGCCGCGCTTCGCCAGCTCCAGCGCCGCCGACAGTCCCGTGAAACCGCCGCCGACCACGGCAACGTCCACCCGCTGCGGGAGCGGACCCTGGGCGGCGTTCGTAAAGCGTGGCGCCGTGTCGAGCCAGTACGAGTCGAGCTTCATCGTGATGCGATCCTGTCGGTTGATTGCGCCGCCGGCGGCGGCGCGCGCAGAGCGATGGGGTGAACAGGCCTGGCCGGTGGATCAGAGGCCGAGCAACGATGCCAGTTGCGGAATGCCCGAGACTTCGTTGACGCCGTAATACGGATTCAGCGGCTCGTGGCTGCGATTGACGAACGCCTTGTGTTTGATGCCCATGTCGTACGCGGTCATCAGGTCGTAACGGAAGCTCGACGACACATGCAGCACGTCTTCCGGATTGCAGTCCAGCTGCGAGAACATGTATTCGAAGGCTTTCTGCAGCGGCTTGTACGCCTGCGCCTGCTGCGCGGTGTAGACCTTGTGGAACGGCGCGCCGAGCTTGTCGACGTTGCTCTGGATCTGGTCGTCCGACGCGTTCGACAGGATCACCAGCTTGTACTTCGACGCCAGGCGCGACAGCCCTTCCGGCACGTCGGCGTGCGGGCCCCAGCTCGGCACCGCTTCGTAGATCTTCAGCGCGGTCGCTTCGTCGAACGGCACGCCCGTGCGTTCGCAGGTGCGGCGCACCGAATTCACGACCACGTCGCGATACGGCTTCCATGCACCCAGCACTTCGTCGAGGCGGTAGCCGCGAAAGAACTCGACGAATTCTTCCAGCTTCGCCTTATCCAGCTTGTCGCCGTACAGCGCGCGCGCGCTCTGGCCCATCTGGAAGTTGGTCAGCGTGCCGTAGCAGTCGAAAGTGATGTACTTCGGCTCGAAATCGATCATGGTCGTCATCCTGTCGTCGGGGCGAACCTGGCTGCAGGTTCGGGGTTCAGTTTCGGGTTGAGTCAGTGAGGTTGCTTGCGTGAATCCGGTGTAACGCAGTGCTTCACAGTGTTTCGAAATCGATCAGCACACTCTTGTGCCGCATGCTGGCGACCATCGCCTCGCGGCCGAGATCCTTGCCGATGCCGGACTGGCCGAAGCCGCCGGTCGGAATGATCATGTCGCCGCTGCGGCCATAACGGTTGATCCAGATGGTGCCCGCCGCGATGCGCCGCATCGCGCGCAACGCCTGGCCGATGTCGCTGCTATGAACACCCGCCGCCAGCCCATAGACCGGATGCGCGGCGAGCGTGATGCCCTCTTCTTCGTCGTCGAATGTCTGCACGGTCAACACCGGGCCGAACAGTTCCTCGCGTACGGCGGGCGTCGTCCCATTCACATTGGCGAGCAGCGTCGGACGATGAAAATACCCTTCGCCGGTTCCTTCGAAAAAGCCGCCGCCGAAGATCACTTCCGCGCCACTCTCGCGGCTCTGATCCACCAGCGCTTCGATGCGCCGCGCCTGCGCGGGGCTGATGATCGGCGAATAGGCGGTGCGGCTGTCCCATAGCGGGCCCGGTTGGATCGGCTGCAATTGCCGTTGAATCGCCTCGATCAGCGGTTCGGCAATGCGCTTGTGCACGATCAGCCGCGTACCGGCCACACACGCCTGGCCGCCGTTGGACGTGAAGCCGCGAGCGATGCAGGCTGCCGTGTAGTCGAGGTCCCGCACGTGCTCGAACACCAGTTGCGGGCTCTTGCCGCCGAGTTCGAGCGTGACGGGCTTGGTGCCGTGCATCGCCGCATCGCTCATGATCGCGGCGCCGGTGCGGGTCGAGCCAGTGAAGCTCATCTTCGAGATGCCGGGGTGACGCGTCAGCGCCGCACCAGTGGTGGCGCCACGGCCGTTCACTACATTGAAGATGCCGGGCGGCATGCCGGCTTCGATCGCGAGTTCGGCGAGACGCAGCGTGGAAAAAGGCGTCATCTCCGATGGCTTCATCACGACCGCGTTGCCGGCCGCCAGCGCGGGGCCGCATTTCCACGAACACATCGACAGCGGGAAATTCCACGGCGTGATTGCACCGATCACGCCGTAAGGCTCCGACGTGATGAAACCGAGACTGTCGCGGCGCGTGGCGGCGATGTCGCCGCCGAGTTTGTCGGCGAGTTCCGCGAAAAAGCGGATCGCCTCGGCTGTGAACGGCACGTCCGACGCATAGCTTTCCGCCACCGGGCGCGTCGAACTGACGGTTTCGAGTTGCGCGAGACTCACGGCGTCGCGATCGATCAGATCGGCCCAGCGGCTCAGCACTTTGGCCCGTTCACGCGGCGAGCGCGTGCCCCAGCCACTCGTCTTCCAGGCGATCAGCGCATTGCTGACCGCGTAATCGACGGTTGCTTCGGAGGCATCGGGCACATGGCCTAGCAGCGCGCCATCCGACGGCCGATGAACGGCGATCTGAGGTTCGCCCGCCGAATAGTACGTACCGCCAATGAAATGCCCTTGCGGCAACGGCACGGCTGAAGGATCGAAATCGAGTGACGGTGTAGACATGTCCGGCCTGATCAGTAGGTTCAACTGTGCGGCGCCGCGTACGCTGAGCCCACTGCGCCACGACTCCACCCGGTGCTGCCGTTCGCCATCGCAACCGCCGAATGAACGAACATCGAATGAAATTCATTTTAATGAACACAAAATGAATTGCCAGTGATCAAAAATAAAAGTTTGCGAAAAATTCGTGGTGCAGTGCGACAGGCCGCGCGCCCTCGCGGGGGCGCTGCATGAGCGGCCGGAATAGGCCGCAAGTCCAACCGGCTATGGCGCTGGAGAGCAACGGCCAGCACGGGATCGACCTGATCGTGCAGCGCAAAAATGAACAGCGGAAAGAAAAAGGTAGACGTCAGTGATAACCCGGGTGATCTGGGCGCGACGCATCAGAGGAAAGCGAGGGAGAGAAGGAAGATAGAGCCGCCGGCCACCGGCACGCGGCTCTAAAACGACGTAGAGATCAAAGATGAATAACGGGCGGCTGCGTGTTCATGATCCACAGCAAACGCGCAGTCTTGCTGCTTTCATTGCGCACGCTGTGGGGCACCGTGCTCTTGAACTGGAAGCTGTCGCCTGTGCGCAGTTCCGAGCGCCGGTCGCCGACATTCAGCACGACCGTGCCTTCCAGCACCAGCCCCGCCTTTTCGCCGATGCCGACCAGCACTTCTTCGGATCCCGAACCGGCCGGCAGCATGATGATCATCATCTGCAGATCGTGGTCGCCGTGCGGCGACAGCAATTCCTTCTGCATGCCGTTCTTGCCGACTTCGAACAACGGCCGCTCGGCCGCCTTGCGCACGAAATCGCCGGTGAACGGGTCGGACACCGCGTCGTCTTCTTCGAGGAGCGCGGTGAGCGGAACCCCCAGAGCCTGGCGCAGGCGCTCGAGAATCCGTACCGACGGATTCGCCTTGTTGCGCTCGACCTGACTGACGGTGCCGACCGACACGCCCGCGCGCGTCGCCAGCTCGTTGACCGACAGCCCTTGCGCGACGCGCAGCGCCCGCAGACGGCCGCCGACGTCGCCGTGACTCAGGTCGACCGCGCGCTTCTTGACAGACTCTGTTCGCTGCATGTGTTTCCTGTTGATGACGGGGCGGACGGCCCGCTACGCGCCGCCGCTACTGTTGTTGTGCCGGGTGTGGACCGGTTGCACCCAAAACGGCGGAGGCCGCCGCGTTGCTGCAATGAACACCCGCATGAATTATCATCATTATATTGAATTCATCATTGTTGCGGTGAACGTCAAAAATACCCGCCCGATGCGGGCCGCCTCGCACTCCCGAGATGCAAGCCCGCCGACTGCCGACGATCGCGAATGACAAAAAGATCGTCCTATGAAGCGGGCACCGGGAATGCGACAGTCTAGGCACGATCATGCCGACAAGCAGGAGTTTGCAGTGTCCGAATCATCTGTGAAGACATCACCCAGCTACCGCCGTTTCACGTCCGCCGACATCGCGGCCGCGCACGGCCTTTCTGTTGCCGTGCGCTGGCCGCATCGCGCCGACGACTGGCGCTTCATGCACGACGCAGGCACGGGCTTCGTCGCCGAAGACAACGGCGCCGTGATCGGCACGGCACTGTGCTGGAAATTCGGCGCGGACCGCGGCACGCTCGGCCTCGTCATCGTGTCGCCGGATGAACAGGGCCGTGGCATCGGCCGCAAGCTGATGGAACTGGTGCTCGAAGAACTGGGCAATCGCGTGACCTTCCTGCATGCCACCGTCGCAGGCAAGCCGCTGTACGAAAAGCTCGGCTTCGTGACCTGCGGCGGCCTCACCCAGCATCAGGGCACGCCCGGCAGCGTGGCCGCAGTCCCGCCGCCGCCCGGCGAGCATCTGCGTGCGGCAACGCCGGAAGACCTGCCCACGCTGATCGAACTCGCATCGCGCGCAAGCGGTTTCGACCGCAGCGCGACGATTCCGGCGCTGCTTGCATTCGCACAAGGCGTGGTGCTCGAACGCGACGGCGAAGTACTCGGCTTCTCGCTGTTCCGTCCATTTGGACGCGGCTACGCGATTGGACCGGTGGTCACGCAGCGTTCGTCCGACGACCTGCGCGCCCGCGCATTGATTTCGTACTGGCTCGCGCAGCACGAAGGCGATTTCGTGCGGATCGACGTACCGGGCGATGCGGGGATCAACGACTGGCTGTCCGGGCTCGGCCTGGCACGCGTCGATTCCGTCGACAAGATGGTGCGCAACGCGTCCGCCGACTTGCGCGAAGCCGCCCCGGACGCGACCTGGCGCGCGTACGGCATCGTCAATCAGGCGATGGCGTAAGCGGCGATGACCGTCCTCTACAAAGCCGACCCGGTGCGCGGCGCACTGTGGGCCGAGCGCTTCGCGCAGCTCGCGCCCGAGATGCCGTTCCGGGTCTGGCCGGATATCGGCGACCCCGCGTCCGTGCGTTTTCTGGTCGCGTGGCAACCGGGCGATCTCGCCGTCACGCTGCCCAACCTGGAGATCGTGTTTTCGGTCGGCGCGGGCGTCGATCAACTCGATCTCTCGCAGATTCCCGCGCATCTGCCGGTGGTGCGGATGGTCGAGCCGGGCATCGTCGACGGCATGGTCGAATACGTCACGCAAGCCGTGTTGACGATTCACCGCGATCTGTTCGATTACCACTTGCAGCAGCAGGCGCGCGCCTGGCAGCCGATGCCGTTGCGCGCCGCCGCGTCGCGCCGGATCGGCGTGCTCGGGCTCGGCATGCTCGGCACCGCGGTGCTCGAACGCTTGCGGCTTTTCGGATTCGCGTGCGCGGGCTGGAGCCGCTCGCAGCACGAGATCGCCGGGATCGACTGTTATGCGGGCGAGGCCGGACTGGCGACGTTTCTCGCGCGCACCGACGTGCTGATCTGCCTGCTGCCACTGACCGATGCAACACGCGGGCTGCTGGGCCGCCAGGTGTTCGACACGCTGCCGCGCGGCGCGTCGCTGGTTCACGTCGGGCGCGGACCGCAACTGGTCGGTGACGATCTGCTCGACGCGCTCGAACGCGGCCAGATTCACAGTGCCGTGCTCGACGTCACCGATCCCGAGCCGCTGCCCCCGGACCATCCGTTGTGGACACAGCCGCGCGTGCGCATCACGCCGCATATCGCGAGCGCGACGCGGCCCGAATCGGCGGTCGATGCGGTGCTGGAAAACCTGCGCCGCTTTCGCGCGGGCGAGCCGATGAATGGCCTGATCGACCGGACGCGCGGCTACTGACATCAGGCGACAACACGTAACACCACGCGCAACCCGACAACCGGACGCAACCATTTCGCCGGACCCGTGCAGTCAGAAGACCGCGCGCGAAGACGGCAAGGAGAGATACGTATGACCCGCAAATATCGCATCGCTGTGATTCCCGGCGACGGCATCGGCACCGAAGTGATGCCCGAAGGTCTGCGCGTGCTGGACGCCGCGTGCAAACGCTTCGACATCGGCATCGACTACCGCCGGATCGAATGGGCGTCGTGCGACTACTACGCGCAGCACGGCCAGATGATGCCCGACAACTGGAAGGAACAACTTCAGGATTGCGACGCAATCCTGTTCGGTGCGGTCGGCTGGCCCGACAAGGTGCCCGACCATATCTCGCTGTGGGGTTCGCTTCTCAAGTTCCGCCGTGAATTCGACCAGTACGTGAACCTGCGCCCCGCTCGCCTGTTCGAAGGCGTGCCCTGCCCGCTCGCGAACCGCAAGCCGGGCGACATCGACTTCATGATCGTGCGCGAGAACACCGAAGGCGAATACTCGTCGGTGGGCGGCACGATGTTCGAGGGCACTGAGCGCGAAGTCGTGATGCAGCAGTCGATCTTCACGCGCCACGGCACCGAGCGTGTGATGAAGTTCGCATTCGATCTCGCGCAGCGTCGCGCGAAGAAGATCACGGTGGCGACCAAGAGCAACGGGATCGCGATCAGCATGCCGTGGTGGGACGCGCGCGCCGACGAAATGGCCGCCCGCTACCCGGACGTGAAGATGGACCGTCAACACATCGACATTCTGTGCGCGCGCTTCGTGCTGAACCCGGACCGCTTCGACGTGGTGGTCGCGTCCAATCTGTTTGGCGACATCCTGTCCGATCTGGGTCCGGCCTGCACCGGGACGATCGGCATCGCGCCGTCGGGCAATCTGAATCCCGACCGGCGTTTCCCGTCGCTATTCGAGCCGGTGCACGGCTCGGCGCCCGACATCGCCGGTCGCGGCATCGCCAATCCAGTCGCGATGATCTGGTCGGCCGCGATGATGCTCGACTTCCTCGGCCACAGCACCGGTGTCGAACGCGACGCGCACGACGCGATTGTCGCGGCGATCACGGAGGTGCTGAAGGACGGTCCGCACACGGGCGACCTCGGCGGCCGCGCGTCGACTGCCGAAGTCGGCGCGGCGATCGCAGCGCGCGTCGCGGACGCGGGCTGATTACTCGCGGCGTCGTCCGCCTCGACCGCCCGGCGCAGGCCGGGCCCTTCGCCACCGCAAGCCGCAAAACACGGAGCGCTCACATGAGCACGAATCTCGAACAGCAGGCCCGCGCGCTGATCCGCACGGACAATTTCATCAACGGCCAGTGGCTCGCAGCGGCGAGCGGCCGGCGTTTCGCCGTGACCGATCCGGCCACCGGCAACCTGATCGCCGATGTCGCCGACAGCGGCCCGGCCGACGCGCGCGCCGCCACCGACGCCGCCGCCAAAGCGCTGCCCGCGTGGCGCGCGTTGCTGGCGAGCGAGCGCGCGGCCATCCTGCACCGCTGGCACGCGCTGATCATCGCCAATCGCGACGCGCTCGGCGCACTGATCTCGCTCGAACAGGGCAAGCCGCTCGCCGAAGGACGCGGCGAAGTCGGATATGGCGCGTCATACGTCGCGTGGTTCGCCGACGAAGCGACGCGCATCTACGGCGACCTGATTCCGGCGCAACAGCGCGGCAAACGCATGAGCGCGGTGAAGGAGCCGATCGGCGTCGTCGCGGCGATCACGCCGTGGAATTTCCCGCTAGCAATGATCGCGCGCAAGATTGCGCCGGCGCTCGCGGCAGGCTGCACGGTGGTCGCCAAACCGGCCGAAGACACCCCGCTCACCGCGATCGCGCTGGTGATGCTGGCGCACGAAGCAGGCGTGCCGGACGGCGTGCTCAACATTGTTTCGGCATCGCGCGCGTCCGCCGCCGAGACGGTCGGCGAATGGCTTGCCGACAGCCGCGTGCGCAAGATCACGTTCACCGGATCGACGCCGGTCGGCAAGCATCTCGCGCGCGAATCGGCGGGCACGCTGAAAAAGCTGTCGCTCGAACTCGGCGGCAATGCGCCGTTCATCGTCTTCGACGACGCCGATCTCGACGCCGCCGTCAACGGCCTGCTGGCCGCGAAATTCCGCAACGGCGGACAGACCTGCGTGTGCCCGAATCGCGTCTACGTGCAGCGCGACGTGTACGACCATTTCGCCGCGCTGCTGCGCGCGAAGGTGGCCGAACTGCGAGTCGGCCCGGCAAGCGAACCCACCTCGCAGATCGGCCCGATGATCAACCTGCGCGCCGTCGACAAGATCGCGCGCCATGTCGACGACGCAGTCGAAAACGGCGCGCTCGTGCTGACCGGCGGACGGCGGCTCACCGAACTCGGGCCGCACTACTACGCGCCCACGGTGCTCGGCAACGCGACCTCGGCGATGGCGCTGTGCGGCGAGGAAACCTTCGGCCCGGTCGTGCCGCTGTTCCCGTTCGACAGCGAACAGGAAGCCGTGCAGGCCGCGAACGACACACCGTTCGGACTCGCCGCGTATTTCTACAGCGAGAACATGCGCCGCATCGAACGCGTGTCGCGGGCGCTGGAAGCCGGCATCGTCGGCATCAACGAAGGCGCGCTTGCGTCGGAGGCGGCGCCGTTCGGCGGCGTCAAGGAGTCCGGCTACGGCCGCGAAGGATCGAAATACGGACTCGACGACTATCTGTCGATCAAGTACCTGTGCCAGGGAGGATTGCAGTAATCATGGAAGCCTATCCGATCGAAGTCGAATTTCCGGACATCTCGGCGCACGCCGCCGGCAACACCGGCATTGCCTATGTCCATACGTTCGACTCCGGCAAGCCCGGACCGCACGTGATGATCAACGCGCTCACGCACGGCAACGAAGTGTGCGGCGCGATCGCCGTCGCCGGGTTGCTGGAAAGCGGCCTGCGCCCGCGCCGCGGCAAGCTCACGCTGGCATTCGCGAATGTCGACGCGTACGCGCGCTTCGATCCCGCTGCGCCGGACAAGGCGCGTTTCGTCGACCAGGACTTCAACCGCGTGTGGACCGCCGCGAAACTCGACGACCTCGCCACCCGCTCGTCGGAACTCGACCGCGCGCGCGCGATGCGTCCCGTGATCGACACGGTCGACCTGCTGCTCGACCTTCATTCGATGCATGAGAAAAGCGCGCCGCTGATCGTCGCGGGGCCGCTGCGCAAAGGCGCGGAATTGTCCGAGCGGCTCGGCACGCCGGCCACCGTGATTCAGGACGAAGGCCATCCCGAGGGCCGCCGCATGCGCGACTACGAAGCTTTCGGCGACGACGCGAGTCCGAAGAACGCGCTGCTGGTCGAATGCGGCCAGCACTGGGAAGCCAGCGCGGTAACAGTCGCGCGCGACTGCTGTGCGCGCTTCCTGCTGCTGTCGGGCGTCGTCGATGCCGACGACCTGCCGCGCGGCTGGATCACACCGCTTGCCGACGAAATGTGCATCGTGCGCGTGACCGAACCGGTTGTCGCCAAAAGCATGGATTTCCGCTTCGCGAGCCCCTACACCGGCCTCGAAACCTTCGACAAGGCGGGCACCGTGATCGCATGGTCCGACGGCCAGCCGGTCGCGACGCCGTACGACGACTGCATGCTCGTGATGCCATCGCTGCGCCAGTTGCGCGCGGGCGTCACCGTCGTCCGGCTCGGCCGGATCGAACGCCGTATCGACCTCACCTCACGTCAACAGGAACACGCCGCATGAAAGTCCAGCAGATCTCGCAAGCCGCAGAAGTCACCGCCCTCGAAGACTGGGGAACCGCCGGGTTGCCCGGCACCGAACCGGCGCGCGTGTCGGGACGGCAGTATGTGATTCCCGGTCAGGAAGCCGTCGACACCGGCGTGTTCGAGTGCTCGCCGGGCACCTACCGGCGTTCGGTCAAACAGGCGGAAGTGATGCATTTCATCAGGGGCAGCGGCAGCTTCACGCCCGATGGAGAAACCACGATCCGCTTCGCCGCCGGCGACACGCTGTTCTTCGAGGCCAATACCGAAGGACTCTGGAACATCGACGAAACGCTGCGCAAGATCTACGTGATCTTCTGAACGCGCGGCACGCGCTTCGTATCTGCAGGTCATGTCAATCACGGTTGCTCATCCATGCTAAGAATCGACGAAGTTCCGAATAGCGACGGTTTTCCCGATCGCTGCGACGTAGCCGTGATAGGCGGCGGCATTATCGGCGTCAGTACGGCGTACGAACTGGCGCGGCGCGGACTCTCGGTCGCGCTGCTCGAAAAAGGCGTCATCGGCGCGGAACAGTCGGGGCGCAACTGGGGTTGGGTGCGTCAGCAGAATCGCGACCTCTACGAATTGCCGCTCGCAATGCAGAGCCTGAAGCGGTGGGGCGAGTTGAGCGACGAACTCGGCGAGGACATCGGCTTTCGCCAGTCCGGCATTCTGTACGGCAGCGAGCAGCCCGCCGACGTTGCTCAGTGGGAAACGTGGCTCGGCAAGGCGCGCGCAATCGGCTTCGACAGTCAGTTGCTTTCGGCGCGCGAACTGGCCGCGCGCGTGCCCACTGGACAAACGAAGTGGGCGGGCGGCGTGTGGTCGTATTCCGACGGACGCGCGGAGCCGTCGAAAGCGGCGCCCGCCATCGCACGAGGCGCGCAGCGGCTCGGCGCCCGCGTGCATCAAACCTGCGCGGTTCGCGGACTCGATATCAGCGCGGGCCGGATTTCCGGTGTCTGGACCGAGCGCGGGCGGCTTGCCGCGAACAGCGTCGTGCTCGCCGGAGGCGCGTGGAGCGCACTGTTCTGCCGGCATCACGGAATCGATCTGCCTGCCGTCAATGTGATCGGCACCGCGCTGCGTACGGCGGAAGCGCCTGCCGTGATCGACGGCTGTTTCTCCGGCCCGAACTTCGCGATCCGGCGGCGGCTCGACGGCGGCTACACGATTGCAGTCCCCGGTTATGGGCGGATGGAAATCGCGCCGCAAAATCTCCGGCACGCGGTGAAGTTTCGCAAGATGTTCCGCAGCAAGCTCAACAAGAAACTCAAGTTCCGGCTCGCGCAACGCTTTTTCGGCGGACCCGAAGGCAGTGCGAACTGGAGTCACGACGACATCTCGCCGTTCGAAGTGATGCGGGTGCTCAACCCTGCGCCCGATGCCGAATGGCCGACCCGTGCATTGGCAAACGTCGCGAAGGTGTTCCCGGAATTGTCGGGCCTGCGTGTCGCGCATGCATGGGCAGGCGCGATCGATACCACGCCCGATCTGGTGCCGGTCATGTCGCGCGTGGAGAGCATGCCGGGCCTCGTGATTGCGTCCGGCTTCAGCGGTCACGGCTTCGGTCTCGGGCCGGGAGCAGGCATGCTGGTCAGCCGCATCGTGACCGGCGATGCAAGTGGTAACGAGCTAGAGCCCTATCGTTTGACGCGCTTTTCCGATGGAACTCGGCTGACCAGTCCCGAGATGATGTGACGGCCTCGTGCCTTGTTTAACCGGCGGCACAAACACCGTGGCACCCGCACGCTGCGCTCCCCATTCGCGAGCGCAGCGATCTCATTGGACCCAGCCAACGCCGCATTGCTCTGACATAACTTCAGATCATGGCGAGTCCAACAATTCTGGCGTTGCCGTCGAAATAATGAATCAATATATTCGACATCACTCTTGCGTCTTCCGAAGCTGCCGGAGATCAGGCGCGAGGCTCGAACTGCAAGACGTCCATCGTTTTACCCCTGTCGAGGAAAGACTGTGATGAATATTGCAAGGCTCCGCCGCTCGATGTTCCCGTTGCGTCCGCTGGCCATGACTTTAGCGTTGAGTATCGTGGGTATCGCGGGCACGGCGCCCGCATTCGCAGCGGGCAAGATCACCTTCGTCTCGCAAGGCGGCGCCTATCAGGAAGCGCAGACCAAGGCGATTCTCGATCCCGCTGCCACGCAACTCGGCATCACCATCAATCAGGACAGCATTCCCGACGCGTGGCCGCAGATCAAGGCGCAAGGCGACACCGGCAAGCCGGTGTGGGATGTGGTCGACACACCGACCTCGAACTGTCTGCGCGGTGGCCGCGCCGGCCTGCTCGAAAAGCTCGATTTCTCGAAGATGCCGAACGCGGCGGCCGTCCCCGACAAATACCGCACGCCGTATTCGGTGGCGTATGAGTTTTATTCGACGGTCATCGGCTACAACAAGAAGAACCTGAAGAAAGTCCCGCAAAGCTGGAAAGATTTCTGGGACGTCAAGAATTTCCCCGGCACGCGCGCGCTGCGCAACGATCCGATGACGGTGCTCGAAGCCGCGTTGCTGGCAGACGGCGTGCCACGCGACAAGCTCTATCCGCTCGACGTCGATCGCGCTTTCAAAAAGCTCGAACAGATCAAGCCGAACGTGACGGTCTGGTGGACCTCGGGCGGGCAGTCCGCGCAATTGCTGCACGACGGCGAAGTCGACATGACGATGATCTGGAACGGCCGAGCGAGCGCCGTAATGAAAGACGACCCGGATATCGCGTTCACCTATAACGACGGCATCCTGCAGAACACGCAGCTTTGCGTGCTGAAGAACGCGCCCAACCTCAACGACGCGGTCCGCTTCATCAACGCCGCGCTGTCGCCGGAATTGCAGGCGAATCTGCCGCTCTACATCGACTACGGACCGGGCAATCCGGCCGCGTTCAAGACCGGCAAGATCACTGAAGCCCGCGCGGCCCAGTTGCCCAGCTCGCCTGCAAACGCCGCGAAGCAGGCGTTGATGTCGGAGGATTGGTGGGCATCGGACGCGGGCATCCAGGCCAAGGCGCGCTGGCTCAAGTTCATGCAGTGAGCGGCCGCGATCAGTCATCCTGATTAAATCGTTCTTCACTTGCCGCGCACGGCGTCACGTGCGCGGCTCACTGATTCCAACGTGATCGACTATCTGATTCTGGGCGGCGGCTCCGCCGGCTGCGTGCTGGCCGCGCGCCTGTCGGAAGACGCAGGCACGAACGTATGCCTCGTCGAAGCGGGTCGCGATATCTCGGCTGCGACGATGCCGGACGCGATCCGCAGCCGTTACCCAGGACGCGCCTATCTCGACACGCGCAACATCTGGCGGCAACTCAAGGCGCGCATGCGCACGAGCGGCTCGCCCCGCCGGTACGAACAGGCGCGCCTGCTCGGCGGCGGTTCCGCGATCAATGCGCTGATGGCCAATCGCGGCGCGCCCGCCGACTACGACGAATGGGCATCGCTCGGCGCATCGGGCTGGGATTGGGAGTCGTGTCTGCCCTACTTCCGCAAGCTCGAAACCGATTGCGACTTTAGCGGACCGCGCCACGGCAGCGACGGACCGCTGCGGATCCAGCGCCCCGCCTGGGCGCGCATCTCGCCGTTCGTGCGCGCGGTGCTGCATACGCTCGATGAAAACGGCCATGCGCTGCACGACGATCAGAACGGACCGTGGCAAGACGGCACGTTCATCGGCTCGATCGGCGTGAGTGCGAACGGCGAGCGCCTGCCGACCTCCGTCTGCTATCTCGACGATGCGACCCGCGCCCGCCCCAATCTCACGATACGCACGGGTGAAGTCGCCGCGCGCATCCTGTTCGACGGCCGGCGCGCGTGCGGTGCGCGCATCGTCCGCGCGGACGGCACGAGCGAGGACGTGCGTGCGCGCCGGGTGATCGTGTCGTCCGGTGCGATTCATAGCGCCGCGTTGCTGTTGCGCAGCGGCGTCGGCCCCGCGCCCGAACTGAAGACGCACGGCATCGAAATCGTCGCGGATCGGGCGGGCGTCGGACGCAATCTGATGGAGCATCCTTCGATCGCCGTCTCCACGTTCCTGCCGCGCAACGCTCGCACGCCGTATCCCGACGAACATCACGAGCAGGCCGTCGTACGGTTTTCATCGGGGCTGCCCAACACCGTTCCCGGCGACATGCACGGCGCAATCCTGTCGCGCTCGGGGTGGCATTCGGTCGGCTATCGGCTCGGGACGCTGTTCTTCTGGGTCAATAAATCGTATTCGCGCGGACGGGTGACGCTCGCCTCGTCCGACGCGCACGATGAACCCCACGTCGATTTTGCGATGCTGTCCGATCCGCGCGATCTGGCGCGCCTGAAGCTCGCGCTGCGCTTCGGCGCGGCACAACTCGCCTCGCCTTCGCTGGCGGCGCATCGCGATGTGATCTTTCCATCGAGCTATTCGCCTCGCGTGGCGGCGGTGGCGGTGCCGGGTGTCTGGAATGCGCTGCAGCGCGGCGCGTTGAGCGGGCTGCTCGATATCGCCGGGCCGTTGCGCGGCACGTTGATCAAACGCGTGGTGACGCAAGGGGTCGGTATCGACGATCTGCTCGCCGACGATCGCGCCATGACGGAATTCGTCACGCGGTCGGTTGGCGGCACGTGGCACCCTTCAGGCACTTGCCGGATGGGTTCGCCCGATGATCCGCTGGCCGTGACCGATCAGCATGGCGCGGTGTATGGCGTCGACGGTCTGTACGTTTGCGACGCGTCGCTGATGCCGTCGATTCCCTGCGCGAACACGAATGTGCCGACCATCATGATCGCGGAGAAAGTGGCCGATGGTTTGCGCAAAGCAGATGCCGGTCGAGCGCGTTGAATAAAAAAATGCCAGGCGTGACTCGCAGGACTGAATAAAAAGAGGCCGCCACGCGTAACCCGTTTGGCAGCCTCTTGCAACCCGGACGTCAGGCGCGCCTGTCAGCTTCCGTAGCCCACGACGCCCTTCACTTCCAGAAACGCTTCCAGCCCCCACTCGCCGTACTCGCGGCCATTGCCCGACTGCTTGTAGCCGCCGAACGGCGAGCCCGGATCCCACGCAGGATAGTTCACGTAGACGCTGCCCGCGCGCATCCGCAACGCCACGCGCCGCGCGTGCGCCTGATCGGCGGATTGCACGTAAGCAGCGAGGCCGAACGGCGTGTCGTTCGCGATGGCGATGGCGTCTTCTTCATCGCGGTACGGCATGATCGCCAGAACAGGACCGAAGATTTCCTCGCGGGCGATCGTCATCGACGGATTCACGTTGGCGAATACCGTGGGCTTCACGTAATAGCCGCGTTGCAGACCTTCGGGGCGGCCGAGTCCACCGGCGGCCAGCGTCGCCCCCTCCTCGATGCCCACGCCAATGAGCCGCTGCACGCGCTCGAACTGCACGCTGCTGACGACCGGACCCATGCCGGTTGCCGGATCGTCCGCCGCGCCGACTCGCAGCGTCTGCGCGACACGCGTTGCAATCGCCACGGCTTCGTCGTGACGCGCCGCCGGCACCAGCATGCGCGTCGGCGCGTTGCAGGACTGGCCGCTGTTGCCGAAGCATGAACGAACGCCCGCCGCGACCGCCGTGTCGAAATCGGCATCATCGAGCAGGAGGTTCGCCGACTTGCCGCCCAACTCCTGATGCACACGCTTGACCGTCGGCGCAGCGAGCCGCGCGATCTCGACGCCTGCCCGCGTCGATCCGGTGAACGACACCATGTCGACATCGGGATGCGCGGCAAGGACCGCACCGACCGTCGGACCGTCGCCGTTCACGAGATTGAAGACGCCTTTCGGCACCCCCGCTGCGTCGATGATCTCGGCGAACAGCAACGCGTTCAGCGGCGACACCTCGCTCGGCTTGAGCACCATCGTGCAGCCCGCCGCGAGCGCCGGCGCAACCTTGCAGACGATCTGATTGATCGGCCAGTTCCAAGGCGTGATCAGCGCCGCGACGCCGACGGGCTCGTGATTGACGAGCGTGCTGCCCTTCATACGCTGCCACGGGAAACGTTCGACGGTGCGCAGCGTCTCCTCGAGATGCCGCTTGCCGAGCGCGGCCTGCCAGTCGTGCGACAGCTTCGCAGGCGCGCCGATCTCACGCGAAATGACTTCGGCCATCTCGTCGTAGCGCTTCAGATACGCTTCGAGAATGCTTTCGAGCAACGCGACGCGCTCGGCCACGCTCGTCTGCGAGAACGATACGAACGCGCGCTTTGCGGCCGCTACCGCGCGATCGGCGTCGTGTGCATTGCCGAGCGCAACCTCGCCCAGCGATTCTTCCGTGCAGGGATCGATGACGGCCAGGCGCGCGGTGCCCGACGGCTCGACCCATTCGCCGTCGATATAGAACTGCTGTAGATGTCGCATAGGTTCTCTCTGGAATGACTAGGCTCGTGCCGCCGCCGACGAACGCCGGCTCACGACGACGATCATCACGAGGCACAGCGTGATGGCCGTCAGCATCGTGCTGATCGCGGCGATGGTGGGGTCGATCTCGTCGCGCAACGTGACGAACATGCGGCGTGTGAGCGTCTGGTTGTCGCCGCCCGACACGAACAGCGCGACGACGGTTTCGTCCAGCGCCTGAATGAACACGAACACCGCCGCGGCAATCACGCTCGACCGGATCTGCGGCAGCGTCACCGTCATGAACGCGCGAAAGCGGTTCATGCCGAGGCTGCGCGCAACCATCTCCTGGGTCGGGTCGAACGTACGCAGATCGGCGCCGACCGAGATCAGCACGTACGGCAGGCCGAGCATGGTGTCGGCCGCGATCAGGCCGCCGAGCGTATTCACGTAACCCGCCTGCGAATAGACGAAAAACACACCGACCGCGACGATGATGATCGGCACCATCAGCGGCAACATCAGCAGCGTGCGCAGATAGCGTAGCGACCAGTGCGAGCCGTTCTGGATGCCGTACGCGGCCATGATTCCGAGCGGCGTCGCGATCAGCGCGGCGCAGGTCGACGCGACGAAGGTAGTCCGCGCCGCGGCGATCCACGCCGGGTTGTCGAAGAACGCGTGATACCAGCGCAGCGAATAGCCCGGCGGCGGAAAGGTCAGGAAGCTCGCATCGGAAAACGACAGCGGCACGATGATGATGACGGGCACCATCAGGAACGCGAGGATCAGCACGACGCACGCCCCCAGCGTCATGCGTCCGAACGACAGTTGCCGGGTCATGTCCATCACTTCGCTCCCAATGTCTTTTCGAGCGGAATCACACGGCTCACGGCGTAAAACACCGCGAATACGCAGATGAGCAGCACCACACTCACCGAACTTGCCGCGCCCCAGCTGTTGTAGATATCGACATTGCGGCTCACGATCATCGACACCATCATCGACTTGCCGCCGCCCATCAGTTCAGGCGTGATGTAGAAGCCCAGGCACAACACGAACACCAGGGTCGCGCCCGCCAGCACGCCGCTCATCGACAAAGGCAGGAAGACGCGCAAGAACACATGCCACGGCGAGCCGCCGAGGCTCGCGCCCGCCTGGGAAAGATTCGCCGGGATCTTCTGCATCGCGGAATACAACGGCAGCACCATGAACGGCAACAGGATGTGCACCATCGCGATGACGGTGCCGAGCTGGTTATACGAAAGCTGCAACGGCCGGTCGATCAGTCCCATGCCGAGCAGCGCCTTGTTGATCAACCCGGTGCGCTGCAACAACACGAGCCACGCGTAGGTCCGCACCAGCACGCTGGTCCAGAACGGCAGGATCACCATGCCGAGCACGAGCGCGCTCCAGCGCGGCGAGATCGACGCCGCGAAATACGCGACGGGATAGCCGAGCAGCAGCGTCAACGCGGTCACGATGAGGCTGAGCCTGAACGTCAGCACGAACGTGGAGAGATAGGCTTCCGTGAACACGCGCCGGTAGTTCGCGAGCGTGAAACCGCCGTCCTGATAAATCGACTGCCACGACAGCCACGCGAGCGGCACCACCACCAGCACCACTGCGACCAGCAACGCCGGCGTCATGAGAAGCAGCATCGCGCGGTCCTCGCGTTGCCGGTAGCGGACTGACGGGTCGGTCGTGGCGGAAGGCATCATAGTCGGGTCTTGCAACATCCGTTTGGCTATCGTCATTCATGCACCCACGGCGTCGAGAAGCTGGTAGCACGCGGCGACAAGCCTCACGCCGGGCGCACGCAGCGAATGGAAGGGCACGGGCCGCAGCCCGTCCTGTGCGAGCATCGACAGTTCGGGCTTGTCGCCGAGCGCGAGCGCCGCCGCATGCTGGCCGATCAGACTGGCCATTGCGACACCCGCGCCGTTGTAGCCGAGGCAGAAGGTCGTCGCGGAATCGCTGCGGCCAACATGCGGCAATCCGTTGAAAGTCATACCGACATAGCCGGACCAGCGATATTCGACCGGCACCTCCCGCAGATCCGGGAACAGCGCAGTCATCGCGCGATGCAGCGCTTCGAAGCCGGTCGGCTGGCCTTCCTTGCCGAACGCATCGCGTCCGCCGAACAGCATGCGGCCATCCACCTTGCGGAACCACTTCATCATGCGGCGGGTTTCCGTGTAGCTACGGTCGTTGACCATCACACGCGCATCGAGTTCGGGCGGCAGCGGCGCGGTCGCGATCATCGCGCTGCGGAACGGCACGAGTTCGCGATGAAACTGCGCGGTCGCGTCCGTAAGATTCGAGTAGGCGTTGGTCGCGACGATCACCTGCTTCGCGCGCACCGTCCCGCCCGGCGCAAGCAGCACGACGCGGCCGTCCTGAGCACGCGACATGCCGGTCACCGGACTCGATTCGTAGATCGGCACGCCTCGCGCGGTCAGCCCCGCCGCGAGCCCGCGCACGTATTCGAGCGGCAGAATCGTCCCGGCATCCGCGCTGAGCACTCCGCCGATAAAACCCTTCGAGCCCGTTTCATGTTCGATCTGCGCGCGCGACTGCACGGTCATCGACGCATCGCCGAGATTCGTGCGCACCCAGTCGGCTTCGGCCACGATCGCCGACAGCGCGCGCTCCGTGTGTGCGCAACGCAGGCTGCCGGTGTGCTCGAAGCGCGCACGGTCGAGGCCGAACTCGTCGATCAGCGCTTCGACCGCTCGCACGCCGTCATGCGCGAGGCGATGCATGCGCCGCGCGGTTTCCAGCCCATGCGTGTTCGCAATCGAAGGAAACGACAGACGAAACTTCGACGACACCACACCGCCGTTGCGGCCGCTCGCTCCCCAGCCAACCGGGTTTGCATCCAGCACCGCGCAGCCGACACCGCGCTTGTGCAGCGCATATGCGGCGGCGAGGCCCGAGTAACCCGCGCCGACGATCGCGACCTCCACGTCGAGGTCGCCGGCGAGCGGCGCGGCTGCGGCCACGGACGCGTCCAGCGCCGGCGCGCGTGCGGCCATCGCGCGCCACAGTGAATCCGCTTGCGCAACCGGGCCTGGGGTCGGGGCGCGCATCGTCAGGCCGCGACGCGCAGCTCGGCGTCTACCGCATCCGCCAGACCGGCAAGCGTCGCGAAGCGGAAGGTCGGCGTGGTCACGGCTTCCGGCACCGGCGTCGCGCCGAAGCCGTTCAAACCCTGACGCCGCTCGATCCAGCACGTCGCGTAACCGAGTTTCGTCGCGACGCCGATGTCGTGATACTGGCTCTGCGCGGTGTGCAGGATCTCGCTGAATTTGTAGCCGAAGGCCGCCTGACGTCCGCGGTTGTACGCGAAGAATTGCGGGTCCGGCTTCGCGACGCCGGTTTCGTCGCAGCACACGGTGTCGTCGAACGGGTCGCCCAGCGTGTGGGCATAGGCCGACAGCGCGACGCGGTCCGCGTTGGTCATCGCGACGAGGCGGAAGTGTTTGCGCAGACGTTTGAGTGCGGCAACCGAGTCCTCGAACGCGGGCCAGTCGAGCACGTCGCGCTGAAACGCGGCGGCGGATTGCGGATCGTTCGGCAAGCCCAGCCGGTTCGCCAGATGCAGGTACACGTTCGCCATTTCATGGCTTGAACGGCCATAGAATTTTGCCCGGCCTTCCATATACGGCTCGAAGATCTGACTGTCGCTCAGTTCCTGCGCCTTCGCGCCGCCGAGGCGTCGCACGGAATCGAGCACGCCTTTTTCGAAGTTGATCAGCGTACCGACGACATCGAACGTCAGGACTTTGAAATCGGTGAGATTCATTGCTTCATCCTTTGCGGGTTGCGTATCTGCGTTTGAGTCGGAATCGCCCGTGCACAGGCGGCAAAAAAATCATGCGGCTACGACAATGGTGTCCTGCGGATCGAGCGCGACGACCATCGTCTCGCCCGGCTCCGGGATGCGCCTTCGCGCGGCGTGACCGCCGGGTTGTCTCAGGCTGATCGCGGTGCCGTCGGCGAGCGACGCGAACACGCGCAGGCTCTCGCCCTGATAGATCACTTCGGTGACGCGGCACGACAGGCGATTCGCGTTCTCGTGTCGATGATCGGCGTCGATGACGAGCTTCTCCGTGTGCACCGCGAGCAGCAGCCTGTCCGCGCGCGGCACCGGATGCGCGGTGCGCAGAACGGTGTCGCCGAGCCGCACGGCGTGGTCGTCGGCGCGGCTGACGCCGAGCAGCGTCGCCTCGCCGATGAAACTCGCGACGAACGCATTGCACGGTCGGTCGTACAGGCGTTCGGGTGTGTCGATCTGCACCAGCTTGCCGTCCTTCAGCACGGCGACGCGGTCGCTCATCGTGAGCGCCTCGCGCTGATCGTGGGTCACGTTGATGATCGTCGCGCCCAATTGCCGATGCAGCCTGCGCAGTTCGATCTGCATCGCGTCGCGCAATTGTTTGTCGAGCGCGGACAGCGGTTCGTCCATCAGGATGAGTTGCGGCTGGAACACGATGGCGCGCGCGAGCGCCACGCGCTGCTTCTGTCCGCCCGACAGTTGATGGATGCCGCGGTTTTCGTAGCCTTTCAGTTCGACCATGTCGAGCGCGTCGGCCACGCGTTTACCCCACGTCGATTTCGGTTCGCGCCGGGCGCGCAACGAGAACGCGACGTTCTCGCCCACCGTCATGTGCGGAAACAGCGCGTAGTTCTGGAACACGATGCCGATGTTGCGCTTGTGCGGCGGCGCAAATGTAATGTCACGCTCGCCGACCCAGACGCTGCCGGCACTCGGTGTGACGAATCCGCCGAGAATGCCCAGCAGAGTGGTTTTGCCCGATCCCGACGGACCTAGCAGCGAGACGAATTCCCCCGGCGCGATCTCGAGCGAAACGTCGTCCAGCGCTGTGACAGGGCCATACCGTTTGGTCGCCGCCCTGATTGACACTCCGGCTTTAACGCGTGCATCCATGTCGAGAGTCCCGAGGTTGAAACAGATGTTGAAAAAATATACGGCGCGATATTTTTGGCGGCAATTCCAAAATTGTTGTGTCGGGCATAACATCAGGTCATGCCAAACCTTCGGAAGAAGCTGCCGAGCGCCAATGCGCTGTTCGTGTTCGAGGCCGCCGCGCGCTGCGGAAACTTCACACGCGCGGCGCAGGAGCTGTATGTCAGTCAGCCTGCGGTGAGCCGGATGCTCGCGCGCATGGAAGACCATATCGGCGTGCGCCTGTTCGAACGCGTTCGCGGCGGCATCGAGCTGACCGAGAACGGCAAGATCCTGTACCAGAAGATCTCCGAAGGATTCAGCGGGATAGAAAGTGCGATACGCGAGATCGAGGCGCGCGCGACGGGCGTCGAAACGGTCACGCTGTCGGTCTCCACCGCGTTCACCACGCACTGGCTGATGCCGCGCATGAGCCGGCTGCATCGCGCCTTCCCTTCCGTCGATCTACGCTTTCAGCTGATCTCGGGGCGCATCGGCGGGCCGCTCGTCGATGTCGATCTCGGCATGCGCTTTTTGCACGACGACGAAATCGACGAGAACGCGGTGCTCGTGATGCCCGAAGCGCTGCTGCCGTTGTGCAACGAGCGCTACTACGAGATCGCCCAAAGCGACGCGGGCCGCGCGCAAGGCGACAGCGTAATCGTGATGGACGACGAGGAGCGTGGCTGGCACGAGCGGTTTCATGCATTCGCGTCGAAAGCACGGCACGCGCAAAGCATGCTGAGCTTTAACGATTACGCAATCGTCGTACAGGCTGCATTGCTCGGACAGGGCCTCGCGCTCGGCTGGCTGAACGTGACGTCGCACTGGCTGGCGCAGGGCGCGCTGGTGCCGGCCGAACAGGAGTTGATCGTGACGAGCCGGCGCTGCTGCATGCTGACGCCGCCGAACCGCCCAATCCGGCCGATCGTCGCCGCTGTGCGCGACTGGCTGATCGAAGAAGCGCGCAACGATATCAGGATCGTCGGACAGAAATATCCGGGGCTGGGTCTGCGTGATGCGTTCGAACGGGCGGGGTTGGTGCTGGAGTGAGGCGTGTTGCGGTAAGCCGATTGATGCCCTTGACGAAGGTGTTTCGTTTGCCGGAATCGCGTCACACGCCGAAAGCGTCAGCGCGCCGGGCCAATTTGCGCGCCGGGATTGGCTTCATCACCGGCGCGCTCATACAGTCTGCAATATCAATGCGAACCTGATGAACACCTATTCGGTTTCGTTCTCGTCGGTGTCGGTATCTGTATCGGTGTCGGTGTCGGCATCGGTCGCCGGAGCTTCGTGATCCATCGCGACGGCGGCCAACTGTTCGGCGAGCCCGGGATGGGCTTCCTTGCGCTCGCTGTAGCGGTCGGTGAGATAGGCCGAGCGGGAGCGCACCATCAACGTGAACTTGTACAGTTCTTCCATGACGTCGACCACGCGGTCATAGTACGAAGACGGCTTCATCCGTCCTTCTGCGTCAAACTCCTGCCACGCCTTCGCTACTGAAGACTGATTCGGGATTGTCACCATCCTCATCCATCGACCAAGCACACGCAGAGCATTCACCGCATTGAACGATTGTGAGCCGCCGCACACCTGCATGACGGCCAGTGTGCGTCCCTGGGTGGGACGGACCCCGCCGCTTTCCAGAGGCAGCCAGTCAATCTGGTTCTTGAAAACCGCCGTGAGTGTGCCGTGACGTTCGGGACTGCACCAGACCTGTCCTTCCGACCACTCCGAGAGTTCTCGCAGTTCCGCCACTTTCGGATGATCGGCGGAAACGCTGTCCACAATCGGTAGACCCTGCGGATCGAACACTCGCGTGTCAGCGCCGAAGTGGCGCAGGATACGTTCCGCTTCCAGCGTCAGTTGACGGCTGAAAGATGTCGCGCGCAGCGACCCATAGAGCAGCAGGATTCGCGGCGCGTGCTGCAATTCGACCGGAGGCGTGAGCTTATGCAGGTCGGGCGTATCGAGGTGCGGAGCGCTGATGTTGGGCAGATCGTCGATCACTTTCCCACTCTCCGGCCTGCGCTGTCGATCACGACTTCACCATCTTCCTTCGTGAAAGGTCGATTCGATGCGCCGGGCAGAATATCCAGAACAAGTTCCGAAGGACGGCACAGACGCACACCGTGAGGCGTGACAACAAACGGGCGATTCATCAGAACAGGATGCGCGTGCATCGCATCCAGCAATGCTTCATCGCTCAAGGATGTGTCATCCAGCCCGAGGTCTGCGTATGGCGTACCTTTCTCGCGCAACGCCGCGCGTACGCTCAGACCCGCCTGTTCGATCAACGCCTTCAGCGTCTCACGGTCCGGCGGCGTTTTCAGATACTCGATGATTCGAGGTTCGATGCCCGCGTTGCGAATCATTGCCAGCGTATTGCGAGACGTGCCGCAATCAGGGTTGTGATAAATCGTGACGCTCATCGCTTTATCCTTTGATAGCGTTACCTGCTTCATACCAGTGCTGTGACCGGTTCACTACGCCGACGACCAGCAGCATGACCGGCACTTCAATCAACACGCCTACCACCGTCGCGAGCGCAGCTCCCGACTGGAAACCGAACAGGCTGATGGCAGTCGCCACGGCGAGTTCAAAGAAGTTACTGGCCCCGATGAGACTCGATGGTCCAGCGACACAATGCGCGACGCCCAGACGACGATTGAGCAGATAAGCGAGGCCGGAATTGAAGAACACCTGAATCAGGATCGGCACCGCCAGCAGCGCGATAACAAGTGGCTCCCTGATGATGGCCTGACCCTGGAACGCAAACAGCAGAATCAAGGTGACCAGAAGCGCGCAGATGGAATACGGTGCGAGACGCGCAACGGTCCGCTGGAAATGGCCCTCACCTCTGACAAGCAATCGCTTGCGTAGCACCTGTGCAAGTACGACCGGAATGACGATGTACAAGCCGACGGAGATACTCAGCGTGTCCCACGGAACCGAGATGGCGGAGAGGCCAAGCAACAGCGCGACCAGCGGCGCGAATGCCACGATCATGATCGAGTCGTTGAGCGCGACCTGCGACAGCGTGAAGTACGGATCGCCCTTGCACAGTTGGGACCAGACGAAAACCATCGCCGTGCACGGCGCGGCGGCGAGCAGGATCAAACCGGCAATGTAGCTGTCGAGCTGCTCGGCGGGCAGCCACGGCGCAAACACATGCCGAACGAAAATCCAGCCAAGCAGAGCCATCGAGAATGGTTTGACCAGCCAGTTCACGAACAACGTCACGCCAATGCCTCGCCATTGGCTTTTAACCTGAGTCATTGCGGCGAAGTCGATCTTGATCAGCATCGGAACGATCATCACCCAGATCAGCGCGCCGACTGGGAGGTTGACCTGCGCTACTTCCAGCCGCGCGATCGAGTGGAAGAATCCGGGAAAAGCCTGACCCACCAGGATGCCGCCGATAATGCAAAGCGCGACCCAAACCGTCAGGTAACGTTCGAAGGAATTAATCGCGGGACGTAGGTCGTCGCCGATCTTGTCAAGGCTGCTCATTGAGTTTCCCGGTTAGCCTCAAATCGGTGTGGCGCGTTGGAATGCTCAATAGCCAAGCCGACGATCACACACTTCACGGATTCTGCCCGCAGCAATCGGAGAGGTTGCTCGCTGCACACGTTGCGCCAGCGCAGCAGTTCTCCGTCAGAAAACCAATCAGACCTGTCATCGCGTCGAAATTGGCTGCGTAGAAGACAAAACGGCCGTCCTGTCGCGGCTTGACCAGGTCCGCGTGGGTCAGATCCTTCAGGTGAAATGACAGGCTTGATGGCGAAAGTCCAACCTGCTGCGCAATCTCACCTGCAGCCATACCATTCGGACCGGCGACAACGAGCAGTCGAAAAACTGCGAGCCGCGATTCATGAGCGAGCGCGCCGAGGGCACGTACAACGAGATTTGAGTCCATGCGACGAACGATAGATCATTCGCTTTTATATTTCAAGTAATATTGAAATGATCGTGACTTGCTACGTTGAAGAAGGGTGATCAAAGTGGTTGATCGTCGGCACAATCGCGGTCGTACAGGCCACACGGCCAGTTGGAATCTGCGTCGCTTCGGGTAGCGAAATGCCGGTCGCGTAAGGCTGCGACCGGCTTGTGTCCCGCCGTCCACCAGTCTGCCCGCAGATACTCTGCCTGTTCTGTCGAGGCTAAGGTTCGCTACAGCTACAGGACGCAAACGGCGAGAGAATCGCCCGCGCTCACAACCGGCCGGTTACCACGCGATAAATGGCAAGCAGGAAGCCCTTCACGCGTAAGCGACAGCGGGTCATGACGGCTCCCAGTGGACATCCCTGATCATGCTTCAACATCAAGCAGAGGCCCAATTCACCCGCGATGACACCGCGCGGCCTCTTTGATCAGCGGGCTAGAACGAATAATTGGCGAAGGCGCCGTATGTCATCTGCGTCTTCTTCTCGACAATCGGGCTGTTGCCCACGGCACCCGGCAACCGCGACGCAACGATGCGTGCGCCAAGATTCCAGTGCTTGTTGAGTGCGTAACTGGCTCCTGCGGTCAGCCGAACCGCTGCGATGCCCGAACCCGGCGAGTATGTGGGCAGACCCGACCGGGCGCTATCCTCGGCATTCACGCCGAAAAACGTCTGGTTGTATTGGGAGCTGCCCCACGTCACGCCCGGCCCCGCGGTCAACGTCAATTGATTGACCGGACTGTATTTGCCCAGCAGATCCAGCGAAGCCGTCGTTCCCTCGTGCTTGCCCGCAACGTCCTGAGAAACCGCGCCGACGACCGATAGCCAATCGATGTTGTAGCTCGCGAACAGCGTCGCATGCGCCGTGCTATCGATATCGGACAAACCGCGCAGATGATCGTCGTCGGACGCCTTACGCGGCTTCACCAGGTCGTAAGAAAGCGCAACGCCTACACGGAAATGGCTGTCGCGGTAGAGATAGGCGCCGAGTCCCAAAGGTACATTAGCGTCAGCGACAGATCCGACGAAGAAGCGCCCATACCCGACGCTCACGAGCGGCGCGGGCTGAAAGCGGGTTGAGCTTGCGCCTTGATATTTTGGCGTGGCGAACACGCCGACACCCAGCGAGAACCGCCAGCCATCGTCGGTAACCTCGGGAGCCGTCGACGCGACGGCGGCCGGCGTCGAACTGCTCTGCGCGAAGACGGGGAAGGCGGCAAAGAGAGCGCTCAAAGCGACCAGACGTCCCAGGCAAACGGGGCGCTTCGTGACGTGCATGTAATTCTCCTAAAACTGCGCGAAAGATGAAGGTGCAAGGGTGCCGATTCGGCAGAACCCTTCGCAGGACGCTCTTTTTCTGAAGAGCGCGGATTATTGCCAGCGAGTCACGTCCATCGAGTCACGTCCATGATTCGGAGGTGGACGGTTCGACTCATGAAGGGGATGCCAATGAGCTTTCCGCTGGCGAATGGCCGGTCGAGGACCTCAGATTACGCAGGAGAATCGACGGTATGATGTGCCGTTTGTTTCGGCGCTGAAATAATGTGTCGGAGTTGCACTATTCGCGATGGACGGCTGACATCACGCAGGGCGCCGTCCAGGCTAGCATTCGGAAATGACTTATATGCCGCACATTCTCGTTGTCGATGACGAAGAGGACATCAGGTCCTTGCTTACCGGTTTTTTCCGCAAACACGGCCATGAGGTCAGCGTGGCGACGAACGGAGAGACGCTGTTCGCCACACTCGAACATCAACGGATCGATCTCGTCATCCTCGATGTCATGCTGCCGGGCGAGGACGGCTTCAGTCTCTGCCGCCAGTTGCGCGCGACATCGAAAATACCCGTCATCATGCTTACCGCGGTCGCCGATCACGTCGACCGGGTGGTGGGACTCGAGATCGGCGCCGACGACTATCTGGTCAAGCCGTTCGACGCGAGAGAACTTCTGGCGCGAGTGAAGGCGGTGTTGCGACGAACCGCGCAAAACGACACCGTGGTGAGCAATTCGCCGACACGGCCCGTCCTCACGTTTGCCGGCTGGCGGCTCGACATTGCCAAGCGTGAACTCCGATCGGAAGACAACACACTGACGATACTGTCGAGTAACGAGTTCGATCTTCTGCTCGTATTTGCAGAACATCCGCAACGGGTGTTGACGCGCGACCAGTTGCTCGACATGGCGCGTGGCTCGACCTATGAAGTCTACGATCGAAGTATCGATGTCCAGGTTGCGCGCCTGCGTCGCAAGCTCGACACGAACAGCGATGTCGAATCGGTCATTCGCACGGTTCGGGGCGGTGGCTATATGTTCACCCGACTGGTTCGTCGCGGATGAACATCCGCTTACGCGTGCCCGACACGATCGCGTGGCGAATAGCGCTCACCGTTGGCGCCGCGATCCTGAGCGTGCTCGTTTTCAGCGCACTGTTCGACCGCTTTGCAGGTCCGTCGGCCGCCGAGCGCGCGCGGCTGGAGAGAGCCGACGACGCTATCAGGATGATCGAGGTCGCGCCGTCCGGTAACCGCCAGCAGTTGGCGGACACCATCACGGTTGCGGACAAGGTGGTCTTGTATCCAGCCGGATCATCGATAGCGAAGCGGCTGGAAGCGGCCAGGCTGCATGCGCCGTCTCCGGAAACGATGGGCTGGTTCCGGGACAACGGACACGAGCGCCGCTCAATGATCTTTACTTCCAGCGACCCGCTGTCCAGGACGATCGACTTCGATCGGGTTGCCCATCCCGATGCCTACTTCATGGCCGTGCAACTCCGCGACGATAGCTGGGTGATGTTTATCGCCAATCGCCGGCCGTGGGGGAATCTGCTCCCCGCGAGGATTGCAACGACACTGGCGTCGGTGGCGTCATTGATCCTTGCGGCGTCGATGCTTGCCACTTATTTTCTGGCAAGACCGCTCAGGCAATTCGCGGAAGAACTTCGTCAGATAGGCGGCGATCCGCGAGCCGGGCCTGTCCGGGAAGCGGGTCCGAAGGAGTTGCGTGCAGCGATCAACGCATTCAATGCGCTGCAGGCGCAACTCCGTAAATTCGTCGACGACCGCACGCTGATGCTGGCCGCTATTTCGCACGATCTGCGAACACCGTTGACCAAGATCCGCCTGCGCGGAGAGTTCATCGAAGATGAAGAGCAGCGGCTTCGCCTGTTCCGCGACGTCGACGATCTGCAGGCCATGGCGGACTCCGCGCTGTCGTTCTTTCGCGACGACTACAAGGACGAGGAGTCGACCGTGTTCGACTTCGCCGGACTTCTGCGCACTATCGCCGACGACTACAGCGACCAGGGCGCAGCGGTCCGCTACACCGGTCCCGATCGCCTCGCGATCAGCGGACGGCCCTTCTCGTTGCGGCGAGCCTGCATGAACCTGATCGACAACGCGGTGAAATGGGGTGGAAGCGCCGATCTGGAATTGACGCCCACGCCGACCGGGGTGGCGCTCACGGTCAGCGACCGGGGACCCGGCATTCCCGCTGATTCGCTCGAAAAAGTCTTCAGCCCGTTCTTCCGGGTTGAGCAATCCCGAAACCGTTCCACAGGCGGCATGGGACTCGGTTTGACCTCCGCGTTGGCCGTCATTCGAACTCATGCGGGCGATATCGCGCTGAGCAACCGGCCCGGTGGCGGGTTGACGGTGCGCGTGACGCTTCCGGTGGCGGCGAAAATCGTGGGAAGCGGGAAAAACTCGAAGGCGTAGCGAGCACGGCTGAGTTCGACGTGAATCGTGTTGTGCCGTCAGCCGGGTTTTTCGCGCTGTGTTCCCGGATTGCATGCCGGCCCATGCGAAGAGATTGCATCGAGTAGGAAAATGAAATTACTATCTCCGCGATGACCGGAGACGATGCTCTCCCTCGCACGCGCAGCCGCTGCCCTGCCAGCGCGAATCGACGCCGGTCACACTTCGCCACAGCCGACACGGATTTTCCTTCGATGCCCGCCACCGTCCGCAACTCGCTCGTCTGGATTTTCGACGCATTCGAGCGCGATCCGACCTACATCAGCAAGCGGATGTTCGGCTGCGATGCCGCTTATATCGACGGGCTGTTGTGCCTGGTCGCCGCCGATCGCGGCGAGCCGTGGAACGGCCTTTTAATCTGTACGTCGCAGGACCGTCATGCTGCGCTCATTGCAGGAATGCCTGCATTGCAGCCGCATCCTGTGCTCGGCAAATGGCTATATGTCTCGCAGGAGAATCCCGCCTTCGAGACCGTCGCTGAACAGATAACCGCGCTCGTACTGGCACGCGACCCGCGTATCGGTGTCGAGCCGAAACCGCGCAAGCGTGGCCGCAAATCCAGTCTGCCGGACGCGTAAATCAGCCTCTCACCATCGAGGAGATGACATGAGCAAAGCGGCTTCAACTGACGATCGTCCGGCATCCGAACTGATCGATCAAAGAATCGCCGACCTCGGCGACTGGCGCGGAAAAACGTTGAGCAGGATGCGCAAGCTCATCAACGAGGAAGACGCCGACGTCGTAGAGGAATGGAAGTGGATGGGCACACCTGTGTGGTCGCACGATGGAATCATCTGCACGGGCGAGTCGTATAAGAGCGCGGTGAAACTGACCTTTGCGAAAGGCGCATCGCTGGATGACCCGAGCGGGCTTTTCAACGCCAGCCTCGACGGCAACACGCGGCGCGCGATCGACATTCACGAAGGCGAAGAAGTCGACGCGACAGCATTCAAGGCGCTGATCCGCGCCGCGATCGAACTCAACACGTCCAAAGTGAAATCACGGCGGAAGCCCGCGAAATAAGCGGCGGGCGGAACCGGCCGCCCACTCGCACTCAATCAGTTGTGACTCTCGATTAACGCGCGCTCCAGATCGGCGTGCGCTTCATCCACCTTGCGTTGACGGTCGGCGATTTTCTTCGCGCTCTTGCCCTGCGCTTTCGCCTCTTGCAGATCCTTCTCGCGCTCGTCCAGCCGCTTCTGCGCCGACGCGATCTTGCGTTCGCTATCGCGACGCAGCGACGCGTCCGTACAGTGCGCGTTCACCTGGCCAAGCGCCGTCTCCAGACCGTCGACACGCTTCGCATTGCCATGCGCGCGGGCGTATGCAATCTCCTTCTCCAGCGACGCTCGCTTGGCGTCACAGCCACCGGTTTGCGCCGATGCAAGAAGCGGAGACATTGCGGAGAACGACAACGCACACAACATCACGGCCCTGAGAGTGTTTTTCATCTGCAATCCCGGTGGTATTTGAACGACGCACCTGACCGCTAACCAGAAAATCAGGCGCGAACGAACCACCATATTACCGATGTCCATTGCGCCCCGGCCCGTTGCTTACAGCACGGGCCGGTGGATCATCACTGCCCGTACACGTCGAAGTCGAAATACTTCTTCGCAATTTTGTCGTAGGTGCCGTCGGCGCGCGTGTCGGCGATAGCCTTGTCGATCTTCGCCTTCAGATCGACGTCTTCCTTGCGCAAACCGATTGCAGTGCCGCTGCCCAGCGTTTTTGCGTCGTACAGCGGATTGCCGGCGAACGCGAAATCCTTGCCGCGCGGCGTGCGCAAAAAGCCGACGTCGGCCTGCACCGCGTTTTGCAATGACGCATCGATCCGGCCCGCGATCAGATCCGAGTACACCAGATCCTGATCCTGGTACGACACGATCGTCGCGCCAAGCGGCTCCCAATTCGCCTTCGCGTACGTTTCCTGAATCGAGCCCTGCTCGACGCCAATCCGCTTGCCCTTCAGCGACTCCGGCGTCGGCAGGATCGACGAGCCTTTCTTCGCGACGAGGCGCGTCGGGATGCGGAACACCTTGGCCGAGAACGCGATCTGCGCCTGGCGCGCGGGCGTCATCGACATGGTGGACAGCACGCCGTCGAACTTGCGGCCCTTGAGCGCCGGAATCATGCCGTCGAACGAATTCTCGACCCACACGCATTTCGCGTTCAATCGACGGCAGATTTCGTTGCCCAGATCGATATCGAAGCCGACGAGCTTGCCGTCGGGGGCTTTCGATTCGAACGGCGGATAGCTCGGGTCGACACCGAACTTCACGGTCGACCAGTCTTTCGCCATCGCGCTGCCGGACGACGCGGCGAGCAGCGCCATCGTCAGGGTTGCAAGCAGGGTTTTCATGTTTTCCTTTTCACTCTTTTTTAAATCGATGGGCGGCGTGGAATCGACAGCCACGATGCTTGCGGGGCCACATCCGGCGCGCAAAACCTGACATTCGAACGTAATCTCGCGATCCGCGCAAATTCATTAAGAAAATCAATTCATGCGCGGGGCGCATGTTAGTGAGATGGGACGCGAGACTGCCTGCGCGCCCAAGGACGCCCGAAACGCAGGACAAACACCCATTCCGCCTATACGTCTGACGAAAACGCACGCGTTTCCCGCCAGCAACACCCATTAGCAAATAACCAATGTGGATTTGTGCGAGCACTCCCGTAAGGTTAGGATTGCGCCTTTTGCCGGTCGCCTCCGCATGTCAACCACCTTTGCGCCCTCCTCGCCCGCTGTTTCTCCTACCGGGCCCGCAAAGCCTGTGATCCGTTCCGCGTCCGACGTGTCGGACCTCGTCAATCGAGGCGCGGCGGCCGGAAGCAACGCTCGCATCGTCGTCGCGATCGCGCTCGGCGGCGTTTTTCTCGATGCGTACGATCTCGGCGCGCTTGCCTTCGGCCTGAAGGACGTGGCCCGCGAATTCTCGCTGACACCTGCCGGCACAGGGCTGGTGGCATCGGCGATCACGTTCGGGGCGATCTTCGGCGCGTTCTTCGGCGGCTTCCTCACTGACAAGATCGGCCGCTATCGCGTCTTCATGGCCGACATGTTCTTCTTCGTGGTCGCGGCGCTGGCGTGCGCTTTTGCGCCGAACGCGTGGGTGCTCGGCGGCGCGCGCTTCGTGATGGGTCTCGGCGTGGGTATCGACCTGCCGGTCGCGATGGCGTTTCTCGCGGAGTTCTCGCGGCTCTCGGGACGCGGCAACAAGGCCTCCCGTATCGCGACGTGGTGCCCTGTCTGGTACGCCGCGATCAGCATTTCGTATCTGCTCGTGCTGGGTTTCTATTCGACGCTGCCCGCCAGCCATTCAGGTTTGCTGTGGCGTCTGATTCTCGGTTTCGGCGCGGTGCCTGCACTCGTGATCATCGCGGTTCGTAGCCGGTATATCAGTGAATCGCCGGTTTGGGCCGCCAATCAGGGCGATCTGGAGGGCGCGGCGCGTATCCTGAAACGCTCGTACGGAATCGACGCGGAGGTCTCGCGAGACGCAGCAGCCGCCGGTCGCGCGCCGGTTCGCGCAGGCTCGTGGCGCAACTACGGCGCGTTGCTGCGCGGCGTTTATCTGAAGCGGACGGTTCTGGCGACGGTGACCGGCATTGCATCGGCATTCGCTTACAACGCAGTCGCGTTCGGCTTGCCCGTCATCATTTCGAGCTTTCTCGCCCAGTCGATGCTGACCACGATTCTCGCGTCGCTCGTGCTGAATCTCGGCTTCGCGTTCGTCGGCGGTCTGATTGCAGTGCGGATCGTGCCGACGGTCGGCGCGTGGAAATTGACCGTGTTCGGCTACACGCTTCAGTTGATCGCGCTGCTGGGTCTCGCGATCGTGGGACGTCCGTCGTCGACGCCCGAGGTGGTCGCCGCCGTTGCGCTGCTCGCGACGTTCCTGCTAGGCCAGGGCGTCGGGCCGGGATCGCACACGATGACTTTCGCGTCGTTGAGCTATCCGACTTCGCTGCGCGGCGTCGGCGTGGGCTTCAATCAGACGCTGATGCGCGCGAGTTCGGCGGCGTCGCTGTTCCTGTTTCCGGTGCTGGCCGCCGCGTTGAACACGCGCGTTTTCTGGATCATCGCGTTCGCGCCGCTGTGCGGTTTGATCGCGTTGCTGGCGATTCGCTGGGAGCCGTCGGGTTACGACGTCGATGCAGAGGATTTTCAGGTCAACGCGTAAGTTGGTTGGATTGCGTTGACCGTTAAGGCCGGATCAAGCTCTGGTTGCTTTCCAGACAACCAGGTTGATCCGGCCACTTGATATTCAGGCGCCGCGAACGGCCCTTACTTCTCTCCCTCGCCGAACATCGTCAGCCCGACCAGGCTCACCACGCCGCAGCCCAGCACGTACCACGCGGGCGCATAGAAGCTGCCGCTGATCCGCCACAGGTAACTGACGATCAACTGCGCGAAGCCGCCGAATACGGTCACGCCGAGCGCATAGATGATGCCGAGCGACGTCGCCCGCACTTCGGGACGCAACGACTCCAGGATCATCACGAAGCCGGCCGGACCCGACAGCGTCATCAGCCCGATCAGCACGAAAACGACTGCCAGCACGGTGCCGATGGAAGGCCACGCGCGGATCACGTGAAACGCCGGCAACAGCAACACCAGCGACACGATCGACACCGCGTAAAGCAGCTTCTTGCGGCTCGGCACGCGATCCGCGATACGGCCGGCGAGCGGCGAGCCGATCAGCAGCACGACACCCGCCATGCAGCCGGCGAGCGACGCCACGGCCGACGGCATCCCGAGCGTCAACGTCAGGAACGACGGCAGAAAGAATGCGATGGTGTACATCGACGACGTGCCGCCAATCACCAGCATCGTGCCCGCGACAATCTGCCGGAACGGCAGACGCGCCCTCGGTTTCGGCGTCGAGGTTTCGTGTGCGACGGGCAACGTATCGTCGAGATGACGGCGCAGATAAAAGCCGATTGGCCCGATCAGCAAGCCGATCAGGAACGGCACGCGCCATCCCCATGACAGCAAGGCTTCGTGCGGGAGACTCTTCGATAGCGTCACCGCCACCAGCGCACCCACCAGCAGCGCGCCGCCCTGGCTCGCCATCTGCCAGCTAACCAGCGAACTGCGCTGGCCCTTGCTCGCGGACTCCATCAGCAGCGTGGTCGCTGCACCCACTTCACCGCCCGCCGAAAAGCCCTGCAAAAGACGTCCGCAGACGATCAACACCGGCGCCGCGTACCCGATGCTCGCGAACGTCGGCGCGAAGCCGATCACGCCGGTGCCGAGCGCCATCATCAGCACGGTCAGCACGAGTGCCGGTTTGCGGCCCGCGCGATCGGCATACGCGCCGATCACGATCCCGCCGAGCGGACGCACGACAAAGCCGACGCCGAACGTCGCCAGTGACAGCATCAGCGAGCCGAGTTCGCTATCGACCGGAAAGAACAGCTTGCCGATCAGCGCGGCGAAGAAGCTGTAGACCGTGAAGTCGAAGAATTCGAGGCCGTTGCCGAGCGCGGCGGCGACGATCGTCGAGCGGATTGCGCGGTTCGACGGCGCTACGTGCGCCACCTGAGCCACGGTGTCGGATTGGTTTGTTGCGTTCATGCCGAGACACGCCCAGAGATGAAGTAAAAAAACGCGCCCGTTAGCGGCTAACGAAGCGCGCCGCAGGTCCGCTAACGCTGTTCAACTGCACGGTGAACCCGGCAGTTAATCGCTCGCGGACCTGCGGCATCGAGCAGTGCTTATTCCGAGCCTTTCACACCCGCCACCACACGCAGCTTCAGCTTGTTGACGACGGAACTGACGCCCGGCACGCGCTGCGCGACGCTGGTCGCAAGACCGATCTGACTGTTGTCGGCCACTACGCCAGTCAACGTGACCACGCCCCCGTTGGCGCGCACGCGAATATAGCTGGACTTCAGGCCGTGGCGACGTTCGCTGCGCAGCGCACTGCGCACCGACGCCGCCAGTTGTTTGTTCGACACAGCACCGCTTGCCGCGCTGGCGGTAGCAGAAGCCGAAGCGGAATCCGCTTCGGCCGCGCTCGCGCCTTGCGCATATCCGTTGATGCAGGCCGCCATCAGCAGCACTGCGCCCGCTATCTTTATTGCTTTCATGCCTTATCTCCTCATGCAGGGACGACGCCGGATGCGCGGCGTACTTTAAAACTTGTGGTACATGCCGACCAGCACGACGCGCGGCGACTGGTAGTTCTCAAGTGCGCCGTTGGCCCCGGTGTAGCTGGTGCTGACGTAGTCGACAGTCGGCTGTTCACCCGGATACTTGCCATAAGGCGGCGTCGAACCGGTGTTGGTGATCATCGAGCCGCGCACATAGAGCGCCGTGCGCTGCGACAGGTTGTAGTCGTAGCCGAGCGTTATGCCGTACGAACGATCGCTGAAACCGGCCACCGTGCGATACGCGAGTTCCGCGCGAAAATCGTTGCGCTGATAGCGGTACAGGCCACCCAGGGTATAGAGCGAAGCCACGCGGTCACCGGCCAGGCGCGGCGCGAGAAAGCTGTACCCCGCCGACAGCACGTAGTGCCCGGTGTCGTACACCGCGCCCGCCGCGAAGTTGTCGGTACGCACGTACGACGAAGTCGTCAGCGCATTGAGGCCGTAGTTGCCGAGATAGCTGAGCGTGCCGAACACGCGGCCGTCGTAGTAATTCAGCGCGATGGCGCGGGTCGTCACGGTCGGCGCCGTGCTGCCCTGGCTCGCCAGCGACACCGCGACCTGCGCATTGAGCGGCCCGAACCACGGCGTCGAATAGCTGATTGCGTTCGGCAGACGCGCCGGTTCGTAGCTTGCGCCCGGCCCGAGGTCGTAAGTCCACGCGGTCAGAAACGCAACGGCGGACACCGTGCCCACCTGTCCGAAAATATCGACGAACAGCGGTACGCCGACATCGTCCTGCAAGCCGAACTTGAGTTCACCCGTGCTGCGCGAGCCGATCGACACCCACGCCTCGCGATTGAACAGCGTGTTGGTCGTGCCAAGCTGTCCGTTCGAGGCGTTAAAGCCGCTTTCGAGATTGAAGCGGGCACGGTAACCGCCGCCGAGGTCTTCGACACCATAGAAGCCGAACTTCGAGGTCCACTGTCCGCCGCTCTGCTGCACGAATGCGGTTTGCGCGCCTTTGGTGAAGCCCACCGCCTCGTCGACCACACCGTACAGGCTGACCCCAGGCGAGTACGCATTCACCCCGACGTACGGAATGCCCGCGAAATAGTCGTTGAAGAACGAGTCCGACGCCCACGCGCCCTGGCCGGCCACGCCCACCGCGGCCAGCACCGCCGTGCGCAATGCGGTCCGCGCGACACGGCGGCCGGGACGCTTCGATGAAGCAGTGGAACACCAGGAGAACACAGACTGCGGGTTGGTCTTATTCAAAATCCGAAGGCTTCTTGTGGCCATTGATGAACTCATTTCTGGTTGGTCGGTAAACGCGCGCTTCTCTGAAACGCGCGGTATCTCGCGGCGTTGCGTTGGGTTAAAAAATCAGTGGATCAGCCTGCGCGCAGATAGCGTTCGGCAAGCGCGACGGAGTACGCCGCTCCCCAGCTCAGCGCGGCGTCGTTGAAGTCGTACGACGGGTTGTGGACCATGCAGCCGCCCGTCGAGCCGACGCCGTTGCCCAGCAGCACATAGCAGCCCGGCAACTGTTCGGTCATCCACGAGAAGTCCTCGCTGCCCATCACGGCGTCCGGCATCACGGTCAGCGACTGCGGTCCGGCCAACGCTTCGATGGTTGCGATGGCGAGTTCGGCGGCGTTGCGGTCGTTGATCAGCGGGCGGGAAATCGACTTGTAGTCGACCTCGGCGGTCGCGCCATAGGTTTGCGCCTGCATGTCCGCGATCTGGCGAATCCGCTGTTCGAGCATCGCGCGGGTCTCGCTGTCGAGCGCGCGAACCGACAGCTTCAGCGTGGCTGTTTGCGGGATCACGTTGCCCGCCGAGCCGGAATTGAACGCGCCCACTGTCACCACGGCCGCGCGGGTCGGTTCGATGTTGCGCGACACGATGGATTGCAGCGCCAGCACGATGTTCGACGCGGCGACGATCGGATCGCACCCGAACTGCGGCGTCGCGCCGTGCGTGCCCTTGCCGGTGACGGTGATCGTCACCGTGTCCGACGACGCCATCATGCAGCCGTGGCGCAGCGCGAAATGGCCGATCGGCAAGCCGGGCGCGTTATGCAGCGCGAACACCATGTCGCACGGAAAGCGCGTGAAGAGACCGTCTTCGATCATCCGCGTCGCGCCGCCCAGGCCTTCTTCGGCGGGCTGGAAAATTACGTTCAGCGTGCCGTCGAACGTGCCGCGCGTCGCGAGGTGATGCGCGGCGGCCAGCAGAATCGCCGTGTGGCCGTCGTGACCGCACGCGTGCATCGTGCTGGCGACCGTGCTCGCGTACGGCAAACCGGTTTCTTCCTGGATCGGCAGTGCGTCCATGTCGGCACGCAGGCCGATCTTGCGCTCCGACGTGCCGCGGCGGATCTGCCCCACCACCCCCGTCCCGCCGATCCCCACCGTGACCTCGTAGCCCCACTCGCGCAGCTTGCCGGCGACGAGATCCGCCGTGCGGGTTTCCGCGAAACCGAGTTCGGGGTGCGCGTGGATATCGCGCCGGACCGAGATGAACTGTTGTTCCGACTCGCGCAAATCCGCGAGTAGCTGTGCATGTTCCTGCGTCATTCGTGACTCCGTAGCTGGCTGTCATCAGCCGTCAGGACAGAGCGTAGAGACGCGCGGCGAAAATAAAAAAGCACAAATTGTGATGCGCATAACCAGTGGTAATATCTCCCGCATTATGAAAATTCATCATTTACGGGCGCTGGTCGCCGTGTCGGTGACGGGCAGCATCAAGGGCGCGGCCGTGTCGCTGCACGTCAGCCAGCCGGCGATTACCAAGGCCATCCGCGAACTGGAGGACGAGTTCGGCGTGCAGTTGCTCGAGCGCAACCAGTGGGGCGTGGTGCCGACGGCGGAAGGCGCCGCGCTGCTGAACCGGGCGCGCACGGTGGTACGGGAGATGGAGCGCGCCGAAGAAGATATGGCGCATCTGAAAGGGCTGCGCGACGGCAACCTGGTGATCGGCGTGACGCCGATCACCGGCACGGCGGGTCTGACCGAGGCGTTCGTCGAGTTTCGCAAACGCTGGCCGAAGGTCACGGTGGAGTTTCGCGAACTCGGCTTCAATCAGCTTGGCGAGCAACTGCAAAACCGCACGCTCGATCTCGCCTTTACCGCGTTTGCGAAACCGCTTCCCGATTCAGGGGACGCGAAGGAACTGTTCTCGTTCGACACGGTTTTCGTGACCCGCGCCGCCGGTATCTATGCAGGCGCGGATTCGCTCGAAGCCTTGCGCGAAGCGGAGTGGATTCACACCGACGTCACCGAGAATCACGCCACGTTCATTCGCGAGATGTATGAGCGCGCGGGTCTCGCTGCGCCGCATTGCATTACGCGCTGCACGTCGTACGCGTTGTTCTACAGCCTGACTGTGAATACGGATTCGGTGTTCGTCTGGACCCAGCATTCGCTCGATGAAACCGAACTCGGCCGGACTTTCGTCAGGTTGCCGCTGCCCGAGACGCCGCCGCCATTGCGGCTGTATCTGCTGACGCCGCCAGGGTTGCAGTTGACGCGACCGGCCGCGTATTTTCTCGACTGCATTCTGAGCGGGACCGCCGCGAAGAAGCGCGATGCTTCGCTCGCGGCGTCACGCGCGGCGGGGAATCGTCGATAGGGATCGCGTCAGCCCTGCTGTTGGGGCTGAGCTTGCGGTTGCGACTGTGGCGGCTGCGCTTGCGCTTGTGCCGGATCCTGCGCCTGCCAGCCCAGGCCGAGGCTCTTCTGTAGCGACACAAAGTCCTTCAGCAACTCGGCCTGCCCTGCGACGACATTCTGCTGCGCGGTAAATTCTTCGCGCTGCGTGTCGAGCAGATCGATCAGCGTGGAGACGCCTGCGGAATAACGCTGCCGCATCAACGTGGCCGAATGCGTGGCGGAGGCTTCCACCTTCTGCAACGTGACGACATGCTCGCGCTGATGCCCATAGCGCGACAACGAAGAATTCGCGTCCTGAAGCGCGCTGAGCACCGACTTCGTATAACGCGCTTCGGCTTCGTCGCGCGACGCTTCAGCCGCGTGCACGCTACCCAGCGTGCGGCCAAAATCGAACGCATTCCATTGCAGATACGGCGCGCCGACCCAACTGAAGTTGTTCTTGCGGATCAGATGTCCAGGATCGCTTGCGCTGAAGCTGATATCGCCGAGCAGCGTCAACTTCGGGAAAAAATCGGCAACGTGTTCGCCGATCTGCGCATTGCTCGATGCAAGCCGCCGCTCCGCCGCGCGAATGTCGGGGCGCTGCTGCAACATCGTCGACGGATCGCCGACCGCCACCGTCGCCGGCATTGCCGGTAATGGCCGCGTGCCCGCGAGTTGCTGGTCGAGTGCGCCGGGCTCGCGGCCGGTCAGCACGGCGAGTCGGTCGAGCGAATCGGTGACTTGTGCGTCGAGCGGAATCAGCGTGGCGCGCGTGTTCTGAACCTGCGTGTTCAGGCGTTCGACGTCGACGTCCGCCGCCGTGCCGCGTTCGCGGCGCTGCTGCGTGAGCGTCAGCATTTTCTGCTCGGTTTCCGCCTGACGCTGCGCGAGTTCGAGCCGCGTCTGCTGATCCCGAAGATCGATGTAGGTCTGCGCGACTTCCGCCGCGAGCGAAACCTGGGTGTCCGCGAGATCGGCGTCGACGGCTTCCGCATCGGCCGACGCTGCTTCGATCGCGCGCCGCGTGCCGCCGAACAGATCGATCTCCCACGACGCGTCGAAACCCGCCGTATAAAGCTGCAACGGCCCTCGTCCCGACGACGCAGCGCTGCTGCCTGAGGAACTTGAAGAACTGCTCGAACTCAGCGCGCTCAGATCGGGCTCGCGCATGCGCACGGCGGCGGCATCGCCGGAAATCTTCGGCAACGCATTCGCACGCTGGGTCTGCAATTGCGAACGCGATTCCCGCAGACGCGCCTGCGCAATATGCACATCAGGACTGTTCGCCAGCGCGGCGGCGACCAGATCGTTGAGCTGCGGATCGCCGAACGCGAGCCACCACTGCTTCGGCGCGGGCGACGTGCTCGTGCCGGAAGCGGGCGCGCGCACGAAGGTCGCGCTGCTGTGCGCGTCGCGCGCGACCATCGGCGCACCGTGATAGTTGGGGCCGACCGTGCAGCCGGACAGAACGGTCAGGCCGGACAGAAGCGCCACGGCGGCCGCTGCAATACACGAAGGACGGTTGAACATCATGTTGAGATGAGAAGGCATTAGTGTCCAGCAGACGAAGGCGGCGGCGCGCCTCTGCGCGGTGTTTTCAGAAGCAGCGCGAGCGGAATGCAGGCGAGCAGCGCAATACCGAGCAGATAGAAGGTTTCCGAATAGGTCATCACAGTGGCCTGCACCTGGATCTGCGCGCCGAGTTGGCCGAGCGCGCGCATCTGCGAGTACGCCATGTCGCCGGTATGGGCGAACCAGTTCGCCGCGTTGGCCGCGATGCTCTCCTGGCCGATGGTCGAATTGGCGCTGACCGACTCGCGGATCATCGCGGTATGGAAGGTCGTGCGCCGGTCGATCACGGTGCCGATGATCGCGAGACCAATCGAGCCGCCAAGGTTGCGCGCCATGTTGTAGAGACCGGCGGCATCGCCGGAATCTTCACGCGACACTGCTGCCATCGACGCCTGATTCAGCGGCATCATCGCGAGCATCTGGGCCGTGCCGCGTATCAGTTGCGACCAGACGAAATCGTGGCCGACGCTCTGCGCGGTCAGGCTGATGTCGATCATGCAACTGAGTGCGTACAGCACCAGCCCGGTGATGACCAGCACGCGGAAATCGAACTTGCCGAGCAGTTTAGGCAGCACCGGCATGATCATGAAAGCGGGCAAGCCGGACAGCAGCATGATCGCGCCGGACTGCTCGGCGTTGTAACCCGCGACCACGCCGAGAAACTGCGGCACCAGGTACGACACGCCATACAGCGCCGCGCCGACCGCCGACACGATCACGATCACGCTCGCGTAATTGGGGTTGCGCATCAGGCTCAGCCGCAGGATCGGCTTCTTCGCGGTCATTTGCGATGCCGCGATCAGGCACATGCCGAACAGCGACAGGCATGTGAGCCCGACGATCATCGGCGATTCGAACCAGCGTTCGCGCTGCCCTTCTTCAAGCACCACCGTCAGCGAACTGAGGCCGATTGCGAGACCGGCGATGCCGAGCCAGTCCGCCTTCAGAAACGCTTCCCAATGCGGCTTGTCCGACGGCAGACCGACGATCAGCAGCGTCATCAGCGCGAGGCAGATCGGCAGGTTCATGAAGAAGCACCAACTCCAGCTGATGTTCTCCGCGAGCCAGCCGCCGACCACCGGCCCGAGCAGCGGCCCGAGCAACACGATCAGCCCGAACATGGTCATGCCGACCGGCAACTGCGACATCGGCAGCCGCGTACGGATGATGGTCTGCGCCGTCGGAATCAGCGCGCCGCCCGTAAAGCCCTGACCGATGCGGCCGGCGATCATCATCGGCAATGTGTGCGACCAGCCGCACATCATCGAGAACGCGATGAACAGCGCCGAATTGGTGAGCAGGAAATTGCGCAGGCCGAACACGCGCGTGAGCCATGCCGCGAGCGGAATCATCACGATTTCCGACATCAGATAGCCGGTCGAGATCCACGTGCCTTCGGTGCCGGTGGCGCCGATTTCACCCTGGATCTGCGGCAGCGCCGAGTTCGTGATCGAGATGTCGAGCGTAGCCATCAACGCGCCGAGTGCACCAGCCGCGACGGCGATCCAGTCGCCGACGCTGGCCCGCTCTTCGGCGTGCGGCCCGGCGGGTACGTTTGGCGCGGCAGGTGCCGCGGCGCTCGACTCAGCCACGGTGATTCTCGGCGTCGATACGCGCGTCGCGGTCGCGAGCCGAACGCGTGTCGACATCCACGGTCACAGACAGCCCCGGCAGCAACACGCTACGCGTCTCCGCGCCCGTGTCGATGCGAATCCGCACCGGCACACGTTGCACGATCTTCGTGAAGTTACCCGTTGCGTTCTCGGCCGGCAGCAGCGCGAACTGCGAGCCCGTACCCGGCGAGAAACTGTCGACCACGCCGTGCAGCGTATGACCCGGCAACGCGTCGACATGCATCTCCACCGGCTGGCCGACGCGCATGCTGCCTACCTGCGTTTCCTTGAAATTGGCCAGCAGATAGGTGTTTTGCACCGGCACGACCGTCAGCATCCGCGTGCCGGGTTGCACGTACTGACCGACCCGCACGCTGCGGTCGCCGACCTTGCCGCCGAGCGCGCTGCGCACCACGGTGTTGTCCAGATCGAGTTGCGATTGCTGCGCGCTGGCCTGCGCGGCTTCGAGTTGCGCGCGAGCCTGCGCCAGTTGCGCGGTAGCCGAGCCGATCTGCGAGCGCGCGGCCTCGACGGCGGCGGCGTTCGCGGCGAGCGTGGCGTTCGCCTGATCGCGCGTGCTGGTCAGCTCCGCCATCTTTTCACTGCTTTCAGCGCCGGTCGCGATCAGCGGAGCGTAACGCTTCACTTCGTCGCTCGCATGCTGGGCGCTCACCCGCGCCACCTGCTGCTGCGCCTGAGCCTGCGCGATATTCGACTGCTGCTGCTTGATATCCGCCTCGGCACGCGCGATGTCGGCCTTGCGCGCGTCGATCGTGGCGTGCGCCTGGTCGAGCGCGACCTGATACTGACGGGTGTCGAGACGCACGAGCGGATCACCAGGCTTAACGACCTGGTTGTCCGCGACGTAAACGTCGGTGATATAACCCGAGACTTTTGGCGCGACCGTGACGCTGTCGGCTTGCAGATACGCGTCGTCGGTGCTTTCGATGAAGCGCCCCACCGTCCACCAGCGCGCGAGCCAGAGCCCGCCTGCGATCAGCGCGACGACGCCGACCACGATCAGTACCGTGCGTCGGGAAGAACGCCGCTTGCCGGACGCGGGCGCGTCGTCGGCGGGAATCGGGCGGGAGGGAGAGCCTGCGGTGGTTGACATCTAGCGGTCCAATTATTTCCAGGTGGCACAATTATTCCAGCCGGAAAAATTGTGTCAAGTGATATATTTCTGACCGTTCCTTCCCGATGCAAATCATTCGGGGGTCTTTGAGAGAAAGGCGGAGAAAAGCATGAACACCGCAAAGAAGCTGCGCCGCTCGCCCGAGGGCGGCTATGCGCGTGGTGATGAAACCCGGCACCGGATCATCGAGGCGGCGGTCGAGTTATTTGGCGAACACGGGTTCGACGGCGCGTCGACGCGCGACATCGCGACCCGCGCCGGCGTCAACGCGCCCGCGCTGCAGTATTACTTCGAGAACAAGGAAGGCCTTTACCGGGCCTGCATCGAAGAACTCGCCGACGAAACCATGAAGACGGTCGGACCGGCGATCGAGCGCGCGCAACAGGCGCTGCGCGATAACGCCGACACCGCGACGCTGATTGACGCGTTTATCGGCATTCAGGAAGTGATCGCGGACCGCGCGTTCGAAAAAGCGAACAAACCTGGCCGGCGGCTTTTCTTCGCGCGCGAGCAGGCCGGCTATGAGCCGGAAAGCGCCACGCAGATTCTCACGTGCAAGATCCGTCAGCCGCTGAACGATGCGAGCGCGGCGCTGGTCGCGCGAATTTCCGGCCGCGCCCCCGACGATCCGGTCACGCTGATCCGCACTTTCAGCCTGCATGGACAACTGGTGGTGTTTCACGTCGCGCATCGCTCGACGCTGTCGATGCTCGGCTGGAAAAACATTGACGCAGAGAACGCCGAGCAACTCAAGTCGACGGTACGCGCACAGACCCGCACGCTGCTCGAACACTGGAGCCGTGAGCGGGACGAGGCCGCTGCGCAAGCGGATGCGGATAAAGAGAAGTCGCGTAAGCGACGATAACGCTTACAGACCGGCTACAGCGCGAACAACGTAATCGCCGCTGTTATCCCGTTACGCAGAAGATGCACGGCCCAGGTAGCGAGAAAGGGACGCCCGTTGCGTGCATCTTCGATGACAAAGACCGTGGCCAACACAGCGCCTACCAGAACTCCCAATAAAATATAGGCGCTGCTGTAGTTATGGCTCAGGCCGAATAGCAAAGCTGAGATGCCAATGGCAACGCCCGTTCTGCAACGGAGTTTCTTTAATAGCCGCAGGCAACCCCACTGCATCACGGCAGTTTCAATGAGCGGGGCCGCAATGCAGCCCATCACGATAACTTTTAGAGCATCGTGTTTTCCCAGATGAGGACCGTTCAGGGATTGCCCCGGCGCGACGAATAGCAAATAAAGAATCACCGGCAGTGCCGCTGCATAGGTGCTAACGAGTGCCAGCGCGATGAGCTTTACGGTCGGCAACTCAAGTAGCCAGAATTTGATTTTCTGCAGGTATATACCCGACATTGTCATTCGCCGCCCGTGGCCTGTTCGATGGTCGCCGCAATTTTTATTTGTAGCGGGAAGTATTGCCCACGCAATTACCGCTGGTCAATGAATCTGACTCCGACGCGCGATATGCAGCGCACCGGTCATGTCATGCGAAAGGAAACGGGCGATAAACTTAAGGCCTCGCCACGCGTATCCGATCGAGGAGAAACTATGCTGCGGACATATCACGGAAGTTGCCATTGTCGATTTGTGACATTCGAAGCGCGGATCGATTTCAGCAAAGGCACCGGCAAATGCAATTGCAGCTTCTGCAGCAGATTGCGACTATGGCTGGTCAAAGTTCGACCGGAAGAGTTCCGCCTTCTCTCCGGCGATAACGCACTGACGCAGTACTCTGGCGCAAACCCCGTCGCTCATCATCCGTTTTGCAAACAATGCGGTGTGCACGTATTCGACCGCATCGAGATGCCGAACGGCACGGGATATCCCTATATCAACGTGAATATTGCGTGCATCGATGAACTCGATCTGAATGAAGTTTTGCAGGCACCGATTGTCTATCACAATGGGCTCGCGAACGACTGGGGCAATCCTGCGCCGGAAACCCGTCATCTTTGATCAGGTCACGGATAGTCCGGCGGGTTACGCTCTGCCCGTATATTGAGCCACTCCCGGCTCACGGGCGTCGAGCCGATGTCGCTCCGCGGTGAATTGAACGAAATCGGCCTTGAATTGCGAAGGTTCGTCGAGTGTGCCCGCGTAGATCGTCACGATTTCCGGTGCATGATGCGGCGTTCCAAATAGCAAACTGCCGCAATGCGCACAGAAATGACGTGTTGTCGGCATTCCACTTCCGCCGGTTTTTGTATAGGGCCTGGTTTCGCCTGCGAAGGAGAACCCGGAAGCTTTGACTACGACAACCGGCAAACCCGCCGAGCCCGAAGCTCGCTGACAGTCGCGGCAATGGCAAACGAGTTGCGCCGTTGCGGCACCATCGGCGCGGTAATGCACGGCGCCGCACAGGCAGCGCCCTTTCCACGAAGTCGACACGAACCTTCTCCTTTTGCGGACAACCGTTATGTGGCGCGAACGCTGCCGTCATATTCGTGCGTGCATCACGCACGTCGCTGTCTTTTCCCGTTCTCACGCTCGCCTTCGCCCTCGCCAAAAGCGTCCGCGAATTCCTGCGTCAGCCACGCAAGGCCCGGGTCCTGGTCCCGCGCCGCGGCCCACATCAGCGAGACCTCGTAGCCGGGCACTTCGAACGGTAGCGGACTGATCGCCAGATCCAACGCATCACGCCAGACGCGGCCGATGAAATCGGGGACCGTGGCAATCGCCGGCGTGCGTCGCACGATGAACGGACTGGTGGCGAAATTCGCGCTGGAAAACACCACGTCGCGCTTGAGTCCTTGCAACTCCAGCCGCTCGTCGATAAAGCCGTGAAGCCCTGCGCTAAACGAAGTCAGTATGTGCCGGTGACGCAGGAATTCTTCCATCGACAGACGCTTGCGCCGCGTTTTGACGAGGTGCGGATTAAAGACGCTCACGAAGCGCCACTGAAACAGCCGCCGGCGCCGGTGCCACTGCGCACCGTCGGGGAATACGCCAACCGCGAGTTCAATCTCACCTTCGTCGAGCATGGCTGCCGCGCGCGTCGAGTCGGTTGGACGCACGATCAGCTTCACGCCGGGAGCCGACACAGTCAGGCGGTCCATGATTTCCGGCGTCATCAGCACTTCCAGCGAATCGCTCAGTCCGATGCGGAATACGCGCTGCGCACTCGCTGGGTCGAATACCGGCGATTGCGTCATCACCTGATGAAGCGATTGCAGAAATGGTTCGATCTGCCGCGACAGTTCGAGCGCACGCGAAGTCGGCACGATGCCGCGCGATGTACGCACGAACAGTTCGTCGCCGAATGCGTCCCTGAGCCTTTTGAGCGCCCCGCTCACCGCCGGCTGACCGAGGAAGAGTCGTTGCGCGGCACGCGTGACACTGCGCTCTTCCAGTAGAGCGCGGAAGGTCAGCAGCAGGTTCAGGTCGAAATGCCTGAAATCATTTTCAATGATGTTGCTCATCGGAATGAACGATTTGAATGATAGCCGTCAGACGCTCATTCTATCTCCCATGGAGAGCGCTGCAACACGCAATTGAGCGCGTGCCGGGCGGCGCCCTCTTTCTTTAATCGATAGGAGAACAAGATGAATTGGCAATCGCAGAAAGTCGTGGTGATGGGTGGTTCGTCGGGCCTCGGGCTGGCGACGGTGGCGCGGTTATCGGCGGCCGGTGCCGATGTCGTGGCGGTAGGGCGCGACCGGGACAAACTGGATAAGGCGCTTGCCGGACTCGAAGGTACGGGCAATGTGGTTGGCGAGGCGCTCGACTGCACCGACCGCGCCGCGCTCGACCGGTTCTTCGGCCGTGTGGGACGCGTCGATCATCTCGTGCTGACGCTCTCCGGCGGCGAAGGCGCCGGTCTGTTTCGCGAACTCGATCTGGCTGCGTTACGTCGAGGCTTCGAGGCCAAGGTCTGGCCGCAACTCGAAGCGGCGCAGGCCGCTCTGCCCGCGCTCCGCCGCGACGGCAGCCTGACGTTCGTGACCGCCATTTCCGCGCGCATCGCCAATCCCGGCACGGCCGGGCTGGGGGCGATCAACGGCGCGCTCGAAAGCATGATCGGCACGCTCGCGCGCGAACTGGCGCCGATGCGCGTCAACGCCGTTTCTCCGGGCGTGATCGATACAGCGTGGTGGGACCGATTTCCCGCGAGCGTCAAGACGGACCTGTTCCGCCAGCAGGCTGAAACGCTGCCGGTGGGACGCGTGGGCCATGCCGACGATATCGCGCACGCTCTTCAGTTTCTGATGGAGAACACGTTCATGACGGGAGCGGTTGTCGAATGTGATGGGGGATTGCGGCTGCTTTGATGGTTGATGATTGCGTTGGGCGACGGAAAGCTTCCCGAAGTTTACGATTTCGAATATTTCGCCGCCCAAAAGGTATTGTCTGCAATGTCGTCGCACTGGCAACGTTCGAATAAGGAATTGCAGATGAAAACCGGATTCATCACGCTCACGCTCGCCGTGTGCGCATTCAGCTTCTCCGTGGCGGCGCATGCTCAAGCCAATGGCACTGATGGCGACAACCGTCCACCGCCGCCTTGCCACGATCATCCGCCGGGGCCGCCGCCGTCCGACTCGGATCGCCCACCTCCTCCGCCGCCTCACGACAATAGCAATGGCGATAGAAGGCCTCCAAATGGAGCGCCGCCTGATTGCGGGCGTCCTCCCAACTGATAGACGAACGAAGAAGATCGGCGCGACAGAAATAGATAAGCAACGCGCTCGCCTTCGTCACCGATTAGCGCGCGGTGCTGTGTAAAGCGAAGGGAGTTGAACGGAGTCGGAAGAGACAAAGGCGTGTGACGCTATTCGACTGGCAACGCAGATGCAAAGCCGGGTCGGCTCCATCGTCACGTAGGACGCAGAACCGACCCGTTGAAATCGCCGCCCGATTATTTAGGCAGCGCACCTGTTACGGCAGTGAGCAGATTCGTCACGGGAGCGAGCGCGGTGCTGCCGGTACCCGTGTGCGAAACCGTCGAGTTCAGCGATGCGACAAGTCCGGTAACGGGCGTCAGCAAGCCCGATGCCGTCGAACCGGCCGTGCCGTTCACTGCGGCGGTGGCACCGGCGCCTGCGCTAACGACGTTGCTCGAGACACTGACACCAGCGCCAATTGCGCCTGTGGCCGAGGCAACGATCCCCCCGGTCGATGCGAGCGTGGTGCCGAGCGTGGCTGTCACTGTCGTCGTGAGCGGCACGATCGGGATGGCCTTACCGATACTCGACAACGTGCCGGTCAGCGACCCGGCGCTTCCCGTGATGGTGTTGAGTGCGCTGGTGATCGGCACGATCGGGTTGGCACTGGACAGGGCGCTGGTCACGCCACTCACCGTGGTGCCCAGCGGAGTGACTACTGAGTTGAGCGCGGTGGTGACGGGCGCGATCGGGTTGGTTCCGGCTGCGCCTGCGAGGGTGCTGGTTACCGAGTTGACCACGCCTGTTATCGGAGCCAGCGGGTTGCTTCCTGCTGCGCCTGCAAGGGTGCTGGTTACTGAATTCACCACGCCCGTTACCGGAGCTAGCGGGTTACTTCCTGCCGCGCCTGCGAGCGTGCTGGTTACTGAATTAACCACACCCGTTACCGGAGCCAGCGGATCACTTCCAGAGGCACCGGCCAGCGTACCTGTCACCGAGTTGACGAGGCCTGTTACTGGGGCCAGCGGGTTGCTTCCTGCTGCGCCTGCGAGTGTGCTGGTCACCGAGTTGACCACACCCGTCACCGGAGCCAGCGGATCACTTCCAACTGCACCAGCCAGCGTGCCCGTCACCGAGTTGACGAGACCTGTTACTGGCGCAAGCGGGTTGCTTCCTGCTGCGCCTGCGAGTGTGCTCGTCACAGAGTTGACCACACCCGTCACCGGAGCCAGCGGATCACTTCCAGCTGCACCAGCCAGCGTACCCGTCACCGAGTTGACGAGACCTGTTACCGGCGCAAGCGGGTTGCTTCCCGCTGCGCCTGCGAGCGTGCTCGTCACAGAGTTGACAACGCCCGTCACCGGAGCCAGCGGATCAGTTCCAGCTGCACCAGCCAGCGTCCCTGTCACCGAGTTGACGAGGCCTGTTACCGGCGCAAGCGGGTTGCTTCCTGCTGCGCCTGCGAGCGTGCTCGTCACAGAGTTGACCACACCCGTCACCGGAGCCAGCGGATCACTTCCAGCTGCACCGGCCAGCGTACCCGTCACCGAGTTGACGAGGCCCGTTACCGGGGCAAGCGGATTACTTCCCGCTGCGCCTGCAAGCGTGCTGGTTACCGAGTTGACCACGCCCGTCACCGGAGCCAGCGGATCATTTCCAGCCACGCCCCCAAGCGCCCCCGTCAAAGAATTCACGGTTCCAGCGAGTGTGCTCGTTCCCGAGTTGACCGCATTCGTGACCACGCCTACGGTGGAGTCGACGGTATTCGTCACATTGGCCGTCGTCGCATTGACGGCCGTCGTCAAGGCGCCGGCTTCGGAGTTGACCGAATTCGCGAGCGCACCTGTAGTCGCATTTATCGAGTTCGATAAATTGCTGGTTGTCGAGTTAGCCGCGTTCGTCAGCGTACCCGTCACGGAATTCAGTACGCTCGAAACCGGAGCAAGAGGATTGCTGCTTGCAACATTCGACAGCGAAGCGGTCACCGCATTCACGACGCCACTAACCGGCGCCAGCGGATCCGCCCCACCTGCCCCGGCTAACGTACTCGTGATCGTCCCGATCGCTCCGGTAACCGGCGCCAACGGATTGCTCCCCGCCGCGCCCGACAGCGCGCCTGTCACCGCCCCAACCGCGCCCGTAACCGGCGCCAGCGGATCCGTCCCACCTGCCCCGGCCAACGTACTCGTGATCGTCCCGATCGCTCCGGTAACCGGCGCCAACGGATTGCTTCCCGCCGCGCCCGACAACGCGCCTGTCACCGCCCCAAGCGCGCCCGTAACCGGCGCCAGTGGATCCGTCCCACCTGCCCCGGCCAACGTACCCGTGATTGCCCCAATCGCCCCCGTAACCGGTGCCAACGGATTGCTTCCCGCCGCGCCCGACAGCGCGCCTGTCACCGCCCCAATCGCGCCCGTAACCGGCGCCAGCGGATCCGCCCCACCTGCCCCGGCCAACGTACTCGTGATCGTCCCGATCGCTCCGGTAACCGGCGCCAACGGATTGCTTCCCGCCGCCCCCGACAATGCCCCAGTCACCGCCCCAACCGCGCCCGTAACCGGCGCCAGCACCCCGCTCCCGCCAACCCCCGACAAGCTCCCCAACGATCCCAAAATCCCCGTCAACGGCGCCAACGGCTGGTTGCCCAGGCTAATGGCAAAACCGCCTGCTCCGCCCAAGGCCACGGTCACGCCGCTGATCGACGTCACGCTGCCTGCCGCGCCGCCCACCGCTATTGATCCGGGCGTCGCGATCGCGCCGAGCACCAGGCCCGTGCTCGGCGTGGTCGAATCTGCCAGAGCCGCCCCGCTCGCAGCCATACCAAACGCGGCGGCCGCGCAAAACGCGATTGCCGTAACCGCCGTGCCTGCGAAATTCTTATCCATCTCCATTCCCCTTTTTGTGTTGACGAGTGCCGCGCTGTTGAGTGCACGGCAAGCAATTGCAGAGAACGTGCCAATTTGCGCAACGTCCCTGCAGACGGGCGATGTAGAGACACAGCCCGCGTCAAACGTAGGGAGAACCACGACGGATTACTTCGATAGATTGCCTGATGTCACGTGAGAAACGGGCGATGTTCCGAGCCCACGTAACGTGACGCGCCCCATTTCCAATCCTGAAGCGGCGACAGATATCAACAGCATCAAATAACGTCTGCTGCTGATTCCAAACTAAACAACACGACCTCCAACCAGGCCGAATGAAAATTCATAACGCATCGCCAGACAGGGTCGATCACGACTCAAGCAGGAAATCTCATGGCGGTTCCAAGCATAGAGTCGTCAGCGATCGGCAGAGAAACCCGCGCCGTCAGTTGGAAGTAAAAATAAGCGCCACCCGCTTTGCACTGCACGACACCATCAAACCTTGACGCTCGTCACCCAGCACCCTTTCGTCGATGCCCGGTTACGTGATTGCCTGCATCGGGCGACAAAGAAAACACGTCGGCAATCGCGATCACACTGAACACCGCCACCAGCACAAACGCAATGCTGAAGTCGGACGGCGTCAACGACTGGCCATCGTGGCCGTGCCACCACGCGGCGATCCGCAATGCAATCGCACCGGCCGCGACGCCCATGCCCATGGTCATCTGGCCCAGCGTGCTCGATAAGGTCGACGCGCCGCTCATCTGCTGCTTCGGGACATCGGCGAAACCGAGCGTATTGATCGCGGTGAATTGCAACGACCGCGCTACGCCGCTCACGAACAGCGCAAACAGAATCCAGCCGGATGCCGTCGAAGGCCTCAGCAAACTCATGCTCGCCAGCGTCACCGCGGCAAACGCGCCGTTGAACACGAGCACCGTTCTGAACCCGAAGCGCCGAAGGATTTGTGTCGTAACGAGTTTGGTCGACAGGTTGCCCGCGAATACCGCGAGCGTCAGCAAGCCCGACTGAAACGGGTTCATGCCGAAGCCGACCTGAAACATCAACGGCAGAAGAAACGGTACTGCACCGATCGAGATCCTGAACAGCGATCCGCCGCAAATCGACACCATGAATGTCTTGATCCTGAACGCCGACAGATCGATCATCGGATGCGCGCTGCGTTGCAAATGAAACCACGCCGCCACGCAAGCCGCGAGACCGATCGCCAGAAACAGCAGCGATGAATGCCACGACGTGCCGACGCGGCCGATCGCCTCCATCGCATACATGACGCAGGTGCCCGCGACGCCGGTCAGCACGAAACCCAGCGCGTCGAACGGACGGCAATCTGCTTCGCGTTCGGTGTTGATGAAGCGCCAGGCGAGCACTATTCCAAGCAAACCGAGCGGCACGTTCAGATAGAAAATCCAGCGCCACGACGAGTACGTCGTGATGAATCCGCCGAGTGGCGGTCCGAGCACTGGCGCAATCAACCCGGGCCACGTGATGATCGAAATCGCGCGCATCAGGTTTTCTTTGGGCGTGACGCGCAGCACCGCGAGCCGCCCGACCGGCACCATCATCGCGCCGCCGATGCCCTGCAAAATCCGCGCACCGGTGAACTCGACGAGGTTGTCGGTCATCCCGCAGAGCATCGATGCGCCGGTGAAAATGGCGAGCGCCGTGGCGAACACCGTGCGGACACCGACCCGATCGGCAATCCATCCGCTGATCGGGATAAACACGGCGAGCGTCAACAGATACGACGTGATGCCGATACTCAACTCCACCGGCCTGATATGAAACGACTGCGCCATTTGCGGCAACGCGGTCGCGATGATCGAACCGTCGAGGTTCTCCATGAACAACGCGGCCGCGACCAGCGAGGTAATTAGTGCGGAACTTCCCTGGCGCTCGGTGGCGGATGAAGCCGACATCGGCAAATACTCCCTGAATTGCGGGCTGAAATAGCGAAAAAAACGAAACATGCGGGCAACGGGGCTGCCCTGTCAGCGAGCCGCCTCGTTGTTCACGATTTTAAGGGTGAACCCTCGCGGCCAGTCTGTGTGTTCCTCGTGCGTACGCTGTCCCTCTGTAAGCGAAATGGAAACACCCGGCGATCGTCTGCGTAACAAAAGCGTCATGGTAACGATTTACGATCGACTGTTCGCATTCACGGAGCAGTGTCGGCCGACATCCGCGAGTTGTCCCTCTCCTTCCCTAAGGGAGCGCGAATGCTCGTGCACTTCACCCCGTCCTCGGGTATCGTCGTCGGCATGCTGGTGGTGTGCCTGGTCATGGTGCTCGTATTCGAAGCGACGAACGGTTTTCATGACACGTCGAACGCCGTCGCCACCGTCATCTACACGCAATCGCTGAAGCCCGTACAAGCCGTCGTCTGGTCGGGCCTGCTGAACTTTATCGGCGTGATGGTGGGCGGTATCGCGGTCGCCTACGCGCTGGTCGAGATTCTCCCTCCCGATGTCCTGACTCCACCCGACGGCTCGCCCGCTGTGCCGATGCTCGTGTCGATCTTCGCGGCGGCACTGTTCTGGAACGTGCTGACGTGGGCTTTCGGCATTCCGAATAGCAGTTCTCATTGCATCATCGGCGCGTTGATTGGCGTGGCCGTCGCCGACGCGCTTCTGAAATCGCGCAGCGTGGTTCAGGGCGTGGACTGGAAGCAGATCATCACGGTACTCGAAGGACTCGCGCTATCGCCCGTGCTGGGCTTTCTGCTCGCGGGCGGCCTCTATGGCCTGCTGAAACTCATCGTGCGTAGCGGACATCTGTTCGAGCCGCCCAAGGAAGGCCAACCGCCGGTCTGGTGGCTGCGCGGCCTGCTGATACTCACATGCACGTCGGTCAGCTTTTCTCACGGCACCAATGACGGCCAGAAAAGCATCGGCCTGATCATGCTGACGATCATTGGATTATTGCCCGCCGCCTATGCGCTCAATCCTGACGCGACCGGTCAACTGACGCAACTGAGCGAGCATGCCGCAGCGGCAATTCCTCTCATCGAAAAATATGGCGACGACGTCAAGCCTCACGCGTTGCAGGCAGCGCAGATGCTGCGCGACGCGCGACCGTCGCTGCAAAAGCAGGCTTCGGAATTGCAATCGAAGGAACAGCATGTCGACGGCGAGCGAGCCACGCGCGCGCAATTGCGCGGCGCGATTTACGACGTCGTATCGCAGATGAAGCACGTCGGCGAGGTCAAATCGGCGACGCCTGCCGACAAGAAAGAGGCAGCCGATCTTCTCAAACAGATGAGCCTGCCCGTTCAATACGCGCCGCTGTGGGTTCGTATGTTGAGTGCCGTCTGCCTGGGAATCGGCACGATGGTCGGCTATAAACGGGTGGTACGCACGCTCGGCGAGCGGATCGGCAAACAGCACATGACGCCGGGTCAGGGTGCGAGCGCGGAGTTGATCGGCTCATTGCTGATCGGCACAGCGGGATTCACGGGGCTGCCGGTGAGCACCACCCACATCATCACGTCAGGGATTGCGGGGACGATGGCGGTCGGCGGACAGGGGCTGCAACGCGGCATGATGGTTCGCATCGTGATCACGTGGCTGGTGACGCTGCCGGTCACGATCGGCCTTTCTGCAGGGCTGTTTTATGTGCTGGCGAATCCGCGCTTCTAGTCGCGGCGCCGACGCTTACGCCCGATAGACGGCGTGCCGGGTCATGCGGCCCAGAACGCCGTCGCAGCCGTTACTACGACGAATGAACGGGCACGTTCTTCACGCCGATCGAGCCCAGCTTGAAGTCGCCGTAGCCGTTCCACTTGGTATCGACCCACAGGACCGCGGAGAACTGCTCCAGAAACGTTCCGATCGCGGGCGGCGGCAGGACGTGCGGATACGTGCCTTCGAGCAGCACGACATTGGTTTCCGACTGATTGCCAAGAGCGTGAATGGTGCCCGACACCCTGATCTCGGCATCCAGCGGCGGATTCGTCGCCTGCGTGATTCGGACGATGCCCGACACGCTTCCCGACGGCGGATTGACCAGAAGCGAGAAGTGAAGGATCGGTGCTCCCGGAATGTTCTTTCCAGCAGTCCCGTCTACTTTGTAGAGTTGGTCCATGATTATTTCCAGATTGTTCAGCGGTTAGTGAGCACAGCAATTGAATGCAGAAAACTAACGTCATAGAACGACAACTGGTTCGCCTCATCACACGTTGGCGTGCGAAGGCGCATCGGCAATCTTGAACCCAAAGGGAAATCGGTGAATCCGAGGGGATATGTCTGTCCGGTTGCCTTCATTCGTCGCTGCAATGAAGAAGCAATCGTCAGAAAACGACAGCGCCACAAACGGTCAGGCGCCTGATTGAAGCCCTCGCTGCCTTTGGCCTTTATTTTTTTATCCGACCCAGCGAGAGACAGGATGCTATCGGCGGCAGACTCTCACAACCTGTCAACATTGCGAGGGAAAAAGATACTTCGCGGCCGTTCAATAGCAAAGAAGCTGTTTCCATTAACGAATGACCAGCTTTTTACCATGCAGGCAGCGAGTGACCTCGCAAACCGAAGTCGACTCTGCCGCCTATAACCGTCCCCGTGTTATGCGGTCGCCACTTGCGCGTCTTCCACAATCGGCTTGCGCGCCATGAACCAGTAGAACGGTGCTGCGCATGCCACAATGAACCCGCCCGAAATAAAGGCGAGTGCATACGAGCCAGTATGATCGACGATGAAGCCCGCCACGAGAGGCGAAAACGCGCCGCCGAAATAGCCGCCGAAGTTCTGAATCGCACTCACCGACGCCACCATCGACGACGGCGCGATATCGGACGCCAGTGCCCAAGCCGAACCGATCATCGCGGCAAGAAACGCGAGGCCGACCGTGAACAGAACGAGCGTCGCATTCAACGAATCGGCGAACGGCAATGCGACCGCGCACACGCCTGCACCGACGGCGCAACACGCAATCAACAGGCGCTTCGCGCCAATCGCCGTAGCGAGATGGCGATCGACAAGCTTCTTCGCCAGATACCCGATCGCGATTTCACCCAGTGCGCCACCAACCCAGGGAATGCCCGCGACGGCACCGAGTTGTGCAAACGAGATATGGAACCGGTCGAGCAGATACAGCGGCAAGAACACAAGAAAAATGTTCCAGAGCCAGATCGTGCAGAAGTACCCGAGAATCATCCCCCACACGCTACGGCGCACAAAAAGCCCACGCCATTTGAGCGAGGACGTCGCGAGCGAACGCTCATGGCCGCCGCCGCCCGCTTCGATGTATCCGAGTTCGTCTTTCGATAAGCGCTTGCTGTCGCGTGGATTGCGATACAGCATCAGGAACAGCAGCGCGAAGGCAATCCCGAACGCGCCTGTTACGTGAAAGAGCGAGCGCCAACCGAACGCAATCATCAACGCAACGAGTAGTGCGGGAGCCAGCGCGGGTCCCCATTTCGATGACGAGTCCCAGATGCCGGTCGCAAAGCCGCGCTCCTTGGCGGGAAACCACGCCGCGGTTATTTTTGCCGCGGTCGGCCAGCACGGCGCTTCGCCCACGGCGAGCAATGCACGCATCACCACCAGCGCAGCGATCGAACCCACCACGCCCGTTAGCCACGTCGCGATACTCCACCAGATCATGCCGATAGCGTACGCACGCTTCGCGCCGAATCGATCGATCAGCCATCCTGCTGGCAACTGCATCATCGCGTAGGTCCACGCGAATACGCTGCCGAGCAGACCAATTTGTGTGCGGGTCAGGCCGAGCTCCTGAATCATTCCAGGCGCCGCAATCGACAGACTTGCACGATCCAGATAATTGATGATGCCGCCCATTAGCAGCCAGATCAGCACATGCCAGCGGTAACTCATGCGAGTGGTTTGACTCGCGGCGGGCGATACGGGAATGGTTTGCTTGTCCAACTCGTGTCTCCGTCCGGATGGCCGTTGTGGCCATTCATCGTTGTTTTTGGCGTGTCGCCGCGTTGTGCGTTGTTCGTCTGCGAACGCACTGCACGCCAGTGTACGGACGGAAACCTTTCTACTCCAATGTCGAAACCGAATGGGTCGATACCGTTTCCGTTATCGACTCGTGCTGACTGGCGTTATTCGACCAACGCCAAAGCGTCGGCACCGGCCACGAGACGAATCGGACTCGACGGGTCGTTCACCGCGCGCCACACGGCTTCGGAGACATCGTCGGCGGTCGTGACAACAGACGACTGTGCCCATTGCGCGAACACATCCTGCGCGAGCCCGGCGTACGCTTCGGGGATCGTGCCTTGCATCCGCGTCTGCGCGTTTTCCCCGAAACGGGTGGTTGGCGCGCGCCCCGGCAGCACCAGACTCACGCGAATGTCGAATGGCTGAAGTTCAAGCGCAAGCGATTCCGTGAACGCGTTCACCGCCGCTTTGCTCGCGGAGTAGATAGCAAGGAGAGGCAGCGATTTCAACGTCACGCTCGACGTGACGTTCACGATCACCCCTGCTTTCCGCTGTCTGAATTGAGGCAGCACAGCTTGCGTCATCGCCATCGTGCCAATGGTGTTGGTCTCGAAGATTTCGCGCGCGCGGCCCATTGAGATGCCTTCGAGAGCGCCCAGCAAACCGATTCCCGCATTGTTGACGAGTACGTCGATCGGTCCCGCTGCGTCCACCGCCTGGCGAATGCTCTCAGCGTCCGTGACGTCGAGCGCGAGCACGCGCAGCCGCTCCGAACGAGGCAACAGGTCTTCGCGCGGCGTACGCATCGTCGCAATCACCTTCCAGTCGCGATCGAGAAAATACCGCGCGATTTCCAGGCCGAAGCCTGACGAGCATCCGGTGATCAGAATTGTTTTCATCGAGAATTCCCGTAATGGTGGGGTTGGCAGTCCTCAAACGATAAGGCGTCGGACCTGGACTTGCTACAATTGAAAGTCCAGATTTCATTTGCAGGAGTCCTGCCGTGACCGATCCGCTTGCCGAAGTTGTGCTGCTGCTCCAGCCTGGCGCACCGTTTTCGAAGGTCGTCAGCGGATCGGGGGCGTGGCGTGTTCGACGTTTCGACGTCGGGCAGCCCTTCTACTGGGCGATCCTCGAAGGTTCGTGCCGCCTGAGTGTCGAAGGACAGGAACCGCTCGATCTCCACGAAGGCGACTTCGTTCTGATTCCTTCGTCGTCCGGGTTCGCGGTGTCGAGTGCCGAACCGGCTCCACCGGACGACCTCGATACCGTTCCCGTCGCGTTGCTCGACGGCAAGTTCCGGCTCGGCGATCAGAGCGGCCCGGCTAATGTTCTGATGCTGGTGGGACATTGCGTCTTCGGTTCGCCGGATGCTGCGTTGCTGGTTTCGCTGCTTCCGCAACTCGTTCACGTTCGCGGCGAGAAGCGGCTCGCGACGCTCATGCAGCTTGTCGGCGAGGAATCCCGCGCACGACGTCCTGCCCGCGAGGTGGTACTGGAAAGGCTAATGGAGGTACTTCTGATCGAAGCGCTCAGGTCGACGGCGGGCATGGGAACGGCGCCTGGTTTATTGCGTGGACTCGCCGATGCCCGACTCGCGGTCGCGATCCGGCAGATGCATGAGAGCCCCACCCGCGCATGGACGGTCGCGCAACTCGCGAAAGAAGCCGCGTTATCCCGCTCGGCATTCTTCGCGCGATTCACTCAGGCGTTAGGCGTCGCGCCGATGGAGTACCTGCTCGCGTGGCGCATGGCATTGGCGAAGAACCTGCTGCTGCGCAACGAGGTGAGCGTCTCGGAAGTCGCGCAACGGGTCGGCTATAGCTCCGCGAGCACGTTCAGCGTTGCGTTCACCCGTCATGTGGGATTGCCGCCGTCGCGATATGCGATGACGCAGATCGAATCCGCACTCGTTCTTTAACGACGAGTGCAGCGTGAAATCGCCATTCACATTGCTACATTGAAGGCGACATTCGAAAGCGACAGCATGCCGACCACGATGAGGCTAACCGCCCAGACCCGATCCAGATTGAACCAGCTCCGCGACACGAATCTGAGCCCAAGATAGCGATACACCAGCCACGCCAGAAGTCCGCCGCCGGTCACCATCGCGGCACCATGCGCGGCGGACACCAGCAACGCCATCCACAGGTTATCCGCGATCAACACCTGTGCTGCGTGGTGCGCGTGATCCATGCCGTATGACCGGCAGAGGCCGAGATAGATCGGGACCAGCATCAGCCCGGCCCCGTGCGCAATCGCGATCGCAAACGACCAGAGCGCGAGACGCGTAGGCGGAATGCGCGCCAGCATCCGGGGATGGCGTCGCCAGATCAGCGGGCCGACACCGAACGCAATGACCAGCACGCTCGCGCCGCCCTGTATCGCGCGTTGCCATTCGAGCAGGACCGCGAGCAGCGCAAACGGCAGCATCACCGAGAACATCGCGAGCACGTGTCCGGCGGCGAGATAGGCCAGCGCGGTAAACAACGCCCGCGCGCGTCGTTGAAACAAGCCGTTCGAGACAGCAAGCGGCCATCCCATTGCGGGATTGATGCCGTGATAAAGACCGCTTGCGAGAATGGCGAGCCAGAGGCCGGTGCGCGACCACTCTCCGCCGATCAAACGCCCACCGACGGATAGCAAAACGAGTCGGTCGAGCAATCTCCGCCTTCCAGGCGGATCTGATGCGCGCGATAACCAGCGGGAAAGGTCACCCAGTAATCGTCGGCGAGCGTAAGTCCGCCCCCCGGTTCCGCGTGCGCCATGACCTGCGCCGCCGGCACACCGTCTGGATAGAACTGGTTGTCCCACGTCGAATAAAGCGAGTTGGTCCAGTAGACCCGTTTGCCATCGCGGCTGATCTCGACCATCTGCGGGCCGCCCGCGAACGTCTCCCCATTCGGATGTGGCGTGCGCCGCACAATTCCGCCGATATGAACCGAGCCCGTCAACTTCGGCTTGCGCGGTTCCGTCACATCGTACTGACGCATTTCACCAGTGCCCCAACACGCGACATACAGGAATTTGTCGTCGATCGAAAGATCGATATCAGTCACGAGCGGGGGCACCGCGCCGAACCCCTGCAGCAACGGCGGCAGCAATTCGGCGGCCGCGGGCTCAGCCGGAATGGTCGCGGTCTTCTCGATATGAAACTGTCCGCCTTCGCGCCACCAGGTCCAGATCGACCCTTCCAGATTGGTCGTATCCACCACCACGCCGACGAACCCGTACTCGCGGCTCGGATCGTGCGCGGGCCGCACTTCGAGCGCCATCTGATGATTCGCGCCGAGATCGAGCGTCTGCACGTTGCGCCTTGCGCGCAAATCCCAGAAGTGGATACGGTGCCCATATTTGTTCGACAGCAGGTCCTCGGGCACGATGCCGTTTTCAAATTGCGGCGGCAGCGCCCACTCGCTCGACACCATATAGTCGCGCGGCAGATTCCACCAGAAATCGTAGTGCTTCTCCTGCGCACCGCGATCTATTTCCCAGCGGCCGAGAACCTCGAACGTTTCGCAATCCATGATGAAGATTCCCGGCGGCCCGTCGGTGCCATCCGGCCCTGCGCCGCCCAGCGTGCTGACGTAAATACCCTCGGGCCCGCAATGAACCGTATGCGGACGCGAATAGCCTGTTTTGCGGAAGATTTCCTCGGGCTCGATGATCTTGTGAATCCGCGCCTGGGTCGGATGCGGCTTGGTGTCGACGATATAGATACGCGACGACCGCATGCCGGGAATGATCAGATAGCGGCGTTCGAGAAACGCATGCCCGGTAAGCGGCGACAGCGACGACGAACACGCATTCCAGCCGAAATGATGGAATTCATCGCCCTTGTTCGGCACCGACACCGTATGAACGACCTGGCTGTAAGTCGGCGAGCCGGGTTGCACGTCGATCACGGCGAGCGCGTCGGGCCGCGAGAAATCCGGGCTCAGCAGGAGCGTGTACGCGAAGTCTTCCGCGGGCGCGTCCATCGCGAGTTTGGGAGAGGCGTGAAAAGTGGGATCGGGGCGCATACCCATGGCAGGGCTCTCCTTGGTTTATCCGGCTTTGGCGGCAAACGAAATAGGCGGACGTTTATTAACGTTTTCTGCTCCCACTCGCCTGGCTGCTAGATTTGTAGTCCACGGGCACGGGGAGATCAACCGAAAGTTGGCGGCGTCCCGGCTTTCCTTTTCGTCATAGGCTCTCTCCTTCCGGAAACGGCGGTCGGCGTTCGCAAAGAACGTGATTTGCAATGCATGAATGGTTCGAACTGGCGGCGTATGGATTGCTTATAGTTGAACGCCTAAACCAAATCTCACCAGGATCGGGGTCTTTGATGAAACCACTGCTTTCCTCGCTGCGAATCGCCGCCGCCGGCATCGCCCTTTTCGCTGCCGCCATCGGCGTTGCACACGCCGCCGAACCACGCGAAGTGGTGATCGGCTATCAGGATATGGTGGTGCCGTGGCGATACGCGCAGGTCAGCGGCGCAGTCGAAAAAGCCACCGGTTATAAAGTGACCTACCGCAAGCTCGCTAGCGGCGCCGACGTGATCCGCGCGCTGGCGTCGGGTTCGATCCAGCTCGGCGAGGCAGGCTCCAGTCCGATCGCGGCAGGTCTGTCGCAAGGCGTCGATATTTCGCTGTTCTGGATTCTCGACAACATCAACGATGCAGAAGCTTTAGTGGCAAGAGACGGTTCCGGCGTGACGAAGCTGACCGATCTCAAGGGCCACAAGATCGGCTTGCCGTTTGTATCGACCTCGCATTTTCATGCACTCGTTGCGCTGCAAAATGCCGGCGTGGACCCGTCGACCGTGAAGATCCTCAACCTTCGCCCGCCCGAAGTCGCGGCCGCATGGGAGCGTGGCGATATCGACGCGACTTACATCTGGGACCCGGTTCTCGCGAAAGTGAAGAAGAACGGCAAGGTGCTGATTACGTCCGGGGAAGTGGCGCGCGAATCGGGCAAAGCGACCTTCGACGGCTTCGCGGTGAATCGCAAGTTTGCGCAGGATAACGATGCATTCCTGGTCGGCCTGGTCAAGGTACTCGCCGACACCGACGCGCAGTATCGCGATCACAAGGCCGCGTGGACGTCCGGATCGAAGGAAGTCGAAGGTGTAGCGAAAGAGTCGGGCGCGAATGCCGCCGACGTCCCCGCCAGCCTCGCGCTCTACGCGTTTCCGACGCTGACGGACCAGGCGTCGTCGACGTGGCTCGGCGGTGGCGCGCAGAGCGGCGCGGCGAAGTCCCTTGCCGCAACGGCGGCTTTCCTCAAGTCGCAAGGCACGATACAGAACGTGCTGCCCGACTACTCGGCGGGTGTCGATCCGCGCTTCGTGCAGCAAGCGGCCAAATGAGCACGCTGGAAATTCGCGGGCTGGGCGTCACCTATGAAGGTGCGTCGACGCCCGCACTCGAAGGCGTCGACCTGCAGATAGAGAGCGGCGAATTCGTGGTCGCACTCGGCGCGTCCGGGTGCGGCAAGACGACGTTGCTGAACTGTCTTGCCGGGTTCATCGATCCAACCTCGGGGTTCGCAAAACTGAATGGCGAGCCGATCGACGGACCGGGCGCGCAACGTGGTGTCGTGTTCCAGAAGTACGCGCTGATGCCGTGGCTCAACGTGCTCGACAACGTCGCGCTCGGCTTGCGCTTTCAGGGCGTCGATCGTAAGCGCCGTCGCGAAATCGCACGCGAAACGCTGGCGCTGGTCGGCCTCGACAAACACGCGGACGCACGTGTGTACGCGCTCTCCGGCGGCATGCAGCAACGCGTGGGCATTGCCCGCGCACTCGCGAGCGATCCACAGGTTCTGTTGATGGATGAACCGATGGGCGCACTCGACGCACTCACGCGCGAAACCATGCAGGAACTCGTGCTCGATGTCTGGGGCCGCACGCGCAAGACCATATTCTTCATCACTCATAGCGTTGAAGAAGCGCTGTTTCTCGCCACGCGCCTCGTTCTCATGACGCCTGGTCCCGGCCGAATCGCCGAAAGTCATGAGTTGCCTTTCGCGCAACAGTTTCTCGCTTCCCGCGACGCGCGCGCAGTGAAGTCGTCACCGGAATTCATTCAGTGGCGCGAGCGTCTCGTGCGACGCCTGCATGGCGAGCCACACGTCGCACGTGAGGCGGCGCTGTCATGAGCAGCATTGAATCGCTGGCTTCGTCCGCACCGGCAAAGAAGCGTGAAGTGCGGCGCCGCAAGCCTCGGCGCGGTCTTCCCGGCGAAGGTTCGACCGTTGCGCTGAGCCTCACCTCTGTCGCTGCGATTGCGGCGCTGTGGTGGGCCGCGACCTTCTTTCACTGGATCCCGCCGCTCTTTCTGCCGTCGCCACAAGCTGTCTGGACCGCATTCGTCGATGCATGGAACGGACGGATCCAGGGCGGCCTGCCGCTCTCCGAGCATTTGATGTGGAGCGCGATTCGCGTATTCTGCGCATTTGCACTGGCGAGCCTGACCGCTGTTCCTGTCGGCATTCTGATGGGCGTGAGCCGGATTGCGCGCGGCCTGCTCGATCCGCCGCTCGAGTTCTATCGACCGCTGCCGCCGCTCGCTTATCTGCCGCTGGTCGTCATCTGGTTCGGTATCGACGAGACCGCGAAGCTGATCGTGATTTACCTCGCATGCTTTGCGCCAGTTGCGATGGCCGCGCGCGCCGGGGCGCGTAGCGCGACCGCCGAACAGGTCAATGCCGCTTATTCGCTTGGCGCAAGCTTTCCTCAGGTCGTCCGGCATGTCGTGCTGCCCGCCGCATTGCCCGAAATATTGACGGGCTTGCGAATCGCCATCGGCTTTGGATGGACGACACTGGTCGCCGCCGAAATGGTCGCGGCGACTGCGGGCCTGGGACAAATGGTGCTCAACGCATCCAGTTTTCTGCGTACCGATGTGGTTGTGATGGGAATCGTGCTGATCGGTCTGATCGCATGGACTTTCGACCTCGGAATGCGCGCACTCGAACGGCGTCTCGTGCCGTGGCGCGGAAAGTCCTAACGCACCGCGAATGGCGGTCGGCGAAAATGCGAATTCAACCATTGCATTTTCGCCGTTTAAAAATAAAGATTCAAATCGCCAGGGTGACACAAACCGCACTGAATTCAATTCAGATACGCATTGCAATTGACACGATATCTGTGAATGAGCGTGTTTAATACGGCATCGGCATCTGACTTACGATGCTTGCAATTGGAGATTGCCAATATTGTGTGAACGTCGAACGCCCCGTTGATCCGACCGTTTGCGGCAGGCGAGTCAATTGTTTTAAACGTGGCGCTTGCTCACGCTCAACGATTAAACCATCACGGACGCCGCGAATCCGATTGAGGACATGAAGGATCTTTACCCCAATGTCCGTCACAAACCCGCCAGCGGCATAATTGCTCTTCAAAGAAACCATTTTTCCCGCAAGCCGCGACCTGTTCAGCGAGATGCGTATTGGCAGGCCGAGTCGAAGCACTGACTTTCGACGTTTTCGCGCTAACCGGCGATTTAGGATCGTACGGTTCCGTACGCGATACTAATGCCGCCAGCAAATCGGCATCCGTATCCTCGTGCTTATGCGCGCCGGACTCCGTTTTTTTCGATTGGGCGAGAACCTTGTTATTCGCCGGATGCGCTTTCGAATCGGCAAGCTCATGTTTGCCGCGCGCCTGCACGGAGTCATGATGGCTCTTCCTCGACGCTGAAGCCGATCCCGAACTCGCGACCTCTGCAGGTTTCCTTGTCGCCTGGGGCCCGTCATTTTTTGTCTCGGCGGCAGCCACCGTTTTCGCGGACGAAGCCTGATTGTCGCCATCTGCACCGTTGGCAAGCGCGCGTGACAGCCGGCTGTCGTCAGCCGTGCCTGGCGTAGACGCGCCGTCGGAACTGTCGGAAATGATGGTCGCCGTTTGCGGAGCCGATGCCGGCGCGGCCTGCGATGCGGCGGCGAGTGTCGTGGCGGGCGCTGCCGCGCTGGCAGCCACGGCCGCGGGCGCTTTCACCACCACATTTCCAGTGGCGACCGCCTCGGCAGGCTTGCCCGCTGCATGACGCTGGACGCGCCACGCGCCCCACGAACCCACACACACCACGAGCAACGCAACGAGAATCAACGGCGTTCTGGAGCTGCGCGGCGCATCGGCCTGAGGCTCGACGCGCCCCTCGAGATTGGCAAGAATGCGCGAGCCATTCGCATCGGTACCATTGCCTGCATTTGAAAGCAGACTCGGCGGTGCTTTGGAATTTGATTTGTCCGGCGCGCTCATTCAGTATCTCGTTGAATTCTGGTTTATTTCGCCGCAATAATAGATGCCTGCCCATCTGGGGCAGGCCTGATTCTATGTTCAAGTATCACAAAATACAATTGCTTCTACTCAACGGGGTTCTGCATTGATTGCCGCCGCACTTACCGCTTATTTTGCAATCGCGGTTGCCATTGCCGCATTGCTGCTGTTACCTGCGGCACGCGCGATGTTTTTCGGTGCCATATCCAGTTTGCATAATCGATTTATGCATATTGCTTCGAATAGCACTACTCGCATTTTCGACAACATTTCTCAATCGGCAAGAACTTCGCAATCAGTATTAGTCAATACGAAAAATTTACTCGCGCGTCGTCGCTTGCTGATTTTTACTGCCGCGGGTATTCTTGCGGCGCCGCCATTAGTGGCAATTGCATTTCGTAGTCGACTTTTATTCCAGTACGATGATGATGTCCGCATTCCTGACGAAAAGATTTCAGCATTATTGAATGGCGAACAACTCGTTCCACCTCCGCCGCTCCCGCCCGAGGTATTCGCCACCCAGGAAGTCGAACAGATCCGGCCGGCACTGAAAGACGCAAGCCGCGACTGGAATATGCTCGATCCCGATTTCAGAACGCGTTTGCTGCTCGTCTACAAGATCATGCGTGAGCAATACGGATATGAAATGGCGCTGCTTGAGGGGTACCGGAGTCCCGAGCGGCAGAACCGGCTCGCGCAAATGGGCGGCAACGTCACCAATGCGGCGGCGTTCCAGAGCTATCACCAATACGGCCTCGCTTCCGACAACGCGTTTCTGCGCGACGGCAAGCTGGTCATCAGCGAAAAAGATCCGTGGGCCATGCGGGGCTATCAGTTGTACGGCATGGTCGCCGAACAGGTCGGACTGGTCTGGGGCGGCCGCTGGAAAATGATGGACCTCGGCCACGTCGAATATCACAAACCCGGCTTCGTACTCGGGCGCAGTCACTGACCAGACCGGCCCTATGCGATGCAGCATGTAGCGCTCGAATACGCTTCACCTGTCGTCGAACCGCACGTCACGAATAACTCCAAGACCTGAACGGCTTATGCAACGCATTCTCAACGTGTTGATCCATCCGCGCACGCTATCGATCGTCGGTTTGCTCGCGCTCGCGGCGGCTCTGTTCATCGGCGCCGATGCGCTGCAAATCGATCCACTGTGGCCCGCTGTCGTGCTCGGCGCGGTGATCGCACTCGTGCTGCTGGTGTGGCTCGTGCGGAAACTGCGCGCGCGGCGCGGCAATCGCAAGCTCGGCGAGATGCTCGAACAGCAGGCCGAAACCGGCAAGGTGTCCGCGCCCGTCAAACCGGCCGAACTCGACACGCTGCGCACGCGTCTCGCCGATGCGGTCAAGACGATCAAGACGTCGAAAATCGGCCAGGTGTCGGGCGGTTCCGCGCTTTACGAGTTGCCCTGGTACATCGTGATCGGCAATCCGGCTGCAGGAAAAAGCAGCGCGGTGCTGAATTCGGGTCTGCAATTTCCGTTCGCGGAAAAGAACGACGCGGTGATTCACGGCATCGGCGGCACCCGCAATTGCGACTGGTTCTTCACGACCGAAGGCATTTTGCTGGACACGGCCGGCCGCTATGCGGTGCATGAAGAAGACCGTACCGAGTGGCTCGGCTTTCTCGGTCTGCTCAAACGTTATCGCCCGAAAGCGCCGATCAACGGCATTATCGTGACGGCGAGCATTGCGGAGTTGACCGGCAATCGGCCGGAATTCGCGATCAATCTCGCGAAGAACCTGCGCCAGCGCGTGCAGGAACTCACCGAAAAACTCGAAGTATTCGCGCCGGTTTACGTGATGTTCACGAAGACCGACCTGATTACCGGTTTCGCCGAATTCTTCAGCGACAACGACCGCGCCGAATACGACCGCGTATGGGGCGCCACCCTCCCCTACTCGCCCGATGAAAAACGCGACGTTGTCGCGCAGTTCGACGAACATTTCGAAGAGCTTTACGACGGCCTGAAAGAAATCAGCGTCGCGCAGATGTCGATCAATCGCGGCAATCGTCTCTCGCCGGGGCAGCTCAGCTTTCCGCTCGAATTCTCGACCATCAAGCCCGCGTTGCGCTCGTTCCTCGCCACGTTGTTCGAGGCGAATCCGTTTCAGTACAAGCCCATTTTTCGGGGCTTTTATTTCACCAGCGCCTTGCAGGAAGGCGAAACGAACAGCGCAGCGACCCAGCGCATCGCCTCGCGTTTCGGACTCAATGCGGACAGCTTTCCGAAGGCTGTCGGCGCGGTGACGAAGAACGGCTTCTTCCTGCGCGACCTGTTTTCGAAAGTCATTTTCGCGGACCGTCAGACCGTCAAGCAGTTTGCCAGTCCGGCGAAAACGCGCATGCGTTATGCGACTTTCTTCGGCTTTGTCGCCGTGCTCGCACTGGCGCTCGGCGGCTGGACCTGGTCGACGATCGGCAACCAGCAACTGGTAGCGAACGTGCAGGCCGATCTCGACAACGTGGTGCGCCTGCAGCAGAACCGCAACGACCTGCAATCGCGCCTGCAGGCGATGGACATTCTCGAAGACCGCATCGACCAGCTCGAACAGTTCCGCCGTGACAAGCCGCTTGCGGTGTCGCTCGGTCTGTATCAGGGCGATCGTCTCGAAGAACATCTGCTGACCGAGTACTACAGCGGCGTGCGCCAGATCATGCTCGCACCGGTGGCGGACAACCTGCAATCGTTCCTGAAGGACGTCAACGCCCACCCCGAGCAGTTGTCGCCGATGACGCACACGCCGGACTCCGGCGCGATTCCGGTGTCGGCGCACTCGGCCATGGCGGCGAACAGTCAGGGCGGCCTGTACAGCGACGCATCGCCCGCCAACGTCGAAGACGCGTATAACGCGCTGAAAACCTATCTGATGCTGTCGGACAAGCGTCATGTGGAAACCGCGCATCTGACCGACCAGATTGCGCGCTTCTGGCGCGGCTGGCTGGAAACGAATCGCGGCAAGATGCCTCGCGACGAGATGATCCGCAGCGCCGAGCGGATGATTACGTTCTACCTGTCGCGCGTTTCCGACGACGACTGGCCGATGGTCGACGAAAATCTGGCGCTCGTCGATCAGACGCGTGAGAACCTGCGCCACGTGGTTCGCGGCATGCCGGCGCGTCAGCGCGTCTACGAAGAAATCAAGGCGCGCGCATCGACCCGCTTTGCGCCGATGACGATCAACCGTATTGTCGGCGACAGCAATTCGAGCCTGATTGCAGGCAGCTACGCAATTCCGGGCACCTTCACGCGCGAAGCGTGGTTCCAGTACGTGCAACCCGCCATCCGCGATGCGGCGACCAAGGAATTGCAGGCGAAGGACTGGGTACTGAATACGTCCGCGCACGACGACCTGACGCTCGAAGGCAGTCCCGAGCAGATCCAGAAAGCGCTGGTGACGATGTACAAAACCGAGTATGCGCAGCATTGGCAGAAGTTCATGCAGGGCATCGCGGTGCAGAGTTTCGGCAACTTCAATCAGGCCGTCGAAGCGATGAACCGTCTCGGCGACCCGCAGGACTCGCCGATCCGCAAGGTGCTCGAAACCGCCTACGACCAGACCTCGTGGGACAACCCGTCGCTCGCGAATGTCACGCTGAAAGCGGCGCAAAGTGGCGTGACCGGCTGGTTCAAGCAGTGGTTCTCGCGCGCGCCGACCGCGCAGATCAACGCGAATATCGACATCAACGGCAATCCGGTCGAATTGCCGATGGGTCCGATCGGTCAGGAATTCGCCGGACTCGGGCGGATCGTGTCCGCGCACGACAACACGTCGATGCTGCGTGCGTATATGGATTCGTTGTCGAAGGTTCGCACGCGCTTTAACGTGCTGAAGAACCAGGGCGATCCGGGACCGGGCGCGCGTCAGTTGATGCAGCAGACGCTCGACGGCAGCGGCTCCGAACTCGCGGATTCGCTGAAGCTCGTCGACGAACAGATGCTCACCGGCCTCAGCGATTCGCAGCGTAAAGCGCTGCGCCCGCTGCTGGTGCGTCCGCTGGTTCAGGCTTACGCGGTCGTGATCCAGCCCGCCAGCGCCGAGGTCAACAAGGTGTGGAACGCGCAGGTTTATCAACCGTTCCAGACGTCGCTTGCGGGCAAGTACCCGTTTGCATCCGACGCGAAGGTCGAGGCCGGCGCGGCGGAAATCGCGCAGGTGTTCGGGCCGGACGGGGCGGTGGCGAAGTTCGTCGGCACTACGCTCGGGCCGCTCGCCGTGCGTCGCGGCGACACGTTGACGCCGCGCACGTGGGGCGACATGGGGCTCGCGCTGACACCCGACTTCACGTCCGGTTTCGCGCGCTGGGTCGCACCGCTCGCGGGTGGTGCGTCGGGCGCGGCACAAGGTTCGTCCGAGCCGCAAACGGTGTTCCAGTTGTTGCCGCAGCCGAGCACGGGCACGACCGAATACACGATTGCGATCGACGGCCAGCAGCTGCGTTATCGCAACACGCCGCCGCAATGGACTAACTTCGTGTGGCCGAATCCCGCCGGTTCGCCGGGCGCGACTTTGACCGCGACCACGTTCGACGGCCGCACGCTGCAACTGGTCAACGAGCCGGGTCGTTATGGTCTGGAAAAGCTGATCAACTCGGCTCAGCGCAAGCGTCAGCCTGACGGCACGTTCGACCTCACATGGACTCAGGGCAGCGTCACCGTGTCGATGAGCATGCGCATCATCAGCACGTCGCAGCCGTCTTCGGGCAGCGGCGACGCACCGCAACAGCAGAGCTTGCGCGGCCTGACACTGCCGTCGTCAGTGGCGGATGTCAGCGCCGGGGCCGCGGTGAATGCGACTGCCGTGGGCTCGCCCGCAGCACCCGGCTCCGCACCGGCGACGTCGACGGCGGCAGTCCCCGCCGCCGCCCGGGCAACCTCGAACACAGGGAGCGCGCAATGACGCAGACCGTGCAGGCGCAAATCGCCTATTTCGGCAAAATCCCGTCGCGCGGCGACTTCGTCAAGAGCGCGCACAATCCGCAGTTGCTGCAGACGCTCGACCGCTGGGTCGCGCAGGCCATGGAACTGCTGGCGGAAGATCCGCGCTGGAAGATCGTCTATGAAGCCGCGAAGCCGTTGCATTTCGCGTTTCTCGGCTCGCGCAGCAAGCTCGCGATTGCCGGGCATATGGTGGTGAGCCACGATGTGTCGTCGCGGCGCTTTCCGTTCCTCGCCGCAACCGCGCTCGAAGTGGACCGCCCGCTCGCGTTCCTTGCGCGCAGCCCGCTGGCGTTCGCGCGGCTATGGTCGCGCATCTCGGCTCAGATGGCTCCGTTGCAGGCCGCTACGGAGCCCTCAGGCGCGTTGCAGGCACTCGGGGATACTCAGGTGCCCATCGAGGTCGCCGGACCCGGCAATCCGCACGATGGCACGTTCAACGATTTCGTCGAACATCAGACACTGTCTGGTCTCGAACAGATGCTGCTGGCAAGCGGCCATCCGGTGCGTCTGCGCGGCGCGATGCTCGCGCTCGGCTCGCTGCTCAAGCCGGTAATGAGCAGCGGCTCGTCGCATCTCGAACGCGGTTTGACGCTGCCTCTGCCGGTCGACCCGTTCTATCGCAGCCTCGTCGCCGCGTTCTGGCTCGAACTGATCGCGCCGTTCGTGTCGCAGGCCGATTTCGAACTCGCGATTTTCATCGGCACGATTGCGGAGCGCGAGCGCCTGGTGATCGGCTTTAACGGCGCGTCGGCGAAAACGCTGCACAGTGTCATCGATCCGCAGGCGTACGCGGCGCACAACATCGATATCGACGATCCCGAATGGATCGACGAACACGCACAGAACGATCATGGCATCAGCAAGCTCGTCAGTTACCTCGATCAACCGCAACTGTCGCTGCGCGTCAGCATCGACACGTTCCGCGAAGCTTTTACAGGGGTTTGAGACGATGACCGCCCCGATCCGCGCGCCGATGAAGCGCCGCGCTCTATCCCTGGCGGTGGCGCTTTTTTCCACCGTATTCGTCAATGCCTCCGTCTTTGCCGACGACGCCAGTCCCGCACGCGTGACGCCGGTCGACAACAGCGGCGTCCAGATTCATACGACCGTGCTGGCCGCTCAGGGCAGCACGGCTTCGTCGCCAACGTATGGCGGCAATGCGCCGGTCGCGTCCACGCCGCCTGCGGCGAATGCGTCGCCGGGTCAGGTCGTGGTGGGCGGCAAGGTGCCCGACGAAGCAACCAAGTCGGCGGTGCTCGCGCGTCTGCGCGACACCTACGGCGCGGCGAACGTGGTCGATCAGATCGAAGTGGGTGATGTCGCGACACCGCCGAACTGGGGCGCGAATGTGCAAAAGCTGATCGGCCCGCAATTGAAGCAGATCAGCAAAGGCCAGTTGAAAATCGACGGCACGCAGGTCGACGTGAAGGGCGAGGTGCGCAATGAAGCGCAACGTCAGCAACTCGCCAGCGATATGGCCGACGCGCTCAATCCGACCTATACGATCAAGAACGGCTTACGCGTCAGCGCGCCGGGCGCGTCGGAACAGGGATTGCTCGACCAGACGCTCGCCAACCGCACGATCGAATTCGAAACGGGCAGCGCGACGCTGACCCCGCAAGGCCGCGCGATTCTCGATCAGATGGCGGCTGTGCTGGTCAAGATGACGACGAAAACCGTCGAGATCATCGGCCATACCGACAATGCCGGTAACCGCCAGTCGAACATCGCGCTGAGCCAGGCGCGCGCCGATGCGGTGAAGGGCTATCTGGTCGCGCGGGGTATTACGCCCACCCAGTTGACAACGACAGGCGTCGGTCCCGATCAGCCCATCGCGCCGAACGATACGAACGACGGACGCGCGCGCAATCGCCGGATCGAATTCCGCGCGGGGGTTTGAATTCCTCAGGCGTTGCAAGCGCGGAGTCTGCAAAAACGGCCCTTCCTGAAGGGCCGTTTGCATTTATGCCATCACTAACGATCGCCAGGACTCAGCGGGTTTCGTCGGGCTTCACACCCAGAATTTCGCGGATATGCGACAGCGAGCCATCGTCCTTCACGACGGCGGCAAGCCACTCATGCAAAGGCATGTTGGCCCACTCAGCCGCTTTATCCGCGAGATAGGCTGCGGGACTGTGCGGCTCGGTATGACGCAGAAACTTCGCGACTGCCCGCAATTGCGCGACGGCGTCCGAGCGGCTGCGAATGCCCGCGTGAGTCGGGGGGGGCGTTGTCGTCATGGCGGCCGTGTCGAGGTGAGGTTCGGTTTTGAAGGTCGGCTCCGCACGCTCCACGCGCGTGGCGTCGTCGGCCCGTTCCGTCTGCGCGGGTTGAGTCGCGGTCTCGGGCGTCACGCCGACTTCGCGCGCAAATCGCTCCGCCAGCAGATACACCGACTCATACGCCGATTTCGTCTGCCGGAAACTCGGCGCGGAATCCGCTGCGCGCTTGTCGAGTTCCTGTTCCAGCGCGTTCATTGCCGTCTCGAACGCTTTCAGATCGGCGAGCAGCGCCGAGTAGAACGCGGGCGGCGTAGAGCGTTTCGCGGCCTCGATCTGATCGACGGACGGCTTGCCGCGCGCGATATCGTCCGCGTGATCGGGATCGCGTTTGACGGCCTGCGCGACGTGCGTAGCCACGTCCCAATCAAGCGCGCTATACATCACGCCCGAGGTTTGCGTGAGCGGCACGGCGCGCAGCAATTCGGCGGTACGGGCCGCCAGCCACACGATATTGCCGAGACGATATTCCGAGTCGTCGCCGTCAGGCAACGGATGCAAATGCGCCCAGTAACGCTCCGACAACGCGGTCAACAACGCATACCCCTGCGTCAAACCCTTCACGCCCTCTTCCAGCGCGAGCGCTTCGGTCAGCCATGCGGCGAGCCGCAGGTCTTTAGTTTGCGTCGCAATCAACGCTGCACTTCGTTCGACGACAAAGCTCCAGTCCGCCTCCTTGATTTCGGTAACCCATTCGCCCTGATCGAGCGATGGATCGTCGAAACGGCGCGCGTGCTGGATCGCGTCGAACTCTGTTGAAAACAGCATGTCTTCGCCGCAAGGCGATGTGTCGGAGAGAGGTGCGGTAAGTGTGGCTAGATCAATCGGCATATCAGGCAATGGTGTAGTCGAACTCGTTAGCTTCGTTCGCACGGACGGCGATACTCGCGATAGACTTGCCATCCGCAATACGCTCGAGCACTTCCTGCGCAACTTGCGGCAGCAGCGTGCCATTCAGAATGTGGTCGACATTGCGTGCGCCCGAATCGACTTCTGTGCAGCGCGCGAGTACCGCATCGATCAGCGACTCGTCCCACGAGAACACGGCTTTGTGATTCGCTTCGATCCGCCTGCGAATGCGTTCGAGTTTGAGTTCGATGATTTCCGCGAGCACGTCGTCGGAAATCGGATAGTACGGAATGACTTTCATCCGTCCGAGAAAGGCCGGCTTGAAAGTCTTGTATAGCTGCGGCCGCAGTGTTTCGGCGAGCGCATCGGCATCCGGCAACTCTTCTGCCGTCTTGTTCAGGCATGCCTGCATGACGGCCGTCGAACCGACATTCGAGGTCAGGATGATCAACGTATTGCGGAAGTCGATCGTGCGGCCTTCGGCATCGTCCATCGCGCCTTTGTCGAAAACCTGGAAGAACATTTCGAGCACGTCGGGGTGCGCTTTTTCCACTTCGTCCAGCAGGACGACGGAATAGGGATTGCGCCGCACGGCCTCGGTGAGCACACCGCCTTCGCCATATCCGACATAACCCGGCGGCGACCCTTTGAGGCCGGACACGCTATGCGCCTCCTGGTACTCGCTCATGTTGATCGTGATCATCTTGCGCTCGCCGCCATAGAGGATATCGGCTAGCGCCAGCGCTGTTTCGGTTTTGCCGACGCCCGATGGCCCGACGAACATGAACACCCCGCGCGGCTTGTCCGGGTCTTCGAGATTCGCATTCGCGGTTCGAACGCGTTGCGCAATCGCTTCGAGCGCGTGATCCTGACCGATGACACGCGCCGCCAGTAATGGCTGAAGATTCAGCACGGTCTGGATTTCGTCCTTGATCATCCGGCCAAGCGGAATACCGGTCCACGCTGCAACGATCTCCGCGACGACGTGCGCGTCGACCTGCAACGGGACCATCGGATGATCGCCTTGCAACGCTCGCAGCTTGTCGAGTTGCGCGCTCAGAATGACGCGTGCTTCGTCGAGCTTTCCTTCGCGAGATGCCGCATCGGCATGACGACGCATCTCGTCGATCTGCGCGTGCAGGCTCTCGATATTTTTGACAAGCGCCCGCTCTTCTTCGTAACGTGCTTCGGCGCGCAGCAACGATTGCGCGTCTTCGTTGCGAAGCGTGCGCAATTCGAGAAGACGCTCTTCATGCACCGCGCCACTCGCGGATTCCCGCTCCAGCGCGGTAATTTCTACGTCGATCCGTTCGATACGCTTGCGCGTATCGTCGATTGCGGCAGGCGTCGAACTATGCGCGAGCGCGACCTTCGCGCACGCCGTATCCAGCACGCTAATGGCTTTATCTGGCAACTGCCGCCCGGTGATGTACCGATGCGAAAGGCGCACCGCTTCTGTAATCGCATCGTCGAGCACGCGCACGTTGAAATGCCGCTCCATGAGTCCCGACATACCGCGCAACATCGCGGCGGCCAATGCTTCGCCAGGCTCTTCGATCTTGACCACCTGAAAGCGTCGAGCAAGCGCTGCGTCTTTTTCAAAGTACTTTTTGTACTCGCTCCAGGTCGTCGCGGCGATCGTTCTCAGTTCGCCGCGCGCAAGTGCGGGCTTCAGCAAATTGGCCGCGTCGTTCTGCCCGGCTTGGCCGCCTGCGCCGATGATCGTGTGCGCTTCGTCGATAAAGAGAATCACGGGATGTGAGCTTTTCTTCACCTCGTCGATCACGCTCTTCAGGCGATTTTCAAACTCGCCTTTCACGCTCGCGCCTGCCTGCAACAGGCCCATATCGAGTACATGCAGCGCGACGCCGCGCAATGGCGCGGGCACGTCGTCGGCAGCGATCCGCAATGCGAGTCCTTCGACCACCGCTGTTTTTCCGACGCCCGCCTCGCCGGTCATGATCGGGTTGTTCTGCCGCCGACGCATCAGGATATCGATCGTCTGACGAATCTCTCCTTCGCGGCCGATTACCGGATCGATCTTGCCGTCGCGGGCGCGCTGCGTCAGATTAGTCGTGTACGTATCCAGCGCCGGAGTTTTCGACACAGCAACGCGTGCAGGATCGGCGATGTCGTCCTGACTGGTATCGCTCAGGGAATCTGTTGCGCGCTCGGTTTCTATCGAGTCCGAGGTCAATTCGTCAAAGCGATGCTTGAGGTCGGTCACGCGCACATTCGCGAACAACGGCGACATACGCTGCGCGAATTGCGCGAGGTCCGGCGCACTCAACAACGCAAGCAATAGATGCCCCGTCCGAATACGTCCGATCTGCGAGTCCAGCGAAGCAATCAGCCACGCCTGTTCGAATAGCGCGATCAGATGCACCGAGAAAACCGGCGTGCGCGTATTGCCGGTCTTGACTCGCGCCAACTCACGCTCCAGATCCGCGCGCAAAGCGTGTGCGTCGATGTCGCTAGCACGCAGCACGACGGACACGTCACTGGCTGGTTGTTCGAGCAACGCCAGAAACAGATGTTCGAGATCGACTTCATAGTGACCACGCGACAGGCAATTACTTGCTGCGCGCTCCGTAGCCTGCCGGCAGGTCGAATTCAGTTTCGCAATCAGCGTTTTTAGAGGCGTGCTCATGTCGGGCTGTCCAGTTTCAGTTCGATCGTTGTTATCAATGGATGACGTGCAATTCGTAACGGGCGTCCGCACGGTCCCGGTCGGCGTCGTGCGTGCAAAGGAACGCGTCCCAGCCGAGACGCGCGCCACCGCCTAAATGACTCGGGCCGACATCGTCACGCCGGAGCACCAGCGACACCTCATATTCGAGCGTGACGCCCGCGAGCAACGTCAACATCCGTTCGAGCGCCGCCGCCAGTTCCGCGCCCGGCAAGAACGCTTCATAGTCCTTCTTCGCGAGCGGTCCGATCACAAGGCGCGCACGCATGTCGCGCTGCCACACCCTCTCGCCGGCAAGCGCGGTTGCCCCCAGAGTCGCATTCACGCCGCCGAGCACGGTCAGCTGATCTTCGGGCACGGTGTACCACTTGCCGACGAATTGCTCGACACGCACCGGCACGCGGAAATACTCGGTCAGCGAGCGCTCGAGATAAGCAGCCGACATCGGACGATGGCGTGCCGCCATTGCATAACCCGCAATGCCTTCGTCGAATAACGCGCCGCTACCTTGCTGCAGACCGTCACGAGTGTCCTCGTTGACCACCCCGGCGAGCGCCAGCAACAACGGCAAATAGCGTTCGTCGCGATCCAGCTCGTAGTGCAACGGCAAACGGTACTTCTTCCACGCGGCGTAAAACAACGCAGTCGCGCGATTCGAAAACACGTCGAAGAACTCGCGCGCGGCACGATCGCGATTGATCTGCTCGCGCGCAATGATCTGCTCGGTGTAGTGCATCGGCAACGCGCCTTGCGTACCCAGCAAACCAAAAAACGCCGGCGTAATATCTACGCGGTCGACCTGGCCGTCTGCTATAGCCGCGACTTGCTCTGCCTTGCCTCTGAGTGCGGCGCCGTCGCGCCCGAATGAATTTGTCCGCTCGATCTCGCTCGGCGGAAACGACATCGAAATCGAGTTGCGAAAACCAATATGCTCCGCAACGGCCTTTCCGGCCCGCTCGGGGGATTGCTCCGCGAACCATTTCTCCAGAATCCGCACTGCCTGAAAAAACTGGAAGCGATGTGGTTCATCGAGCAGTTGCTCGACTACACCAGGATCGATTCGCCGCTGCGGGGTTTGCATCGAAGGATCTCCTCGCCGGTGCGCCTCGACAGCACGACCAGTTGTACAAAGCTGTTCAGATGAACATACAGCCCAAAGAATGTATCGATCACGCGAACGAACGACGCGAGACTGGTGCCGACAAAATGCTCTTCGTCGATGGTCAGACGAATTTCGATACCGCGAACAAAAGTGGCAAATGGTTTGCCTTGCAGCCACTGCACGGCCGCACGCTGCTCGATAGCCGTAATGCCGTCGATGTGACGCGACGACACTGCTGTGCGTCGCAGGTCATAGAGCACCAGCATTTCCTTAAGCGCGGACAAGCCGTTATTCGCCAGCGACACATGATTCAACGCGAGATGCGAAATCAGACGCCAGTGCGACGAGCGGCCCCGTTCGAAACGCACGCTCGGTGTCGGACGGCGCAGCATTGAAATGCTGCCGGTCAACGAACCACCTTCCAGAAACAGATCGCCGCCTTCGAGGCCGACCGCGAGCGCGGCAGGCAAATCGCGATTGGTACAGGTCAGGTCGAGACTCAGCGTATCGGTCTGCGGAGCTGCGGGATTGAAATCGATGTCGACAATCGAGATTTCGGTCTCGTAGCCGGGACTCTTTTGTGCGACCCATTCATCACGTCGCGCAAACCAGTAATGCCCCGCGCGTTGCGGCTCGCCATGATGCAGCGAATAGAACGGGCGAAATTCGATCACGGTTTCTTCTCGCGCGGTCTGTTTGACCAGTTGCACCGAATCGATCGAATAAACCTCGTAGGCAAATGCGCGGCGCGCTTCGGCGATCACCGGATACGAAATCGACTGATGGCTAACGCGTATCGGTTCGCCATGCTGCTTGAACAGATTGACGACCGGCGTGCAGAAAAGGCGGAAATGCGTCGCCGTTAGCGATTCCATCAGACGCGCGACATGCGAGTCGCTGCGCATTTCCTTCAGCACGATGTGCAACGTGATTCGCTGACAACGACCCGTTGCGCGAGTCATCGCACCGAGGTCGAAATTCACGAAATTGAATTTCTCGGGAAACGCGAAATACTCGGTTAGCAACCTGTATGCGGGATGGGCTTTTGCGGGGTAGTCGATCAGCGAATCGGCTTCGTCGAAACCCGTGTGCGTAACCGGCGATGTGCGCAGCGCTTTCCACCGTCCGTTGCGATCCGCCTCCACATAAGCGGCCATCTGATTGATGAACAGACAATCGAGTAGCGCCGCGATGAACGACTGCTCGCCGTGCAAATGCGCGCGCAAGGTATCGAGTTTGATTGCGCCGAGATCGAATTGCGGCGCCGTGGACTCGAACGTAATCGACAGTACAGCGGCTGCGTTGTTCGGCAGAACCGTTGCGGCAGGCGCCATCGCGACCGGCGAAAACTTCGCTTCGGATACGCGGATCGGCGCGAGTTTCACTTCATACGCGGTTCGAAAACGACATTGCACGCCGTTGACCGGACGACTCTTCAGCTCAGTTCCACGCTCGATCACCGCCGCCTCGGTCAACTGGTTAATCGCGGCCGACGTACCGAACTGCGCAATCGAACATGAAGGGAAAGGCCGCAAATAATGCGGATAAAGCACTTCGAGAAGCGCCTCGGTGAATTCCGGGTAATCGTCGTCCAGCTTCTTGTTGATCCGTGCGCCTAGCAACGCGAACGACTCGATCATCCGTTCGACGTGAGGATCTTCGCAATGCTCGCCCGATATGGCGAGCCGCGCCGCGATCTTCGGATAGCGTTCGGCGAAATCGCGTGAGTAGCGGCGCAAAAATGCCAGTTCACGCTCGTAAAACGGCAGTAGTTCTTCCATCTTTCTATCCCCGGACTGCTGGTACTTTCTGCCGAATCAAACTGGTCCGCAGCACTTGCGTCAAAGTCGGGCCCGCGCGCGCGTGACCGAATACTGCAAGGTCGATGGTTGCAGCATGGCGTCGAAGCTCACCGGTTCTTCAGCCGGGTGCACGACGAGCAAAGCCTGAATGGCAAAGTACAGCGCGTTGGTGGATTGCTCGTTCAATTCGAGCGCTACCGACACGCGCTGGAGACGCGGCTCATGCCGCGCAATCGCCTGCTGAATGGACTTGCAGATAAAAGTCCTGTCGTAATGGCTCGCCAGGCTCAGTCCGGCAAAATCGTTCAGCCCGTACGTCAGCACCGATTGACGGCATTCGGGCAGCGCTTCGAGATCGTGTTCGGTCAAAGCAATCCGCGTGTTCAGGATCGACTCGACGTCGCGCGCCACGGTACTTTTCAATTCATCCAGCGACAACTGCCGCATCGCCGGAGAAGCCGGCAGATGCGGTTCGTCGTCAAACAGCTTGTCGAGAAAGCTCGGTTCGAATCGTTTCATCAGGTGCGGCCAGGCTCTTCCGACATCAAGCGGAAACGCGCCGCACAAGCGGCGCGTTCGCTATTTGCATCACACTGCATACGTCTTGTCGTTCTTCGTGAGACTCCACGCGCCCTGCGCGTTGCCGCCCTGGTTGCCGCCAATCTTCTGCTGCGTGTACTTCCACTGCACAGCAGCATATTTCAGCGAGAACTCTTCAGTAGGCAGGCCTTCTCCGACAACCGCCGGTGTGATGCTCGAAATGATCACGTATTTCAGCTTCACTTCCAGATACTTCACGCGATTGCCTTCACCGTCCGACCGCATGAAGTCGATCGTCACTTCGTCGAACGTCGTGCCGCCTGAAGCGTGTTGATACATCAACGGGCTGACGACGTCGATGTCTTTCGTGAAGCGCATATCGGCGTGTTCGCAGCGTTCAGCCGTGTGGCCGCCCGCAGTCGATGCGGTTGCCGAACGCGGTTGCAGAATCGAATGACTCCACGAATCGATTTCGACCCAACCCTGGTGATCTTTATCGGCGGACTCGCCTTTGATCGCCGGATTTCCGAATTTTAAATAGATATCCTTCATAATTCATCGACTCCCCAAAGTGGTGGTTTTGCCGTGTGAGCGGGCCATCCGGCCCGCATTCACGGATTTCGTTTACGAATTTGCCGGCTTCGGCAGATCAGCGACAAGGCGCAAGGAGATAGAGAGTTCGTCGAGCTGGAAGTGCGGGCGCAGGAATGCGACCGAACGATACGAGCCCGGCTTACCCGGAATCTCCGAGACCTGTATGGATGCCTCACGCAATGGGAATTGCGCTTTCTGTTCCTGCGTGGCGTTGTCGTCCAGCAGCACGTACTGCGAGATCCAACGGTTCAGGAACACTTCGACATTCTGTGCGGATGCAAAGCTGCCGATCTTGTCACGCATCATCGCCTTCAGATAATGGGCGACGCGCGATACTGAGAAAATGTACTGCAATTGCGCGGAAAGAACCGCGTTCGCGTTCGCGCTATCGGTGCTGTACTTTTTCGGCTTCTGCACCGACTGCGCCGCAAAAAACGCTGCATAGTCGGAGTTCTTGCAGTGCACGAGCGGGATAAAGCCGAGGTCGCTCAGTTCTTTCTCGCGACGATCGGTAATCGCAATTTCCGTCGGACACTTCAACGCGACTTCGCCGTCGTCGGTCTTGAACGTATGCGTCGGCAGATCTTCGACCAGACCGCCGCCTTCCACGCCACGAATGGCTGCGCACCAGCCGAAATCGTCGAAGGCCGCAGTCAGGCGCGCGGCAAAAGCCCACGCCGCGTTGCACCACAAATACTTGCTGTGATCCGTGCCGTCGACATCTTCGACGAAGTTAAAACTCTCCGCCGTTGCGCCGTCTTTCGGGTTGAACGGCAAACGGCCGAGAAAACGCGGAAGCGTCAGGCCGACATAGCGCGAGTCTTCTGAATCGCGGAACGACTTCCATTTGGTGTATTCGACGGTGTCGAATACCTTGCCCAGATCGCGCGGCCTGCCGAGATCGGCAAACGTTTCAAGGCCAAGCAACTCAGGCGCAGCCGATGCAATAAAGGGAGCATGCGCAGCAGCAGCGACATGCGCCATCTGGTCGATGAAGTACACGTCTTCCGGCTGACGCGTGATTTCGAAGTCGCCGATCAGCGCGCCAAACGGCGAACCGCCGAACGTGCCGAACTCTTCTTCATAAACTTTCTTGAACAACGCGCTCTGATCGAATTCGATGGCCGCCTTGAAATCGCGTACGAGGTCGCGCTTCGGCGCATGGATCGCCTTGATCTTGACGGTCGCGCCGGTGTTGCTCTCCTTGCACAGATAGTCCAGACCGCGCCATGTTCCTTCCAGGCGCTGAAATTCAGGCGCATGCATCACGGCGCTGAGTTGCTCGGAAATCAATCGGTCGAGTTCTGCAACGCGTGCATCGATAGTTGCCGACAGATTGTCGGACACGATCACCGTGCCTTCGAGCACCTGATTGACGAGTTCGCCGATCAGATCTTTCGCGCGCGCGTGTTCGGAATCGGATTTCGCCACCTTGCTCTTCTCGACGATCTGGTCGATCAACGAGCTGCCTTCGGTGAAGTCCGCACCGGCGAATTGGGCCGCAGCCGCTTGCTGGTTCATCTCGATCCGCCTTATTCGCCGTCGCGTTGGTGATCCGGCGTGTCGCCGTGCGAGTCTGCCGCGCCGCCTTCAGCTTTGGCGAGCGCTTCGAGCTGCTGTGTGTTCTTCAGCACTTCGTTCAACAGGTCTTCGAGCTTGTCGTTACCAGCAAGCTTGTTACGCAGATCCGCGAGCTTTGAGCGCGCTTCGAGCAATCGGCGCAGCGGGTCGATTTGCGCCACCACTTCGTCCGGATTGAAATCGGTCATCGAGCGGAATCGCAGATCCACTGCAAACTTGCCGCCAGCATCGCTCAAACGGTTTTCAACCTGGAACGCGGCACGCGGCTCGATCGCTTTCATCACGTCGTCGATATTGTCCCGATCGATGTTGACGAATTTGCGGTCACGCATTTTCGGCTGTTCGATTTCCGACTGCCCCGCGAGATCCGCAACCACGCCGACCACGAACGGCAGTTCCTTGATTTCGATCGCATCGCCACGCTCGACCTCGTAGGTCAACTGAACGCGCGGCGGCCGCACCTTCTGCAGGCGCTTCTGGATACTTTCTTTTTTCGCCATCGAAGGCTCCCGGTAGCTGTGGTTCAGGCGTGGATCAGCGTAGCGCGCTGAAAGGGTCGGACGCGCCGCGGCTTTGCGCAGCTTTGGTCGGTGCCGCGGGGGCGGCGGGTGCAGCGGGGGTTGCCGGTGCCGCGGGCGTTGCCGGTGCGATCGCGGCACTGGTTGTCGCCGCGGATTCCTCGGCTGCCGGCGCCTTCGCTACCTTGCGGACATAACGACGCTTCTTCGGCGCGGGCTTCGCGTCGACCTCGGGCGGGAACAACGTGGCTTCGCCCAGCGTGTCGCGCAACTGCTTCGCCAGCGTCTGCGCATCGGATTTTGCATCGCCCGCGAGCGACGCATCCTGACGCAATTCGCCCAGCGATTGCGTGGCGACCCGCAAACCGGCTACTGCCAGCACGCTCTTCGCGCGGCGGTCGGACTGATCGCGCTGCAACGCTTCCTGTGCGGCGACGATTGCCTGGCCGTAATGACCTTGCGTGAACTGGATTTGCGCGATCCGCGACCACGGTTCTTCGCGCGTCGGATTTTGCTGAGCGAGCTGCTGGTATAGCGCAATAGCGTGATCCTGATCGTCGCCCTTTGCAGATGCTGCATCGGCGTCGGCTAAAGCCTTATCAAAGGCCTCCGGCGTCGACGCGGTGTTATTGCTTTGTGTCGCGCATCCGGCCATCAGGCCACATGCCAACACCACCCCAGATATTTGAGCGAAGAGCCGTTGTTTCATCGTTATCACCGACGTGCGAATTTTTTTAATTCAAGGAATAAACCGGAGTTTTGCCTTGCCCCAATTGCGCGGGTATAGTACAGCCCAATTTTCTATATTTCAACTTTCATGTGAGGAAACGTCAAGCAAAAGAATTTAATTGCTTTCTCTAATAACGGAGTGCTGGCAATTATTTCTTATTGATTTGCCGTGAATTGTAAATTCCAGGAAATTTTTTCCTGATGTTCAATTATTCAAAATGAATAGATCAGAATAACGCGATACGCATAAAAATTCATTTTCACGATTGATTCTATTGAATGTTTTTTGGGGCGACGGTGAGATCCGATCGATATAAATGATTCCGCGCATAACTCGACATACCTCTCTGGACTGGCTTGCGTGCGTGTCGATTCTGGCCGGCGTGACGCTGCTTGGCGGCTGCGCGGCGGCCGTGCCACTGCTCGGGTCGGCCGCCAGCGCGGCCCTCCAGGCTACCGGCCTGACCAAGCCGGACGTGCCCGACGCGCAGAAACCACCGCGCAACGTGGGTGTGACGCTCTACGCCGCGCCCAATCTGAACGCCGCGAACGACAAACGCCCGTTGGCATTGGTGGTGCGCCTCTATACGCTAAAAGATCCCACCTCTTTCCAGCAGGCGCCATTCAACACTTTTATCGATCCCGCATTGGAAAAATCGACACTGGGCTCCGATCTGTTAAGTGTCAGGGAAGTGACATTGGTGCCGGGCCAGCGCTATAACGTTACGGAAAAGGTTTCTCGCGAAGCTCAGGCATTCGGTATTGTCGCCCTGTTCCGCGATCCGGCAATGCAGCGATGGAAATTCGCATTCGATCCGGCAAAGTCGGAGAAAGCGGGCATAATGATCGGCCTGCATAACTGTGCAATGACCGTGACAAGCGGCACTGTCATTCCGGCACAACAGGGAATGCCGGTCCAGTCATTGAATATGCTCTCTTCGGTGAGTTGCGGCTAACAAGAAAGCCAATTGTAATTAAATGGCTTCGATTTATCCGGTCGGTTTGCGCTCATTGCACACCAGACTAAAACTCATTGCACGATTGTTTAAAACAGGTTTAAAAAATGAGTTATTCGGCAAAGGTACTCTGGGGAGAAGGCCTTTTTCTGAGGCCTCAGCACTTTCAGCGGCAGGACGCCTATCATGAGGCGCGTCTGTTCGAATCGATACAGGCCATTCAACCTTATAACTGGGGTGTGCGCTCGGTGCGCATCGACCGCGATGCGCTCGGCAGCAATGTGCTGCGTCTGAGCGAACTGTCGCTCGTGTTTCCGGACGGCGCGCTGTATTCCGCACCGCAGGCCGACGATCTGCCGGCGCCGGTCGCTCTCGACACGCTGCCCGACGGCATCAACGAATTCACGTTTTATCTGGCGCTGCACCCGCTTCGCGACGCGGGCACGAATTACGCGGCGGACCGCGACGCCGGTTTCGTCTCGCGTTACGTCAGCGAACATTTGCCGGTGGCGGACAATTTCACCGACGCAGCCGAAGCCGACATCACCTTCCTCAAAACGAGCGTGAAGTTGATCGCGCATAGTGAGCCGCGCGATCAATTGCTGTCCGTGCCGCTCGCACGCGTGCGCCGTACCGCGACCTCCGGCTTCGAACTCGACGAGAGTTTCGTGCCGCCGTGCATCGCGATCGACGCTTCGCCCATTCTTCATCAACGGCTGCGTCAGCTGATCGATGCGTTGCAGGCCAAGGTCAATGCGTTGTACGGCTTTCATCGCGAGCCGACCAAGAACATCATCGAATTCCGTTCAGGCGATATTGCTTCGTTCTGGCTGCTGCATACCGCGAATGCCGCGTTCGCCGCGCTCGCGCATCTGTACCAGCACTCGGCGCTGCATCCCGAGCGGCTGTTTCAGGAGCTGCTGCGCCTCGCCGGTCAGTTGATGACGTTTTCGAAGGGCTATGCACTTGCCGATCTGCCCATTTATCGTCACGACGATCCGGGCCCCGGCTTCGCGCAACTCGACACGATGCTGCGCGACCTGCTGGAAACGGTGATCTCCACGCGCTACTTCGCGATTTCGCTCGATGAAGTGCGGCCGTCGTTTCACGTGGGCCGCCTCGACTCGGGCAAGATCGACGAGAAAACGCAGTTCTACATCTCCGTATCCGCCGACATGCCCACGGTCGAACTGGTCGAAGCAGTGCCCGCGCGTTTCAAGGTCGGCGCACCGGACGACGTCGACAAGCTGGTGTTGTCCGCCATGCCGGGGGTACGGCTGACTTACACGCCCCAGGTGCCTCCCGCGATCCCGGTCCGGCCCGGCGCCTGCTATTTCTCGTTCGAGCCGCGTGGGGCGCTTTATGACCGCATGCTGCAGTCGCAGTCGGCCATGATCTACGCGCCGTCCGGTATTCAAAACCTTCAATTCGAACTGATCGCGGTGACCTCATGAGCTACGCGCCTTCACTCCTCGACGGCAGCAAGCCGTCCGCCGCTCCGACGCCCGCGCAGGAACCCACCTATCAGGTGCGCTCGTTGCTCGACCTGCTGTACGACGGCTTCTTCATGCTGTTCCTGTTGAAGAACGGCCGCGAGCCCGGTTCCGCCGACGAATTCCGTCAGCGCGTGCAGCAGTTCCTGCAGGATTTCGAGCGCGGCGCGAAGAAACTGAATGCGTCGGCGGACGACACGTATGCGGCGAAATTTGCGTTTTGCGCGGCCGTCGACGAATCGGTGCTGTCGTCGCAGTTCGCGATTCGCGCGGAGTGGGAGCGTCGTCCGCTGCAACTGGTGTTGTTCGGCGAACAACTCGCGGGCGAGAAGTTCTATCAGTTACTCGAAGAAGGACGCGCGCTCGGCGCGGTGCGTCTGCAATCGCTCGAAGTTTTTCATATGTGCCTGCTGCTCGGATTTCAGGGCAAGTATCTGCTGGAAGGGCCGGAGAAGCTTGCGTATCTGACCGCGCGTCTCGGCGATGAAATTGCACATATGAAGGGCAAACGTGCCGGCTTCGCGCCGCATTGGCCGCTGCCCGATCAGGTCGCGCACCGGTTGAAGCGCGAGGTGCCGTTGTGGAGTATCGGCGCGGTTTTCCTGCTGGTCGCGCTGCTGGGTTATCTTGGCCTGAATACATGGCTGCGCGATTCGACATTGCGCACGCTCGCCCCATACTCGCAGATCGTCAAGCTCGGCCCGCAGTCGGCGAATCTGACTATTTCGTTGCCGTAACGCGTTGTAGCAGGAAGCGGCGGAATTCGTGCATGCACGTGTGCACGAGATTCCGCCGATGTGATTCCTGCGTACCCAGCCTGTTGTTCAAGATCTCACCCACACTCACTTCCGCCGACGTCCATAAAACGGCGGAACGTACCGCATTTCCGGCAGTAGACCTCGACACGATGCCCGTTGTTTATGGCGCCATCCGTTCTTCTGATCGGCGCGCCCTGCGCATGGCATTACCGATCAAAAGATGCTATTAACAACGGCTGCGATACAAGCTTGATCTGATGCGGGCATGCGGACACCGCGCCGCCCGCTCCAATCTGTCGAACCACATTGCCAATCCAACGAGGATCCAACTAAATGACGCAGAACGAAACCGCCACCCCGGCATGGAAAGCCGATCCGCTCACATGGGGTCACGGTCCGCGCGTATTCGAAGTATTTCTGGAGCCAACCTGTCCGCATTCGGTGCGGGCTTTCGGTAAGCTCGACGCGCTTCTGGAGCAAGCAGGCGCGGATCGCGTCACCGTGAAAATCCGGCTGCAATCACAGTCGTGGCACATGTATTCCGGCGTGATCGTGCGATGCATTCTCGCTGCTTCGACACTGCCCGGCGGTAAGGAGGCGGCGAAGGCAGTGATGGCCGCCGTCGCTGCCCATCGCGAGGAATTCGAGTTCGAACGTCACTGCAGCGGACCGAATATGGATGCGACGCCCAACGACATTATTAACCGCATCGAACGCTATAGCGGTATCGAACTGCGTGCCGCTTTCGCGATTCCCGATCTCGATCGCGAAGTCAAATGGCACGCGAAGTATGCGCGTCAGAACGGCATCCACGTATCGCCTACTTTCATGATCGACGGCATTGTCGATCCGAAGGTGGGCAGTCGCGACGAGGTATCGGCGTGGGCGGCGTTGCTGGACTGAACGCGGCTCACAGCAGGGGTAACGTCGCCCTGATGTGCTCCGCGAATACCTGAGTCAGATGCGCCGGACGCGCCCGCTCGAACTTCAGGCTTATGCCGATGCCCGGTAACGGCGGCAATAACGGATCGCCGTTGAGTATCTGAAGATCGGGCGCGACGGCAATCTGCGTGATAACGGCGAACGCCTGGCCCGAGCGGACCAGCGCCGTCAGACCCGCCAGGCTGCTGCTCGCATAAGCGATGCGATACGCCCGGCCGGCCTGTTGCAGCGCCTCGCAGGCCGCAACGTGATCGAGCGTATCGGGATCGGAAAGCGCCAGCGGCAACGGGTCGAAATACGCGGAATCCAGCCCCGGAGAACCGACCCACACCAGCGGCTCACGACGGATCACGTCGTCATTCGGCGCTCCTTCTGGCAACGAAATCATCGCAAGATCCAGCGCGTGCATCTCCAGTTGTTCGAGCAGACGCGGCGTGGGCGCGCACGTGACTTCCACCAGCGCATGCGGATGCTGGCTCGCGAACTGACGCAGCAAATGCGGCAGGAAAACGGCGGCGTAGTCATCCGGGCAACCGAAACGGATCGTTCCCGACAGCCCTTTGCCGGAGAGATCCGCCATCGCCTCGTCGTGCACGCGCAGAATCCGTTGCGCGTGGACCAGCAGACGCTCGCCAGGATTGGTCAGCACCACACCGCGCCCCGTCCGTTGAAAGAGTGGCTGATCGACGATTTCTTCGAGACGCTTCATCTGCTGACTCAGCGCCGATTGCGTGCGGCCAACGCGGCTCGCCGCGCGACTCAGTGCCCGGCTTTCGGAGACGGCGATAAACGAGCGCAGCAGATCGATTTCAAGTGAAAGACTCAAGGTATAAGCCCCGTTTCTAGCTTCCATTAGAAGTATTCGATTCTATGAAAGCAGAGTGACATCTAGACTGCAAGTTATTCCCGCCCTCGCTCAAGGAGAAGCCACGTGTCCCGCAACGACGATGCAACTTTCTGGCGTAATGCCAGGCAGCACCTGATTCGCTATGGCGGCACCTTCGAGCCGATGATCATCGAGCGCGCGCAGGGCAGTTTCGTTTATGACGCGGACGGTCGTGCGATTCTCGATTTCACGTCGGGCCAGATGAGCGCGGTGCTCGGGCATAGTCACCCGGAAATCGTGTCGGTCATCAACGAATACGCGGGCAAACTGGATCATCTTTTCAGCGGAATGCTGTCGCGGCCGGTGGTCGATCTGGCAACGCGGCTAGCCGACATCACACCCGAGGGACTCGACCGCGCGCTGCTCCTGAGTACCGGCGCGGAGTCGAACGAAGCGGCGATTCGCATGGCGAAGCTCGTTACCGGTAAATATGAAATTGTCGGTTTTGCGCAGTCCTGGCATGGCATGACCGGCGCGGCCGCTTCCGCAACCTACAGCGCCGGTCGCAAGGGCGTGGGTCCGGCCTCCGTCGGCTCGTTTGCGATTCCCGCGCCGTTTACGTATCGGCCAAAATTCGAGCGGCACGGCGAATACGACTATCTGGCCGAACTGGATTACGCGTTCGACCTCATCGATCGTCAGTCGAGCGGCAATCTCGCGGCCTTCATCGCAGAGCCGATTCTCAGCTCCGGCGGCATCATCGAGTTGCCGGAAGGCTACATGGCCGCGCTCAAGCGCAAATGCGAAGAGCGCGGGATGCTGTTGATTCTCGATGAAGCGCAAACCGGCGTCGGCCGCACGGGCACGATGTTCGCCTGCCAGCGCGACGGCGTGACACCCGACATTCTTACGCTGTCGAAAACGCTTGGCGCCGGTCTGCCGCTGGCGGCGGTCGTCACCTCTGCGCAGATCGAGGAGCGCGCTCACGAACTCGGGTACCTGTTTTATACGACCCACGTGTCCGATCCGCTGCCCGCCGCCGTCGGTTTGCGCGTGCTCGACGTGGTCGAACGCGAAGGGCTGGTCGCGCGTGCCAACGTGATGGGCGCGCGACTCAGGCGCGGGCTGCTGGATCTGATGGAACGTTTCGAATGCATCGGCGACATTCGCGGACGCGGACTGCTTCTGGGCATGGAGATCGTCAAGGATCGCCGCACGAAGGAGCCGGCGGACGGGCTCGGCGCAAAGATCACGCGAGAGTGCATGAAGCTGGGGCTCAGCATGAACATTGTGCAATTGCCGGGGATGGGCGGCGTATTCAGGATCGCGCCGCCGTTGACCGTCAGCGAAGACGAAATCGATTTGGGCCTTAAGTTACTGGGACAAGCCATTGAGCGGTCGCTGTAGTCGCGGGTTCGACATCAATTTATAGCGCGACTGAAAGCAATATGTAATACTGGCATCTCGCCGGCTGACTTCGGCGAGTGCACTTAAAAGCCGCGGCCGCTGCCGCGGCTTCTTTTTATGCAACTCCTCCATTCGCTTTCCCGCCTACCCTCAGGCACATTCCTCCCGGCACAGCACGAGCATATAGTTGCAATTTTCAACTATATAAACTTGGGACTGGTGCTACGCTTCTTCCTTCTGGAAAGTGCGGTCCGGCTTCCACGATCTGATTTCCTCAAAAAGTATTTGATCTGATCATTTGCGCCAGCCTGTTGATGGAAAGGACACTGCTATCCTTGTCCACGCTCAGCTCCGCCTGAAACGTCATCGCGACGCCGGCCGATCATCAGACTATGCGTAGTTTCTCTCTCGCCGCCAACGGAGGACCCATGAAGCAACTGATCAGCGCACTCATACCCGACGCGGACGCTCTGCTGCCCGAACTCGAAGCCATTTACAAAGACCTGCATCAACATCCCGAGCTTTCGATGCAGGAGGTGCGTACTGCAAAAATCGCCGCCGACTACCTGGCCGCTCAGGGATTCGAGGTGACGCGCGAGATTGGTGTCACCGGCGTGGTCGGCGTGTTGCGCAACGGCGAGGGGCCGACGGTCATGCTTCGCGCCGATATGGACGCGCTCCCGGTCGCGGAGGCCACCGGCCTGCCCTATGCGAGCACGGTCATCGCGAAAGACGAAGACGGGGTACAGGTAGGCGTTTCGCACGCATGTGGACACGATCTTCACGTCACGTGGTTAATGGGTGCCGCACGCCTGCTCGCGCAGCATCGTGACACGTGGAGCGGAACGGTGCTCGCGGTCTTTCAGCCCGGCGAAGAAGTGGGCCGTGGCGCTCAAAGCATGATGGACGACGGCATGATCGAGCGCTTTCCCAAGCCCGACATCATCCTGGGTCAGCACGTGATGGTCGGCGTGGCCGGCACGGTCGGTTATCGCAGCGGCGCGATTCTCTCCGCGGGCGACAGCCTCAAGGTCAAGCTCTTCGGACGCGGCTCGCATGGCTCGCAGCCGCAAACATCGGTCGACCCGGTGATCATGGCGGCATCGACGACCTTGCGGCTGCAAACCATCGTGTCGCGCGAAATCGCGCCGAGCGAAAGCGCGGTACTGACAATCGGATCGCTACAGGCCGGCACGAAAGAAAACATCATCCCCGACGATGCGACGCTCAAACTCAACATGCGTACCTATGACGAAGACGTGCGCGAGTACATGCTGTCGGCCATCAAACGAATCTGCTGCGCAGAGTGTGTGGCGTCCAACGCGCCGAGGGAACCGGAGTTCACCACGCTCAGCAGCTACCCGTTGACCGAGAACGACAAGGAAGCGACTGCACGCGTCGCACAGGCATTCGCCGCCCAATTCGGCGAAAGTGCGTACGAAACACCACCCGCCGCAGCCAGCGAAGACTTCAGCATATTCGGGCGTCGCTGGAATGTGCCCTACGTTTTCTGGTTTGTCGGCGGAACCGACCCGCAGCAATATGCCGACGCAAAGGCGAAGAAGCAGCTTAACCAGATCCCTAGCAATCACTCGCCGAAATTCGCGCCGACGCTGCATCCCACGTTGAAAACGGGCCTGCTCGCGATGCTGGGCGCGGCGGCGGAATGGCTCGGCGAGGGGAACGCAGCGTCATGAGTGGACACGCCCTCTTTCTGCTACTCGACCTGGTCGGAACATTCGTCTTTGCGATCAGCGGCGCGGTGGCGGCGAAGCAGCGCAATCTCGATCTGTTCGGCGTGCTGGCTATCGCGTTCGTGGTGGCTTGCGGCGGCGGCATCGTGCGCGATGTGTGCATCGGCGCGATACCGCCTGCTGGTCTGTCGAACTGGCGCTATCTGTCCACCTCGATCGGCGCCGCACTCATGGTGATCGTCGCGTATCCGCAGATCAGAAAATTGCGGCACTCCGTGCTTTTTTTCGACGCCATCGGATTGGGGCTATTTGCCGTGTCCGGTGCGCAAAAAGCGCTGACGTATGGGCATAACGCAGAAGCAGCAGTGCTGCTCGGTGTGGTCACGGCGGTTGGCGGAGGCACGTTGCGCGACATTCTGCTCGCCCGCGTACCGGTCATTCTGCAGAGGGAAATTTACGCATCGGCCGCATTGCTGGGTTCGGCCTTGATGGTGGCATGCGAACACTTCGGCGTGGCTCAGCCGTGGACGCCATGGGTCGCCACGCTCGCCTGCGTCGGCTTGCGCCTCGCTTCGCTGCGGCTCAGGTGGCATCTGCCTACGTTTGCCAACCGGCATGCGCGGAATACGCAGCATACGGATCAAGCCTGAGCGCACTGACCTGCGCCTCCATGTACTAAACAGGCGGCGAGGCACCCCGCTCTCGTCGCGCTCTTTATCAGCGGACTTTCTTCAAAGCATCGGCCTTATGAATGGCCGTCTTGCCGCTTTTCGAGCTTTCCACCTCGTACTGAGGATTGTCAGGGGACGCCTTCGCAACGTGGCCGCCGGCTTTTGCTGTGCCGCTCACTTTGCGCGTGACGGTGCCTTCGGTGCGTCCCTGTGAGGTTTGCCATTGCACCTTGTCGCCCTTGGATAGAGTCGGCATGTCGAACTCCTTTGGATAGTCGTTTTGCTTCTCTCGCTGCCTGCGATCTTTTGTCGCAATTTCTGTTCCGCGCCGGACGCTGCCTTTGGCAACGAACGGGAAGCGTATGCAGTGATAAAAAGGGACTGCCACGAGTGTGCGACTTGCTAGCCGTATGCGATGTCCGGAGCGTCAATCGCAGAAATGGAATGTTTGCAGAGGCGAGCCAAGAGACGGCATCATTTTTGAAGCCACCAAAGGAGCGAGAGCGAGCGATTGTCGTCGGCGAACCGAAAGTCGATCCGACAATATTTGCTCCGGGGCTCTTGCAACTGAAGGGTCATGCGGCCGCTGTCGGACAACCGGTTACCGGCGCCTACAGGGTTATAGCGTGCGGAATAGTCCGCTTGGGTCCTGCTTCACAACTCATACATCTGGTGCCGACGGCGAGACTCGAACTCGCACAGCTTTCGCCACTACCCCCTCAAGATAGCGTGTCTACCAATTTCACCACGTCGGCATCTTTCTTCTTCAACAAAGGATGTCTGGATAAGAACCCACACACCTTTCGGCACTACCCCTTCAAGCCGGGGCGTCTGCCAGTCCCGTCACCTAAGCAACGGGGCGCCATTGTAACCACTAAATTCGCTTTTGTGAATATTGCGTGACCGGTTACATCGCACTTTCTCGCGTGACGGTGCAGCGCGGAGAGAACGACACAAGCCGTGATATCGTGGAATTCGCTGCGTCGCCGCTAAGCTGACAGTCGGAATACAAATCGGACAAGCGGCCGACAACGACCGCGCAGCAGACCTCAAACAACAGAGAACGGGGGAGCCATGGGAGCAATGGCCTTTTGGGAATGTGTCCGGCAAGCGTGGGTGGATGCCACAGGTTTTGTCCGCCGCAGGCCTTTTACCGTAGCCGCTGCATTTGCAATATTGCTTGCCGATAATGCTATTTCCATCGAATCAGGCGGTTTGCACGGCCTCTCGTCATCAGCTATTGCATCGAATTTATTGCAATGGATTTTCATACCCGTCAGGTTCGCGGTCATGATTGCGCTGCCCATTCAGGTTGTGCGGTACGTCATGCTCGGGGAGCAGGAATCCCATCCTCGCTCCGTGTTCGGAAAGCAATTCTGGCGCTACTTCGGTTTGTGTCTTGCAATCGGCTTCGGCAGTATTGTCGTCGGCGCTCTGATAGTCGCCGTCGGGTTTTCTGTGACCCACTCTTTCAATGGCTATCTGGGCAAAACGGGATTGCAACTGTTCGTATGGAGCGTGATTGCGATATGCGTCGTCACCTTCATCGCAATTCGCTTCAGCTTGTTGTTCTGTCATGTCGGGATCGGACGCGCCATTCGCTGGCGTGCATCATGGCGCGATACACGCGGGCATTTCTGGCGAATCGTCGTTTCACACATGCTGACACTGGCGCCGCTCGAAGTCTTTTTGATCGCCCTGTTCGCTATTCTTCGCGCGTGGTTCAGCACGGGGGATAGATCGACATCGCTCTATCCCATTGCGATTGTCGTGTCGCTATTCTCCTCTGTAGGCATGGTCGTCGGCGCGACATGCGCGTGCTGGTTGTACCGGCGGTTCGCACGGGCTCTGCTCGAGAACCCGTGATCGACCGGATTGGCAACCGGTCATTGCATTGCGCCGGCCTTGGGCGGATACACGATAGTCCAGTCCTGCTTCATGCTGACGACGATCCATCCTTCGCGTTTGGCTTCGTCCCATGCTTTATCGAGCCGCGCCATTGACGACTGCCGGTCGTAAGCGAATTCCCGATCGGCATCGTCGTGATGCAACAGCAACGCAAGCGTTTCGCCAGGACCGCTTGCAACATACTCAAGCATTTCCCGGTCGCCGTCGGAATTGCCGAAAGCGAGAATCGGGCGCTTGCCGATCGAGCGAAAAATACCGACGGGTTTGCCCGGACCATCGTCGATAAAATCAAAACCAGGCTGGCGAATCAGCACCGGCCTGCCGTCGCGCACTTCATACTTCAGCTTCTCTTCGCTGCCTACTACCTGTTCCGGCGGCACTCCATAAGCCTCTTTCGCCCACACGCGCATGAATTCGGCCGTGCCGCCGGACACGATCCACACGCGAAAGCCGTTGGCTCGCAGCAGACGGAGCAATTCGAGCTGCGGCTGATACACGAGTTCGGTATACGGACGATTGAGCACCGGATGCTTCGCGCTGGCGAGCCACGCGCGAATCGAGCGATCATATTCGTCGGTCGCCATGCCGCTGTTAGCCACGGCCAGCATCTGCAGAAGCGCCTTGCTGTTCTTCGCAAGCGCTGCCGTGTCGTTCGCGAGAAGCGCCTTATACGCCGGATTACGCGTCCATTCCGGATGCTGCGGCGCAGCCGCTTTCAATCGTTCGATCATGAACGACAACTGGAACGGTACAGGCTGCTCGCTCCACAACGTGCCGTCGTTATCGAACACCGCAATGCGCGCCTCGGGCGGCACATAAGTGGAAGAACCTTCGCGCGTCACATCGGCGATGAACTTGACGATGGCCGTGCGCGCGGCGCCGTCCTGCCATGACGGCAACGCCGCGGCCAGTTGCCCGGCCGATTGCGCCGGTTGCGATGTCACCCCCGGCGTTTGATGGCTGGCGCAGCCGCTCAGCAGCACGCCTGCGCAGAAAACGATTCCGCCGAGACAGCGTGAGATCTGCTGCAACAGCGCAGGCCTCGTAAGCGCCGTAAAACCGGTTTCAGATGCCATCGTGTTCCCTCCGGATAGTGGGGCAGTGTCTGACATGGTGGGTGCCCGGTCGAGGCGGATCGCGGTGATGTGAAGGCACCCGTTCGCCGTTAAGCGTTTTCCCACAGAAGACCATAGCGAGCCATAGGTACTTGCGGCAAGCCCGCTTCCCCTTCGGGCAATATTGAATTTCGTTCTTTCATTTCACGCAGATGAACACTACATTAGACTGCGCGAGTGCACCGCGGATACCGCGAAAATGCTCGCCGCCGACACGCCTTCAGATTCACCAGGCGTTTCTCTCACGAATTGGGAGAGCACAATGAAGCGAAGCGTTTTTGCCATTCTGACGGTGGCCGGAACGATGCTCGCGCCTCACATCGAGGCGCAAACGGCGTCGGCCCCCGTCGCCGCCAGCGCGCCCGCGAATCCGGTAGATCCTGCCGCCATTCAGGCGCTCCAGAAAATGGGCACGCATCTCCAGTCGCTCAAGCGGTTCAGTGTCACGCTCGACCTGACTGGTGAGCGCGTTCTCGAAGACGGCCAGAAACTCCAGCACACTGCTGTCGCGCAACTCGACGTGGACCGCCCTCACCGGGTTCGCACAGTGATGCGAAGCGCGAGAAGCGAGCGCGAGATCTTCTACGACGGCAAAACCGTATCGCTCTATGTGCCGCAGCAGAAGTACTACTCGACGGTCGCCTTCGACGGCAATATCTCGGCGCTCGTCGCGCGCCTGCACGAACGGTACGGTATCGAATTTCCGCTTGCCGACCTGTTCGTCTGGGGCACGCCCGATGCGCCGGTTGACCAGTTCGAATCCGCGATGTTCGCGGGCCAGGACTACATCGGCCCGGACCTGACCGACCACTACGCGTTCCGCCAGAAGGATATCGACTGGCAGATCTGGATCACGACCGGCGACAAGCCTTTGCCGCGCAAGCTGGTGATCACGCGACGGGATGACGATGCGCGTCCGCAGTCGGTCTCGATCATCGACTGGACGACCTCGCCCACTTTCAAGGACTCCGAGTTCACGTTCCGGCCCCCGGCGGGCGCGAAGAAGATCGAGGTTGTTCCGGTTGACGGAAAACGGGAGTAGGCCATGAAGACCGTACTTTGGCGAAATCGAACCCTGCTTCCGATTCTGGTGACCGTTGGTGCGACCCTCGGCGCGGCGCCGCTGACCGATGCGCTCGCATTTGGCGGTGGCGGCGGTCACATGCAGCGAGGCGGCGGTGGCGGCGGAGGTGGAGGATTTCACGGTGGTGGGGGCGGAGGCGGCGGTGGTGGATTTCACGGCGGCGGCGGCCCTCACGGTGGTGGCGGCGGCCCTCACGGCGGCGGACAGATCAACAATGTCCACGCCGATCCGCGTACCAACAACGTCCGCAACACCAGCGTGAACAACGTGAACGTCAACCGCAATGTCAACGTGAATGCGAACGGCAATAATCACGGCGACGACCATCACGGCGGCGGCGATCATCACGACGACTACTACCACCACGGCGGCTGGGACGACGACTATCACCCGATCGCGACGGCGGCTGCCGTCACGGCGACGGTGGCTGTCACTTCGGCGGTTATCGGATCGATGGTGCGCACGGTGCCCGCAAATTGCGTACCCGTGAACTACGGCGGGTTGATCTACCAGCAGTGCGGCAGCACCTGGTATCAGCCACAGGGCGCGCAATACGTCGTGGTGCGCGCGCCGTACTGACACCGACAGGTAGCCCGGTTATCAGGTTTCCGGGCCGCCCTTGCCGGCAGCGATAGGCTTGCGAACGCGGCGGCCCGCCAATGACGTCCTGCAACTGCGTTTGAGTGGGCGTCATCGCCGCATTAGCCGCAGGTGAAGCGGAGGATTTCATCGTGAGCACGCTGCCCGGCAGGATCAAGCATGAAGTGATGAAGGCCATCCCGCCCACCCTGTTCTTTTTCTTCATTCTCCATATCGTCACGCTCATTCGCGCGCTGATGATCAAGGGCACCGGCATTTCGATCGGAACCTCGGGCTCGGTTCTGATCGCCTCGCTGATACTCGGCAAATCGGTCCTCGTCGCGGATATGCTGCCGTTCATCAACCGCTTTCCCGACAAGCCGCTGATCTGGAACGTCGCGTGGAAAACCTTGATGTACGCGATGGTCGCGCTCGTCGTCCATTATCTGGAGCGGCTGTACGACGCCTGGAAGGACGCGCCGACTCTGCTCGCTGCGAATCACGTACTGGTAACCGAAATAAACTGGCCGCGCTTCTGGGCGATCCAGATACTGCTGGTCACGCTCATACTCATGTATTGCGTCATCGCCGAATTGTCTCGGGTGATGGGGCGCGGGACGCTGAAGGCCATCTTTTTCGGGCCGCTCGACGTTTCGCGCGGATCGTCGCGCTGACGGCACCTGTCGCGCGGTTGGCGCAGCAAGGATTGACCTCGTTCACGACGCTGCGGCCTGCGGGCAGCGGTCCGTCAGAACCCGCGTCGCCAATGCGCTACCTTTTGCGATGTGCGTCGCACCAAATCGCGTGTCGCGCAGCGGTGTCACCTCTCGTTCAACGGCGGAAGAGCGTCGCGCTTCTGTTTGCGTGCGCGTGGCCGTATCCGGCGAAAATCGAGCCGCACGTGCGGCGTGTTCGTGGTGCGTTGCGTGTAGTGCTGCTGCACGGCATCGGCGAGCGGCTTGAGTTGCGGATCGTCGATCATGGCGACACGTGCCGGACGCGCAAAGCGCGGACTGGCATCGATCCATCGATAGAGAGCGGGCACGATACGCTGCATCGCGCCGGATTCCACCGCCGTACGCAACCCCCGCCACGCGGCAAACTCGCCTTGCGCGCGCCGCTTGCGCCGCGCAGACCACCATCGCGAGAGTAGCTCGACCCAGCCGCGCATGCGCGAATAAAACGCCACCACAGCGACGATGCACGCAAGTACGACGCCCGCCAGCACGAGATCGCGCGCACTCAGGAAAATCACCGTATGTCGGGCTGCACCCGCGAGCGCATCGGCGGGAATCGCCCATAGCGGTTTTTCCTGGGCAGCCCGCGCCGTGAATGTGACGGCGGGCAGATGAACCATCTCACGCTGTTTCGTCGCCGTGTTCCACCATTCGATATCGATGGGCGGCAACGTGTAGTGTCCGCGCCGGTTCACGACATAAGCCACCGTGTCGACACGCTCGCCGGCGATGAGGCCGCCCCGGCCATCGGAAATAACACGCGTGGCAGGCGCTTTCGCATAGCGGCGCAAACCGTCGACGTCGCCGAAAGCAAGCGGTGGAATCAGCATCGGCGCGGTCGCTTCCGCGCGCTGGGTGATGATGCGAGTGATCGTGCCGCCAACTTCGAGCCGCCCGTCCTTAGGCTCGACAACCTGGGTCGCCGTCAGTTTCGGTGCGGGAAAGAACGTCGCCATATTCTCGGCACCAGGCGGCAGCGTCGCCGAGAAGCTAAGGGTCGGCGTCTCCAACGTGACCGGCGTATCGGAACCGCCCGGATGCAGCGTGATCCTGAACGACGGCACCTCGAACGTGCCCGCCGCGCGCGGCACGATCTGATACTCGCGGCTCACGCCGAACCAGCGCACGCCGTCGATCGTCTCGTTCAGGTTCTGGCCGCTGTCGTCGGGCAGCGTGACAAATGCGTCGTGCAGATCGAACAGCGGCCAGTCGGGGGCTTCGGAGAAATACGTCGTCGTGAGTGTATCGACGACGAGCTTCACCGCGCTGCCCGCGACCACCGGTCCCGCCGGTTCCAGATGCGCGCGCAGCATCGTGCGCGGCGCGTCATCGGCATGCGCGGCGGTGGACATGAGCATGCACGCGAACAGGATCGCAACGAAGCGCGAGATCATGGTGCGCCTTGCGCCTCCTGCGCGAAACGCCGCTGCATGAACGTTGCAGGCGACGTGTTGAGATTGCGCATCCACGTGTCTTCCGAAGGCGCCTGCTGCTGCACGAGCATGGGCTTGCCCTCCTTGCCCTTCTTTTTCTGCAGATCGATCTTGTCCGGCTTCACCGTGGTGGATTCGTCGCCTTCGTCCGGCTTGTCCTTGCTGAGCTTCACCACCAGGTCACGGTTCGCGAGGGCTTCCGCGAACCCGGCGCGTTTCGCAATCGCACTGTCGTAGGCTTTCAGCGCGCCCGCGTAGTCCTTCATGTGCGCCAGCGAATTGCCGATGTAAAAGTCTGCCTGCGCGGAATCGATTCGCGAAAATGTTTCGAGCGCACCGGCGTAATCTCCCGCGAGATATTGCGCCCGCCCTTTCCACATCGGGTCGTCGAATCGCGCCGCAGCCCGCGCATAGTTGCCGTGATCAAAATTCCATCGCCCTTGCTGATCGTGAGTCGCGAAAAGATCAAGCCATTCAAACGATGCCGCTTGCGCATGCCTGGGCGCGAACAGCGCCGCCGACGTCATCAATAAAATTGGCAGCCACTTCACCGTCCAGCCACGCCGGAAGCTATATAGCGCGATCAGGAGTATCGGCAGCACGAGCCAGTAACCCGACTCTTTCCAGCGCGGCACGATCTTCGATTCCTGCGCTGCTTCGAGATAGACCTGCGCGCGGCGCTGCACCCATTCGATGTCGTCATCGTCGGCGCGCACGCTCGCCAAAGGAATCGACGCGGCCTGCGTAATTCTGCGAATCGCCGCCGCGTCGAACGCGCCCACGATGGGGCCGCCTGCGTCGTCGGTGGCAATGTCGCCTTT